>JAGBAK010000053.1 GCA_017938985.1 Clostridia bacterium
GCCCACGATTTGCAGCTTGTCTGTCCCAACCATCTTATGCTGAATCCCGTTACGGGTGAAATATGTGAAAAGTGCCTCGGCGGCAAATATCACAACTGCATTTCGGGCAAATGCATTCACGGCTCGGCGGCCAAAAGCATTTTCGGTGCGGCTGAGGCTTATTATTGGAAAGCAAAAAAAGTTTACCGCTATATTGATGCTGTTGTATCGCCCAGTGCTTTTCTTGCACAAAAGCTCGCAACACGCAGCGAACTTAAAGATAAAATCACCGTTATGCAGAATTTTGTCGGCATAACAAAATCAGAAAAATATCCAAAAGGCGGCTACGTTCTTTATTTCGGAAGATATTCAAAAGAAAAAGGCGTTGAAACTCTGCTTCGTGCAGTTGATTCTCTGCCTGACGTGAAATTCGTTTTTGCAGGCAGCGGACCTCTTGAGCAGGAGATTGAAAAACGCAGTAACGTTGTTAACCGCGGCTTTGTTGAAGGCGAAGAGCTTGTCAGGCTTGTTTCGCAGGCGGATTTTTCCGTTGTTCCCTCCGAATGCTACGAAAACTGTCCCTTTACCGTTATTGAAAGCCGCGTTTACGGCACACCCGTTCTGGGCGCCGATATTGGCGGCATACCCGAGCTTGTTGATAACGGAGTTAACGGTGAGCTTTTTGAAAGCGGCAACGCTGAAATGCTTGCGGCAAAAATCAAAGAGCTGTCAGCCGATAAAGCAAAGCTTGAAGTCTATGCGAAAAACTGCTTTGAGTCTGCATTCTTTTCGGCAGAAAAATATTGCGCAATGCTTACGGATATATATTCCGTAAAAAGTGAGGAATCCCGATGAGCAAAAAACTTAACGGCACGGTTATTGTAACTTACCGTTGCAACGCCAAATGCACAATGTGCAACAGATATAAGGTGCCCTCAAAGCCTGAGGAAGAAATATCAATTGAAACAATCCGAAAATTGCCCGAAATGTATTTCACAAACATCACGGGCGGCGAGCCGTTTATCCGTGAAGATTTAAAGGATATCGTGCGTGAACTGTATAAAAAGAGTGACCGCATTGTTATCTCAACAAACGGTTTCTTCACTGACAGAATCGTTGACCTGTGCAGGGAATTTCCGCAGGTCGGTATTCGTATTTCAATTGAAGGTCTTGAAAAGACAAACAACGAAATCAGAGGTCTTGACGACGGCTTCAACAGAGGTTACACCACGCTCAAAACTCTTGTTGATATGGGTATGAAAGACGTCGGCTTCGGTATGACGGTGCAGGATAAGAATGCATCCGACCTTGTGCCGCTCTATGAAATTTCAGATGAGCTTGATATGGAGTTTGCAACCGCTTCGCTTCACAACAGTTTTTATTTTGTTGAATCAAACAACATAATCAAAGACAGACTTGCGGTTGCGGAGAATTTTGAAAAACTTGTCAACCGTCTGCTTGAATCAAACAGCCCCAAAAAATGGTTCAGAGCATATTTCAACCACGGTCTGATTAACTATATATTCAGCCAGAAAAGGCTTCTGCCCTGCGATATGAGCTTTGATACCTTCTTTATTGACCCTTACGGCGACGTGATGCCCTGTAACGGCACAAAAGAAAAAGAGGTTATGGGCAACCTCAATGAGCAAAGCTGGGACGAACTCTGGAGCAGTGAAGCTGCCGAAAACGTTCGCAAAAAGGTACGCTGCTGTGACCGCAACTGCTGGATGATTGGCTCGGTTTCGCCTGCAATGCACAAATACATATGGAAGCCTGCATTCTGGGTTATCAGGCACAAATTCCTGCGCTTTTTCAAAAAGAAAAAGTACTCAATGTTTGAAAATAAAATTGTCCGCGATTACCGCGACGGCAGGGTGACGAAAGAGCAGCTTGATGCCTGCTCAACCTGCGAAGCATGTGCGGCAAAAAAATAAAAAGGCTTTGATGTTATGCTGATTTTTACCAACTGTTTGTCTGAAACGCCCGACGAAGGGTGTCTTAAGATTGCCAACAGCTTAATAAAAAGAATAAAAAGCTTTTCTCCCGAAACCAAGGTTGTTTCGTATGAGCGTCGGTCTGAGCAGACGGATGTGTTTGTCTCTTCAAACAAGCTGCTTATAACGGGCGATATTATCAGCACGGTTGGCAAAAGCAAAGAAAACGTTCTTTATGTGCCGTTTCCTGCACGCTCGTCGGCAACAGCGCTGCGTATACTTATTCTTTCTTTCTTTGCAAAAAAGAAAGTCTCGGCTTTGCTTACACAGGTAACGGAAATCAGCTTTCTTGCAAAAGTTTTTCTTTTGCTTTGCAGGGCAGAAATACTTGTTGTTTCGGATGACACAAAGCATATGCTTGAAAAAGCGATACCCCCAAAAAGAATCCGCAAAATTGCAATGGGCGTTGACACGGAAAAGTTTAAACCCGTAACCAAAGAAAAATCTGCGGAGCTTAAAGCGAAATACGGTGTTTCTCCCGAAAAGAAAGTTGTTCTGCACGTCGGTCACCTTAATGAGGGCAGAAACGTTGCTCAGCTTATGAAGCTGGACGAAAAATATCAGGTTATTCTTGTCACAAGCACTCTGACAAAGGATGAACAGGATAAAGAACTGAAAAACAGGCTTTTATCCTGCCCGAATATCAGGCTGATTGATGATTACGTTCCCGATATAGAAGAAATCTATCAGCTTGCCGACGTTTATTTCTTCCCTGTAACAGAAATGGGCAGATGCATTGACGTTCCCGTTTCGTGCCTTGAAGCGGCGGCGTGCAATAAGCCTGTTGTTACAACAGATTTCGGTGAAATGAAATCATTCAGAGGTAAAAACGGATTTTGGCTTATTGATTCGTTTGAAAAAGATTATCTCAACCGCATTGTTGACAAAGCGGTCAACTGTGCAAATCCCGATTCACGTACCGCCGTACTTGAATATGATTGGTCAGTGGCGGTAAACGGTATTTTAAATTCTTGAAAAGGAGAAAACGGTTTTATGCGTCAGCCGAGAGTGTCGATTGTGATTCCTGTCTATAATGCAGAAAAGTATCTCGACAGATGCATTGAATCTGCCGTTAATCAGACGTATAAAGAAACCGAAATTATTCTTGTTGATGACGGCTCAACCGATTCAGGTTTTGAAATCTGTAAAAAATGGGCTGAAAAAGACAACCGTATAAAGGTTATTCATAAAACCAACGAGGGAGCAGGTCTTGCAAGAAATGCGGGACTTGATGCTGCAACAGGGGACTACGTTCTTTTTGTTGACAGCGACGATTACATTTTGCCCGAAACTGTTCAAAAATGCGTTGATGCGGCAATCGGAGATGATTCTGAAATTGTGCTTTACGGCAGAGCTGACGTTCTTCCCAACGCTGAAATAAAAGAAAAAACAATTAAAACAGATAAGTTTTGTTATGAAGGCTCCGACGTAACGGAAGAGCTTCTCGCAAGCCTTTGCACACGGTCAAAGGGTTTCGGCTTCGGGGTGGTCTGCAAAATGCTTAAAACGAGCATTATCAGAGACAACGGAGTGGAGTTCTGCTCCGAGAGAGAAGTTTTGTCGGAGGATGCGCTGTTTTTAGCCGAGTGTTTTGCTTATGTCAAAAAAGCAACAATTGTTCCCGAATACCTTTATATGTGTGTGCTTCACGGCGACTCGCTTTCAAATAAACAGTATCCCGATTTTCAAAGCAAAAACAACGTGTTTTTAAACAAAGTTACTGACATCTGCAATAAAAACGGTTATTCGCAAAACGTAAAAAACCACCTTACTGCAAGATATCTTTCATATGCCCTTGCCGGAATCAAACAGGTTGTTGCAAGCGGCAAAACAAATAAAGAAAGCGTTGCAGGCATCAAGATACTTTTTAAAGACGAGGTGCTTTGCTCCGCTTTAACAAACGAGGTTTTATCCCTCTGCTCATCGGCGGCGGCTCTTTTCTGGAAGCTTTTCAGGTTAAAATGCGCTTTTCTTTGCTGCCTGATGATAAAATTTAAGGAACAAAATTAGTTTATCGGAGAAAATTATGCTCGAAAAAGGAAACGGATTGCTTTACATAAAAAAACGGTCAGCGCAGGAGATTTTTACCTTTGTTATCTTCTTCTTTCCGTTCATAATGGCGTTTTTGCTTGAGTTTCTCAAGCTGCCGTCTTTTGTCAAGTACGTTACCGACGTTATGTACGTCGGCGGCGTTCTGATTGCGGCATCGGGCAGAAGTGCTTTTATCAGAAAAAAACACGCACCGTTCGTTTTGTTCACGGTTGTGCTGCTCCTCTATACGCTGATTGTTTACCTTTTCAATTTTCAGACACCTCTTTATTATTTGTGGGGGGTAAGAAACACTTTCAGATTCTATGCGGCGTTTATGCTCTTTGCGGTTATGTTTGATGAGGATGACGCGGAAGGCTGCCTTAAGTTTATGGACGGCGTTTTCTGGGTGAATGCCGCTGTTTCACTCTTTCAGTTTTTTGTTATGGGACTCAGACAGGACTTCCTCGGCGGAATATTCGGTGTTGACGAAGGCTGTAACTCATACACCATCATATTCTTCTCAATCGTTCTCACAAAATCACTTCTTAACTTTATGAATAAGCAGGAAAAAGCGTGGTCCTGTTTCCTGAAATGCGGAGTATCGCTTCTGATAGCGGCGATGGCAGAGCTTAAATTCTTCTTCATTCTTTTTGTTTTGATTCTTTTGCTGTGTACTCTGATGACAAAGTTTTCTTTCAGAAAAGCTTTTGTTCTGGCGGCAGGTGCTTTGCTTCTGACGTTTTCGGGTTCGCTTTTGTCTATGATTTTCGGCGAAAATCAGGCGCTCACGTTTGAAAACATTCAAAAGATGGTAACCGCAACAAACTATTCAACGGCAAAAGACCTCGGCAGATTTACCGCAATACCCACAATTGCGCGGGATTATCTTAATACCCCTCTTAAGACGCTTTTTGGTATGGGCTTGGGTAACTGTGATACGTCTGCGTATGAAATGTTCAACAGTGAGTTCTACCGCTCACATTCATACCTTAACTATAACTGGTTTTCGAGTGCTTTCCTGTTTCTTGAAACAGGCATAATCGGTCTTTCGGCATATCTTATGTTCTTTGTGCTTTGCTTCATTCTTGCACGCAGGCAAATCAAAAAAGGTGCAAACGAGCTGCTTTGCCGCATCGGTATGATTATGTCGGTGATTTGCTTTTTACTGGTTTTCTATAACTCGTCACTCAGAACCGAAATTGCATATATGGCTTTCTTCTCGTTGGCGCTGCCGTTTGTAAGTCCGGCGGCAGAAGAAAGCGAATCTGATTCAAATCTTATTTCTGATAAGGAGGGGATAATATGATTTTTGAGGTTTTCAGACGTTTGCTGTCATGGGCAATGGCGCTGATGATGCTGGTTTCTTCTGCGCCTGTTAATCCCAAAGATGATCCCGAAACACCTGTGCACGGAGGTTCGAAAATTGTTATGCCTGAAGAACCCGACCTCGGCACACTTGAAGGAACAGAGGATTTCTTCGGGATTGATGAGAGCAATCCTCTCTGGCACGCACTTTTAGAGATGAACAAGGTGATGGTGCGTTATCTCGGCACAAGCATTCTTGCCGAAGAAGAGATAATTGAAGCTGTCAAAAATATGAATTTGGAAACAATGCTTCAGGCAAAGGCTGATATAGAAGCCTTGCAGCCTCTGTGGGCAGATTTCAGCGAAGAAGAAATTGAAGATTTGCTCAAAACAAACACGGCTAAATCCCTTGGTGTTCTTCTCTCGGCAATTGAAGAATCAACAACCGTGTCATCTTCGGCTTCAAAAACCTGCAGCGTTCTCGGCGGCAGTATCGAGGTTGTTGATACACAGGGAACGGGCAGTGTTTCAAACGACGTTGTCACAATTACCGTCAAGGGCGGTTTGCTTTCGGGCAAAACCAACACAATAGACGTTTATAACAACACAGGCAAGGCGGCAACAATCCGCTTTGATTTCAGCGTTTCCAATTATTCGTCATTCAGCGAAAGCGGAACCAAGGGTTCGTGCAAGGTTTTTCTTGAACCCAATGCAAGCTACACCCTTACTCTTAAGTCAAAAGCAAACAACGAAACCGCAACGCTCGTTCTGAGTAATTTCAGTCTTGTGCCTGCGGCGACCGCTTCGGACGTTACGTTTGATTATGATTCAGCGGCAGGTTCCGTAACGGTTAACGGAGCGGCTGTTGCTTCGGGTTCGTCAAAGAATATAGCTTTTGCAAACGGCGCAACTCTTGTTGCAACACCTTCGGGCGGAGCAAAATTTGTTGCCTGGGTTGATGCCCTTGATAACAGAATTCTTTCGGTCAACGCAACCTACACGCTCAAGCCTGCATCGGCAATGACGGTCAAAGCGGTTTTCTCGGGTAATAATTCTGCGGCATATTTTTCCGCAGACGGCAATAAATACCTTTATTCCGACCTGAATGCGGCTGCAACCTATGCCGCAAATGCAGGCAACAAAACTGTTGTTCTTATGAATGACGGCACATTGTCTGCAGGTAACTACGTGATCCCCAAGGGTGTCACGCTGCTCATACCTTTTGATGCGGCAAACACAATTTATACTGATGCACCTGAGTCTGTGTACGAAGCAAGAACAACTCCGACAGCTTACCGTACACTCACTATGGCAAGCGGCGCAAACATCACGGTCAACGGTGTGCTTTCGCTGCCTGCAAAGCATTTTGCCGCGGTCGGCAGCAAACCTGACGGCGGCTCGCCCGACGGTCCCTGCGGATTCATAAAAATGAGCAGCGGCAGCAACATCACCGTTAACAGCGGCGCTGTACTTTATGCTTACGGCTACATTATCGGTTCCGGTTCGGTTGTTGCTAAAAAAGGTGCAAAAATTTATGAGTATTTCCAGATAATGGACTTCAGAGGCGGTTCACAGACCAGCGATATGAAAAACGGCGTTTTTCCGCTTTCACAGTATTACATTCAGAATATCGAAGTACCCATGACAATTGAATCGGGTGCGGTTGAAAGCTGTTATACCAGCATAAGAATGTCCAACATGAGCTTTGGCGCAGGCGTTGATTTCCTTTCTTCAAGCGGCGCAATGTTCAATCTTACCTCGGGTTCGGTTAAAAAATATTATGACGTAAACACAGACAGACTTGTTTTTGAGGTTGACGGCGACCTTTCAATCAGTCCCATCGAGCTTTCACTCGGTTCGGGCATTATGGCAACCAAAATCAACTCCAAAAACTATGAGCTTCCCATCAACGGAAACATAACCGTTAAAGTCAACAGCGGCAAGCTTACTCTTGCACAGGATGTTGCAATGCTTCCGGGTGCGGAATTCATCATCGGCGAAAACGCAAGCTGCGTTGTTGCATCGGGTGCCAATGTTTACGTTTACGATTCGGCACAGTGGGGCAATTTCTGCAGCTCCAGAAACTTTAAGTTTATTCCCGTCAGCTATGCTCCCGGTAGAAAATATACCTGTAAAGAAGCAGATTTAAAGGATGCAAGAATTTGTGTTGACGGTCTGCTTGATGCATCTGCAGGCTATATTTACACAACGGCAGGCGGCGCTGATATCTGCAGCACGGGCACAGGCGAAATCATTCTTAAAAAGGGTTCGCAGACCGTGACCTATCAGCTTGTTCAGAACACGGGTTACACAGAAATTCCCATTACGGCGGCAAAACTTAAGAATGCCGACGGCACCTATAAAGAAACAACAAGCGCAAGTTCGACCAACTATTATGTGGACGGTGTCTGGAAAGAGCATTCGGGTCACAGCTATACCGAAGAAATAACAAAACAGCCCGACTGCGAAAACAACGGCGTCAAAACCCTGACTTGCTTCTGCGGTCACAGTTACACAGAAACAATTCCTGCAACAGGTCATAATGCAAGCGATAAGGCAAACTGCGAAAATGCGCAGACCTGTCTCACTTGCGGCAAGGAGCTTGAAGCGGCTCTCGGTCACAATTATAAATCCGTTGTGACAAAACCCGATTGCACAAACGGCGGCTTCACAACCCACACCTGTCAGCGTTGTTCGCATACATATGTTGACAGCGAAACGCCTGCCAAGGGTCACACGCCCAACGGCGATGCAACCTGCTCTGCAGACAGCATATGTACCGTTTGCGGCGAAATTGTTGAAAAGGCAAAAGGACACAGTTACTCTGCAACCGTTACTGCTCCCACCTGTACCGAAAGCGGCTATACCACACATAAGTGCTCCGCTTGCGGCGACGAATATACAGACAGCGTTGTTGAGCCAAAGGGTCATACCGCAGGTGCTGACGCAACCTGCACACAGCCTCAGATTTGTACCGTTTGCGGCGAAACGCTTAAATCCGAAAACGGTCATACACCGGGTAACGATGCAACCTGTACTCAGGCACAGACCTGCACAGTTTGCGGCGTAGAGCTTAAGGCGGCTCTCGGTCACGAAATGATTCATAACGAAGCAACAGACGCAACCTGCACCGAAGACGGATTCAGCTCAGGTAGCTATTGCGTGCGCTGCGATTACACAGAGGGCAAACACGTTATCCCCGCAAAGGGTCACAGCGTGAATGCACAGGCTACCTGCACAACCAACAGTGTCTGCACGGTATGCCACACGGTGGTTGACGTTGCAAAGGGTCATAATTACAAAGAAATTGTAACTCTGCCCACTTGCACGGATATCGGCTACACCACTTATATATGCTTAACCTGCGGTCACAGCTACACTGCAAACGAAACTGCAGAAAAAGGTCACACTGCAGGCGCAGAAGCAACCTGCACCGAAGCGCAGAAATGCGTTGACTGTTCGGCAGTTCTTGCTCCTGCAAAGGGACACACCGCAGGCGCAGAAGCAACCTGCTCGGAAGCACAGAAATGTACCGTTTGCTCACAGGAGCTTGCTCCCAAAAAGGAACATATTCCGGGCGGCAATGCAACCTGTCTCAAGGGTCAGACCTGCAAGCTTTGCGGCGAAGAATTATCAGAAGCTCTCGGTCACAGATTCGGCACAAAAACAGTTAAGACAACCTGCACCGAAAACGGTTCGGTTGTTCATACCTGCCTCAGATGCCGCTATGAATATATAGAAAGCGAAACACCTGCAACAGGTCACGATATGACGGCGGCAAGCTGCACAGCGCCCGCAACCTGCATTAATTGCGGTCACACAGAGGGCGAAGCACTCGGTCACACAGAGGTTATCGACGAAGGCATTCCTGCCCACTGCGAAGACGAAGGCCTCACCGAAGGCAGTCACTGCTCGGTTTGCGGCGAAATAATCAGGGCTCAGGAAATCATTCCTGTTCTCGGTCATAATCTTGAATATTTTGAAGCAAAGGCTCCCACTTACACCAGCGTAGGCTGGGAAGCATATGAGGATTGCACACGTTGCGCATACACCACATACGTTGAAATCCCGATGCTTGAAGAGGTTTCCGTATCGGATTATGAAACCTTTACAGCAAACCTTGCTCTGCTTGAAGAACTTGCTAATTCCTATGCATCCGAAGTCCCGGGCAAAGACCCTGCAGAGCTTGTTATCAAGTATATCCGTACAGGCGTTGAAGATTACGTTGACGGCTCGTGGGGTATTATGGCAGGCTCTGAGGATAAGGGATTTGCAGATTACGTTGCACGCATTGAGGATGAATACAACTCAATGGAGGGCGTAACGGAATTCATAACCGTCAGCGCACTCAAGAATATTGAACTTTTTGAGCTTCCCAACGGCGATCTTGTTGATTTCGGCCATATGTTTGGCGCAATGGATATCACTTACTACAACAAGAAGAGTCTTAACCATGCCGACGTTGCAGGCTGGGCAGGCGACATCGTTGACCTTATCGAGTTTTCCGATTACGGCGGCACAGACGGTACTCTTGAAGAAATGATTGAAACCGTTGCTGAAGATTATTTCCTTAAAGATAACCCCGATGAGGTCGGAGGATTCAATCAGCAGGATATTTATGCGGACCTTGATGCTTATTATCTTATGAAAGCAATTCTCGGCGAGCCTTATTCCGAGGGCAATATTACGGCTTTGCTTGAGGCGTATTTTACAGAAGAACTCAGCCTTGAAACCAGAGCGGACTATTTCCTTAAAAACAGACTCGGCGGCGTAAGCACAAGACAGGATGTAAGGGACGCTGTTTATAACGCATATCTTGCAAACAAGATGATAACAACTCTTGAAGCAACAAGAGATTTCAAGACAAGCAACCTTGCAGATTTAAGAAAAGCCTGCTGCTACGTTTTTGCAGATTATATCTGTAAGCTTGCGGGCGACTACGTTGAGGTTACCGAAAACCCGTATTTCACGGTATTTGCATCTGAAACCTCAAATCTTGCCCCCGGTATTGTTCAGAATATCAAGCATGCAACTTCTGCAGATAACAAGCAGATGGTTTATTACACTGCAACTGCAGACCTGAGCAGAGATGACGTTCACATCTTTGCTAACTATAAGGATAACGACCCCACAAGCTGGGGTATGCAGCCTGTTCTGACTCAGGCAAACGCAGCTCAGAATAAATACGGCAACCCCGAAAGTGAGCTTTACATTGAAAACTACAATGTTATAGCTTCAATCAACGGCGACGGATTTAATATGGGAACGGGCGAACCCGGCGGCTTGCTTATTATGGACGGCACGGAATATCACGGTCCGAGCAAAAACGGATTCTTTGGTATAACCAAGGACGGCAAGGCAGTTATCGGCACAACGGATGAATATAACACCGTTTATAAGGATCAGCTTCAGGAAGCTATCGGCGGCTTTGGTGCAAGACTTATTAAAAACGGCGTAATTCAGGACGGACCGAGCTCGGATTACTACACAACCCGTCACAGCCGCACAGCCATAGGTATAACAAGAACAGGTAAAGTTGTGTTTATGGTCCTTGACGGCAGACAGGAACCTGTTTCCTGCGGCGGCAGTATGGCAGAAATTGCCCACATTATGTTTGAGGCAGGCTGTGTTGAAGCAATCAACCTTGACGGCGGCGGCTCAACAACCTATGTTGCAAAGCTTGAGGGCGACGATGAACTCAGCGTTGCAAACAGACCTTCAGACGGTGCGGCACGTTCGGTAAGTACTTCACTTCTTATGGTGTCAACCGCTCCCAGCTCAACTGCTTTTGACCACGCAATTATTGAGAGTGAATATGATTACCTCACAAAGGATACAACCGTTCAGCTTACCGCTTCGGGCGTAAGCGCAACGGGTAACGCAGCAGAAATTCCCGAAGGCGCAGTCTGGACAGTTTCGGACGAAAAATGGGGAACAGTCACACAGGACGGTCTGTTCACCGCACTTCGCAACGGCTCGGGCGATATCAATCTTGTTCTTGACGGCAACGTTATCGGTTCAAAAACAATTGAGGTTGTTATTCCCGATAAGGTTTATTTCACCAAAACAAATATTGATGCAGTTTACGGCGCAGTTGTTGAGCTTCCCGTTGTGGCGCTCTACCGCAACAAGCCTGTTGCAATAACCGCAAAAGACGTAGCGTTCTCAATGAGCAACGAACAGGCGGGTATAATTGACGGCTTTACCTTTGTCGGCACAGACGGCACAGGCATAAAGAGCGTTACCGTTTACGCTGCTCCTGCTTCGGATACCGAGGCAAAGGCATCGGTTATTATTTCGCTTTATGAAATGGGCGAACTCTCGTTTGACTTTGACCAGGCTACGGGCGGCGACCGCACTCTTGCCTGGTACAGAGAAATTTCAAACGCAACAACCTATGATAACAGTTTCTATCAGGTAATCGACCCCGAAAAACCGATGATGGCGGAATATTCCTTTGCAATTGATATGACGCAGATTCCCATTCCCGAAAGACTGGCAGACCTTACAAGTCTGTTGCCGGGTGCTGAACTTGAAAATGCGTCGGCATGGACATTCCTTATGCAGCTTGCAGAGCGTGTAAGCGTTCTCACAGAGGTTAAACCCACCGTCCACATCGACAGCAGATTTGACGTTGACTATTCCGAATTAAAGGTTATCAACGATTATTTCGAGCTTAACGGTGTTGAGTATGATGAAGCAACAAACACTCTCACTCTTACGCTCAACTGGATTGACCAGACACAGCCCATTGACCCTGCAATGGCAAATCCGCTTTGCATTCTCAGCGGAATCAAACTTACACCCAAAGCGGATGCTCAGTGGAACAATGACCGCATAACAGCTGTTCACAGCGGCGAAATCAGCTATAAGGTTTATATGCGTGCAACTGCGCTTTACAGCTTTGCAGGCAAGCCTGAAAATCAGGCAGCTTACGGTATTTATCCGTTCATCAACCCCAATCTTCCCACAGAAAAGGGCGGTTGGTTCGGCGATATTTATGCCGAGTTTGAAGATTCCTATACGCTTTCAAAGGCAGTCAAGGAAGGCTGGGTAAATGAAGACGGCGGCTTTGCTTACTATGCAGACGGCGTTAAGTATACAGGCGTTAAACTGGTTGACGGCTATTATTATGACTTTGGCGAAAACGGTATCAATCAGGGTCAGACCAAGCACACAGGCGTTTTCCTTGACGAAGAAGCTTCGGCTTACCGCTATGCAAAGTTCGGCGAGCTTGTTTCGGGCTGGCATATGATTGGTGAAGACTGGTATTATTTCCATTCCGACACAATGGCGGCAAAGGCAGGCAACTATAAGGTTGGCGTTGTGTTCTTTGATTTTGAAGAAACAGGTAAGCTTGTTTCGGGCGTTTGGGAAAAATGTATTTTCGGCTACAGATATTTCTACGGCCCGTCCTATTATAAGAAGGGCTGGGAAACAATTGACGGCAACAAATACTATTTTGAAAACGGTTACAGATACGAAGGCTACCACTGTGTAAGAGAATCAAACAGCCAGGATTATTATTGGTATGATTTCGGCACAGACGGTATCTGCAAGGCAGAAACAATTCCCGACGGTTTCTATGACGATGCAGGTAAGGGTCTTTGCTACGTAATAGACGGTAAGGCTGCAAAGGGTCTTCACAAGATTGACGGCGATTATTATCTCTTCGATTACTTTGCACACGCCGTAACAGGTCAGCGATATGCTGAAACAACGTCCTGTGACCTGCCCATCGGCACTTATTACTTCGGCAATGACTATAAGGCACTCAACGGTGTTGTTGAAACGGCAGACGGACTGCATTACTATATCAACGGTAAACGCAGAACAGTCGGTCTTGTTGAACAGGACGGAGCGTATTATTTCGCAGGCAAAGAAAACGGCGGAATAGTAACCAACCAGGTTAAATACGTCTGGGAAGGCAACGGACTTCTTCCCGAGGCAGAATATGAGTTCGGCGCAGACGGCAAGATGCTTGACGGTATAGTGGAAAAAGACGGTGTTCTTTACCTATATAAAACAGGTAAGACAAAGGCGTGGGGTCTTGTTGAGGTTGACGGTGCCTACTACTTTGCAGGCAGTGATGACGGCAGAATTACCGTTAACGAAAGCTGCAACGTCTGGGATGACAGCGGAACTTTCCCTGCTGGTGAGTATGCATTCGGACCCGACGGCAAGATGCTTGACGGCATAGTAGAAAAAGACGGCGTGCTCTATTACTATAAGAACGGCAAGGGCAAGGCATACGGTCTTATTGAAATTGACGGTGCATATTACTTTGTCGGCGGCGCAAACGGCGAGCTTACAGTTAGCCAGGTTAAATATGTCTGGGAGGGTAACGGACTTCTCCCCGAAGCCGAATATGAATTCGGACCCGACGGCAAGATGCTTGACGGCATAGTAGAAAAAGACGGCGTGCTCTATTACTATAAGAACGGCAAGGGCAAGGCATACGGTCTTATTGA
>JAGBAK010000054.1 GCA_017938985.1 Clostridia bacterium
AACGATTTTTGTGCAGAAAGTTCCGAAGGGTTTGCCGTTGACCCAGAGCAGAGTTTCGTAGCCCTCTGTGTGAGGCATAACGAAAAGGTTTTTGCCGTCAAGCTCCTCGGGCACAACAAATTCGGTTTTAAACCAGCAGAAAGACTCCTCTGCTCCCCAGACAAATCCGCTGCTTACGGGATTCATCTGCGAATCGTCGGGAATATCGTAAAGTCTGTCAAGAGTTTCAAAGGCAAGCGCGTTGTCAATTTTTGCCACTTTCTTGAACAGCATAGGGTTAAGGGTATCTTCAAATCTTTTGAGTTTTGAGAGCATACGCTCAATTTGTTTTTCTGTAAGCATAACTGTCTTTCTTCTTTCGAGGGGGTGTTTATCGTTTATTCATCGTGCAGACGCTCATACATATTCCGCAGACCGAGCCTCTGCCGATTTTCTGGAATTTTGTTTTCATAAAAGTGCTGCAGGCTTCAGGGTCAAATATTTTTTCACGAGGAATACCCGGATACCAGTCAACGCCCTTGATTGCCTTTGCAGGGCAGGCTTTGACGCACAAATCGCAGCCGCTACACACGTCTTTGATTTCTACGTCCGCAACGTCAAATTGGCAGTTTGTGAAAATTGTTCCCAGACGCACAAAGCTGCCGTATTCATAATGCAGAAACAGCGAATTTCTGCCGATTGAGCCGAGACCTGCAAGGCAGGCGGCTTTTTTATGGGAATATCTGCCCTTATAATTCCAGCCGTCTTTGTTGATGCTCTGCGAAGCGGCAACGGTTATATAGCGGTAACCCTTTCTTTGCAGAAAAAGACCTGCCTGCAGAAGCATTGCATCAATAAAAGCATTCACGTTGCGGTAATGATTGAAATATGTGTGGGTAGGCTCGTCCTCAATTTCGTCAATTATTTCTTCGGAAAGTCTGACGGCGATACTCACACCAAAGGGCAGCGGTCCGTCATCGGCTGCAAAAAATCCGACGTCGGAAACACCTTTTTCAAGCAGAAACTCACGAAGCTCGCTCTGAATGCTCATCAGCTTTTCACCTTCGTTTCAAAACAAAGCCAACCGCCGCTTTCGTGACGTGCGATTATTTCAAGACCGTTCTTTTCAAACGCTGCAACAACGTCATCCTCACGGGGCACAATGATGCCCGAGGTGATGAAAACCGCATCGGGATTCATATAATTCTTGACGTTTTCGCAAAGCATAACGATGATATCGGCAACAATGTTTGCCGCAATGATATCAAATTTGCCGCTTACCTTATCGGTCATTGAACCCTGAAGCACGGTAAACTGCGGCTCGCTGAAGCCGTTTGTTTCGCCGTTTTCCTTTGCGGTTTTAACGGCAAGGGCGTCAATATCAACACCAACTGCGGAATCTGCACCGAGAAGCAGACCTGCAACGGAGAGAATACCGCTGCCGCAGCCGATATCAAGCATTGTTTTGCCGTTTTCGGCGTAATTCTCTATGCTTTCAAGGCAGAGCCTTGTTGTATCGTGAGTACCCGAGCCGAAAGCAAGACCCGGTTCAAGATGAAGAACGGCTCTGTTGCCTGCATCAAATTCCTGCTCCCAGATGGGACGGATAAGCAAGCGCTTGCCTACAGGCATAGGCTTGAAATATTTTTTCCAGTTATTCTCCCAATCCGCATTCTTGCAGACCGCCTCATCAAGCTCGTGAGCAATACCCTCTGCGGTGAGTCTTTCCGAAAGAAAAGAAACTGCCTCGGCAGGATTTTCTTCGGGAGAAATGTAAATGTGAACAATACCCTTTGTTCTGTCCTTGGCAAGCAAGTCCTCGTCAATCAGGTCAATTCTTGCTATCTGCCAGGCTTCTTCTTCAAGGGTTCTGTAGTCCTCGATGTAAATTCCGTAGGGAACCGCCATATGAGCGATGTCCCCTGCCCTGTCAACGTCATCTGCGTTGACGGTTATTTTGATTTCTGTCCAATCCATAGTTTTCTCCAATTAATATTTATTGTGAACGTCCTCTGCAAAACAGAGCATATCTTTAACTTCAATAACAGTACCGTCGTCAAGCACCGCTTTACCGCTGAGTCTGCCGAAAACCTGATGCTGGTCGGTGATGATAACCTTGATGTCAATCTTGGCGGCTCTGTCAATAATCGGAACAAACTCCATTTCAAATCTGCCGTTGTTTGAGGTGAATTTCCACGGGTCTGTGTATCCGCTTTCGGGAATGTGGAATTTAACGTCATCAAGCTTGTGAGCAACGCCGTCATAGAAAAGGATGTTTTCACTTGCGGCGGTGGTATCGCCGAAGCCGTAGCCGATGTTGAAGCCGAATGAGTGACCGTCAATATCCATATTGCCCGAACCCCAATACCAGGTGTTATCGTAAGTCCAGACACCTCTGCCCCAGTCAAGAGTGCCGAAGTCTGTTGAGGGGTCAAAAACATATTCCTTGCCGTCAAAATTGACCTTGCCGCTTGCTCTCATACAGTTAATTTTCTGGTTATAGTAGAAAGCGGTTTTCTTTTCTTTCCAGGGAGTTGCTATAACCATTGTGTCCATTTTGGGTTCGGCAAGAGTTATATCACAGGAAAAGGTTTTGCCGTCAAGGAAATTCTTGAAGTTGCAAACAATACGGCGCTGACCTTCGGATACTCTGAATTCCATATCAAGGCGCTTATCGTGATAAACAGTGTCGCCCTTTTCACTTGTTGAGGGAAGCTTGAGTTTGCCCATGGGCAGAGCGTTGAGAATTGTTTCGGTATGTTCCCAGGGCTTTGAAAAATCAAGAAGGCTTACGGACTGCAGACCGATATAGCCGTCATCGGAAATAGTAAATGCTACACCGAAATTATTCTTTTCGGACAAAACAAGATAATAGTCCCATTCCTTGATTCTGAACTTGGGCGCCTTGATTGCGTTGCGGTCATAGACCTGATAAAGTCTTCTTGACCAACCGGGTTCTCTGAGACTGCCGTCTTCTTTAAGTAAGGGCTGAACCTTTGTTACTTCGTGATTTCTCATATTCTTTCCTCCTGTATTTTAAAATTGTTTTATTCTTCAATCAGATTTATGCCTTCGCCTGCGGCTCTGCCGTGGTTATAAAGATTGCGGTTTTCAAGCGCCCACTGACGGGGTGTAAATGCACCGACCTCAACTTCATTCACGGCGTGATTCATTTCATAAAGTCTTGCATCAAGAAGGTCAAGCTGCGAAAGAAGCTCCGCTTCGATAAACATCGGCATTTTTGCCGCACCGAATTCGGGTGTGCCGTGGTGCGAAATAAGCATATGCTCAACAAGAGTGAGCGTTTCGTCTGATATGCCGTTTTCTCTGCCGATTCTGTCAACGTTGACAGCGCCCATAACAAGATGTCCGAGCAGGTTGCCCTTAACGGTGTATTCGCCTGCAATTCCCGTTGAAGCAACGTCAAGCTCTTCGATTTTTGCAACGTCGTGAAGAATTGCGCCTGCGCAAAGCAAATCGTAATTCACATAGCGGTAAATCGAGCAAACGCTCTTTGCAAGGCGAAGAATCGAGAGCGTATGCATAAGCAGACCGCTCCTGACAGCGTGATGAAGATTTTTGGCGGCAGGCCAATAAAGCAGCCTTTCTCTGTAAACTTCAATCACTTTTGTGACAAGAAGTTTCAGCTCCGCATCGTTAAAGCCGTCAACTATGGCTTCAATCTCCGCAAGCATAACCTCTCCCGAAAGGCAGGCAGACGGAACGTAATCTTCAATTTTAACGTTATCCTCGGGCAGAACGCAACGGATTCTTTCAACCCTGAACTGAATGGTATCGTTAAAAGGAACGTAGCTGCCCCTGACCTTTACAAAGTCAAACTTTTCAAACGAATTTGAGGGCGACTCTTTATAATCCCAGAGCTTTGCGCTGATTTCGCCGTCATTATCGGCAAGCACAAGGTCAAGATAAGGCACGCCCTTTGCCGTCATCTTTTTTTCAACGGATTTGATAAGGCAAAATCCCTCGTGGGACTGCCCCGAACCGATTGCGGTAAAATTCATATGATTTTCCTCCAAAACAGAGTAATTGTTTACAGTTAAATTTATTGTAACATATATAATATAAAAATACAAACCCAAATTAAAAAATAAGATGACTTTTCGGCAGATATTTTTACGGCAAATCTATTGACAAAATAATCAATCGGCATATAATGAAATTAACAATTCTCGGGGCGGGGTGAGATTCCCCACCGGTGGTAGAGTCCACGACCCGCTTATGGCGGCTGATGCGGCGAAATTCCGCAACCGACGGTTAAAGTCCGGATGAAAGAGATTGCCGTTATTTCGACTTTTTCGCCCTGTTTTGCAGGGCGATTTTTGTTTTTTCGGCACTCCGAGGGAATGGAGTTTTATTATGAAAAAAAATCAGACAGTCATCAGAACCGCCATCATGGCAATGCTCACCGCAGTTTCAATTGTTTTGGTCTATTTTATCCACCTGCCGCTGATACCGGGGGTTGCTTTTCTTGAATATGACCCTGCCGATATCCCCGTGCTTATAGGTGCGTTGATGCTCGGTCCCGTTTCGGGTATTGTTATTCTGTTTGCAGTCTGCCTTATTCAGGCGTTTACAGTCAGCGCAAGCAGCGGAATAATCGGCTTTTTTATGCATTTTATTGCTTCGTCGGTTCTCATTCTTATTCCGTCGCTTATCTACAGACACAAGAAAAGCATCGCAAGCCTTATAGTCGGTCTTATCCTCGGCGTTATCGGTATGACTGCGGTTATGATTCCGCTTAACCTTGTGTTCACGGGAATATTTATGGGTACGGGCGTTAAAGCCGTTGCTTCAATGCTTATCCCTGCAATTATTCCCTTTAACCTTGCAAAAGCATCCATCAACGCCGTTGTTACGTTTGCGGTTTTCACACCTGTTTCGCAGGTACTTAAGAAATACACAAAGATATGATTATACATCCCATTCCTCCGCTGTTTGACAGCGAATCAAAAACACTTATTCTCGGCTCGTTTCCCTCTGTAAAATCAAGAGAAGCCGCATTTTTCTACGGTCATCCGCAGAACAGATTCTGGGCGGTTGCCGCGGCGGTTATCGGTTGTCCGAAGCCTGAAACCGTTGGAGAAAAAAAGAAAATGATTCTCGAGAATCACCTTGCAATGTGGGACGTTATAGCCTCCTGCGAAATCGAGGGCAGTGCCGACAGCACAATAAAAAACGTGACGGCAAACGACCTTTCGTTTATTCTTGAAAACAGTAAGGTTGACAGAATCATTGTCAACGGCAAGACCGCTGAAAAATATTACAATAAATACACCTTACCCAAAACGGGAATAAAGGCGATATGTTTGCCCTCAACAAGTCCCGCAAACGCTGCCTGGAGCCTTGAAAGACTTACCGAAGCGTGGAAAATTATTCTTTAAAAAGCTTTTACCGCCTTGAATTATTGAAAAGCCGTGATATAATTCATTTATAAATTTCAGGGGTGAGAAAATGATAAACATTTTAACTTATATCGTAAAATTCATTCCGCTTGTTATTTCAACAATAGTTACCTTTGTTTCGGTTTTTCCCGCAAGTGAAGCAAGACTTAATGAAGAAATAACAGAACAGGTTCAGCGCATTGCAGAGCTTGAACAGGCTTATGCAAACGGAGAAATTGCCCCCGTAGACGAAGCCTCGTTTTTTGACGGCGACCTGAAGGCTGAGCTTGATTCGGGCATAAAATTCAATGAAATCTGTTTTCTTGCAACGCACAACAGCTATCAGTCAGAATCAACCGAAACAACCAAAAAGCTTTACCGCAATCTTTCCGACCTGACCTTCGGTCTGGTTGCCGCAAACAAGGTGGATTTTGTCAGCGAAACTCTTACGGACCAGCTTAACTGCGGCATAAGAAGCCTTGAAATTGATATTGAGGTTTTTGACCGCGAGGGCGACGTTTCATTCACCTGTATGCACAGCCCCAACATTGAAATGACAACCACCTGCTACGATTTTGAGCTTGCAATGAAAGAAATTGCGATGTGGTCTGACAACAACCCAAACCATCTGCCCGTAACGGTTATTATTGAGCCAAAAGAATCCTTTTTGCCTCTTGAGGATATGAAAAAATTCGGCATTGATTATGCCGATGAGTTTGATGCCGCTTTGCGTGAAACTCTTGGTGAAAAGCTTTTTACTCCTGCCGATATGCTGCGTGATTACGCTTCGTTCGGTGAAATGAGAAAAGCCGACGATTGGTGCAAAGTCAGCGATATGCTGGGCAAGGTTGTTGTTCTTCTGCACGAATGCGGCACAACCGAGAAATACATTCGGCTTGACCCCTCAATCAAAACGCAGGCAATGTTCCCCATGCTGCGTTACAAAGACATTGAGCGTGACTGCACATCCTTCATTCTGGCAAACGACCCTGACGAGCTTCTTGAATACGAGGAGCTTGCGGTTGAAAATAGAATAATAATGCGCACACGCACCGACAGTTTTACAAAAGTAACCCAAAAAAATCTGGAGCTTGCAATGGCAAGCCCTGCGCATATAATTTCAACAGATTTTCCACCGAGAACCGATAATACGCCGGACAGCTACGTTGTAAGCTTTAACGGCAAAACCGTAAGAAAAGCAAACTGAACAAAAACTTTTTCGCCCGAAGCTGCATAGTTTCGGGCTTTTTTTGATTGAATTTACCGATTTAATGTGTTACAATTAATTTGTATCCCAAATCAGTCAAAAGCAGGGTGATAACTATGGAAAAGAAAAAGCTTTATATTCTGACCTATGAACACGGCGGATACGTTCTTTGGAAAGACGAAGTCAAACCGCGTCTGAAGAAAATTTTTGAGTGGATGGAAAAATATCCGAAGCTCCGTATCGGTCTTGATTATGAATCTTTCACCTTTGATGAGTTTACAAGGTGTGACCCTGAAGTTGTTGAGCTGATTTCGCAGCTTCTCAAAAAATATCCCGACAGAGTCGGTCTCGGCGCAACGACCTACGGTCAGCCGCTTTCGCTCACCATTTCGGAAGAATCCAACGCACGCCAGCTTATTTACGCCGTCAGAACAAACAAGGAGTTTTTCGGAATAACGCCTAACGTTTATTCCATCTCGGAGTTTGCGCTTAACAACCAGACTCCGCAGCTTATAAAGCAGTGCGGCTATGATGCTGCAATTCTTCGTTCGCACGTTATGGGCTACGGTTATCCCCGTACTTTTGACTCTGCGTGGGGTCGCTGGATAGGCAAAGACGGCAGCGAAATTCCCGCAGTGCCTACATACGACAAGCAAGGCAGAGGCTTCAACTGCACAACGGTTGATAACTGGATTCTTTCACGCTGGCCGAACGACACCAAAATATCTCTTGAAGATTTTGAAGAGATGTTTGAAAAATATTCCCCTCTTCTCGCTTCAAGATACGATGACCTCACACAGGGAATTGAAGAGGTCACGGCATATGCCGAAACCAAAGACAACGTTGAATACGTTCTTCTTGAGGATATCCCCAAGCTCTACGGTGAAGCAAAGGACGAGCTTGCAACCACCGATAACGACTTTCACGTGCAGATGCCCTGGGGTTACTGCGGCAACGAAATTTTTAACGGCGTTCGCAAATCCGAGGTTGAAGCCGTACAGGCAGAAAAGCTCAATTCGCTTGCAATGATGTTCGGCGCAAAAGAAGAAAGAGAAAAGCTTGACGACGCCTGGAAATATTCTCTTGCCGCTCAGCATCACGACGTTACCATATGCGGTCTGCTTGACCTTGCACGCAGATTTATTCCCGCATCGCTTGATGCATCGGATTCCGTTAAATCGAAATCACTTGAAGCAATCACGGCAAAATTCGCTTCACCCGAAAAAGAAACGGTTCTTGCAATAAACAACCATTCTTTCCCGATTGACGAATGGGTAGATTCTGACGGCAAAAAGCTTCACCTTGAGCTTGCTCCGTTCACGGCAAAAACCGTTGAAGAAAGCAGCGAAAAGCATACATATAACTGGAATTGCGACGAAGGCACTCTTACAACACCCTGCTACGTATTAAAGCTGACCGATTCGGGCATTGCATTCATTGATGAAATCGGCGGCAGAAGAATTATTGACAACGGAAACGGCGAACTTTTCAGCGCCTGCATCGAAGATAAAGACTGTGTTTCAAGCGGCAAATGGTCCGTTGAAATCAACGATTGCTGTGCTGTTGCAGTTCACGAGGGCAAAATCGGTTCTGTTCCTTTCAGATTTGAAATGAGCTTCAACGGCAGCAATCCGAGAATTGACTGCAAAACAAAGTTTGAGGTTCACGGGGAACACATCGGCAAACTCGGCGAGAAAATGGGTCTCAAAAAATCGCTCACCGTTGAGGGTCATATGCACGAGAGCAAGCTTTGCCTGAATATGAATCTCTGCCTTGACGAAAGCCGCAGAATGGTGCGTGACCTGCCTTATTCAATTTCCGATTGGAGCGGCGACATCAGAGTGACCGAGGATTATTGGTACAAAGAAGACCTTATTCTTATTGATAAAACCGTTTCGCCCGAAGAATCTTTCCGCAACTCAACGCAGTTCAGCGGCATCTACTGGCTTGCACTGCGTGACAACAAAAACGGTTTTGCCGTTATGAACAGGGGCTGTATGGGTTGCGCCGTTAACGGCAACCGTCTTTCTGTTCCGCTTGTTTACGCCAACTCCTATATGTGCGGAACAAAGATGCTCGACGGTGTTTATGACGACGAATTCGCTCTTCTTCCGTTCGGCGCAGAGCTTACCGATGCACAGCTGCACAGAAAAGCTGTTTCTTATGCATACCAGCCGACAGTTGCCCGAGTTGCAAAGGGCACCGGCGAAATGAGCAAATTTGAATCGGCAAGTCTTGAATCGGACGGCGGCGAGGTAATTCTTACAACACTCTATCCCGAAAACGGAAATCTGCTTGCACGTTTCTGCAACTATTCCGATGAGCCTGCGGTTGCGAAGTTTAAAACGGCAATCGGCACGGTCTGCGCCGAAACCGATTTGCTCGGAAACGAAACTGCGGCAATTACAGACGGCAAGTTAAGCTTCCGCCCGTGGGAAATCAAAACCGTAAAAGTTAATCTGTAACACACAAAAAGCTGCCTCACTTTTGTGAGACAGCTTTTACTGTTGTTATAGAGTTTATTCCTCAGTATCATCTTCTTCGGCCTCATAATCGGGGTTGAAGTCCATAAGTTCGTCGATATCTTCATATGCGGTTTCGTCAAAATAAGCATTATCAACATCGTCAAGCTCAATTATACCGACAGCATCTTCGGCTTCCGCCGCCATAAGCTTTTTGCCCTTTGAAAGCTTATTTTCAATATTTTTTGTGCTGCCGATTCTGAACACCGCACGCTCGCCGCAAATCAGATAAACGTCGCCGTCGTCAAAGCCGATTAGATTAACGTTTTCAATACCGCTTTCCGTTACAGCCTCGTATACGTCTTTCAGCGTTTCATATGCGGCATCGGTCTCTTCTTCGCTGCCAAAGCCGAGCATTTCGCCTGTTTTTGCGTTTTCGGGAATATATCCCTCTATGGGAATAATTCCTTCGGGAGCAGTGCTTGCAAAATCAAGCACCTTGAACGAGCGGTTGGTTATTGCATATGAACCGTTTTTGCGCTCAATTGCATAAGCAATTTCTTCCGAATCCTTTTCCTTGTTGAGAACGTAGGATTCGTATTCGTCAAACTCCGGAATATCCTTGATATCGGAAGGTTTGAAATACGCTTTTTTTGCCACCGTCAGATTGATAATGCCGACCTGTACGCCGTCAAGCTCATCCTGACTTTCTACGGCTCTTTTGCCGAGTTCAATCTTCTTATCGGCATCGGAGCTGTCACCGAGACGCATTACCACGCGCTCCTGATAGATAAGATAAACGTTGCTTCTTGACCTGATGCTTATAAGATTAACGTCATCAAGCTCTGCATTTGCTATGGCTGAAGAAATGTTTCTTATAAGTTCAAGCGTTGCATCGTCCTCACCGTCATCAACAAAGCTCAGCGGCTGACCCGGTTCTGCAGTTTCAGGTGTTGCGCCGATAACGGGCACTACGCCTTCGGGTATGACGCCCGAAATTTCAAGCACCTTGAAATCACGGTTGGTTATCGCATAAAGACCTTCTGATTTTTCAACGGCATACGCCTTATCTGTTGATTCAAGCCTGATTATTATTTTATCAGGCAGTTTCCTTGTGAGCTGAACGTTTACGGTATACGGCAGCTTTGTTTCGATATTGACCTTTGCACTGTCGAGGTCAGCAAAAAACAGACTCTTTCCGTTTTCGATTCCGCTTGCGGCAACTATTTCTTCATTACTGTAAAGCGTATCGCCCTCAACAATAAAGTTCCTGACCCTGAAAACAAAGGACAGAACCACCGTACTTATAAGCAGCAAAAAGACAGACGCAAAACCGCCGACAACGATTGCGAGCCTGATTTTTCTTTTCCTTTTAAGTTTTTTTACACGTTCACGGCGTTCTTCAGGCGTAAGTCTGCCGCCGTTTATTTCTTCTCTGTCCATTTTTACTCCTGCAGGCTTTGAACTCTCCTTATATCCGCACCGAGAGAGGTGAAGACATCCTCAAAAGCTTCGCAGCCTCTGTCTATATGATAAATATTTTCAATTACTGTCTGACCCTGTGCGCCCATTGCCGCAACGGCAAGTGCGCTTCCGCCCCTTAAATCACAAGCTGTTACCTTTGCACCGTGAAGGTTTCTGACGCCCTCAACAACCGCAACGCAACAGTCCTCAACCCTAATGTCCGCGCCCATTTTCACAAGCTCTGGCACGTGTCTGAATCTGTTTTCAAAAATCTTTTCGTTCACAACGCTTGTGCCGTTTGCCTTTGCGGCAACGGCCATAAAAAGCGCCTGCGAATCTGTGGGGAATCCCGGGTACGGCATAGTGCGAAGCCGTCTGACTCTTCGCGGTCTGCCGTAAAACTCCGCCGTCATTTCATCGCCGCTGAAATCAAAATTGCAGCCTGCCGCTTCAAAAACGGGAATAACGGGTGCCAGATGCTCCTTTTCAACCCCTGCGACGCATATGCTTCCGCCCGCACAGGCAACAGCCGCCATAAAGGTTGACGCCACTATCCTGTCGGGAATTATCCTATGCTCTGCCGAACAAAATTTGCCGTCACTTATAATGCGGATAACACTCTGACCTGCACCCGAAACGGTAACGCCGCATTTGTTCAGATAATCGGCAAGGTCCGCAATTTCAGGCTCCCTTGCCGCATTTGTTATAACCGTTTCGCCCTTTGCGCTGATAGCGGCAAGCATCACGTTTTCCGTTGCACCAACGCTCGGAAAATTCAGCGTTATATGTCTGCCCGTAAGTCCGTCGGGGCATCGGCAATCAAGCTGACCGCCCTGCTCCGAAATAACCGCACCCATACTGCGCAGAGCAGAAAGATGCAGGTCAATGGGACGAAGTCCGATTTCGCAGCCGCCCGGTGCAGTTACCCTTGCCTTGCCGAAACGGGCAAGCAACGCACCCAGAAAGATTATTGACGAGCGCATTTCACGCATCATATCGTCAGGTATGTCAAAACTGTCGGCACCCGAAGAATCAACAATAACCGTGTGACCGTGACGCCTGACCTTGCAGCCGATGTGACAAAGAATATTAATTGCCGCATCAACGTCGGAAAGCCTTGGGCAATTATGTAAAACGCTGACCTTGCCGGTTACCGCCGAGGCGGCAAGAATGGGCAATATGCTGTTTTTTGAACCTTGCAGCTTAACGCTGCCGTGAAGCTCATTGCCGCCGTTTATTATAATGTGTTCCATAATTCACACTCCCGAGATACAAAACGAGCAAATAATAACTCTGTTTCATATTATTCGGAAATGCAAAAAGGTGTGATTTATTTTATTATTTCACAAAGGCAGTCATAGATTCTTGCCGTTGCATCAACAAGCGCCATATCCTTGGCATTTTTGCCGATTTGCGCAAGTTTTTCTTTATCAGCAAGCAATGCATTGACTTTTTCTGTTAATGAATCGGGCGTCAAATCCTTTTCTTCAAGGATTTCAGCCGCACCGTTATTGACAAGAGCCATTGCATTGTGGAACTGATGGTTTTCTGTAACGTAAGGCGAAGGAATAAGTATTGAGGGCTTACCGAGAGCCTGCAATTCGCTCAGAGTGCTTGCACCCGAACGGCCAACAACAAGGTCAGCAGCAGGCAGACACTTGGGAATATCGATGTATTCCGTAATTCTGACGTGGGGATTGGCTTTTAAATCAACGCCCTCCGCTTCAAGCTTTTCGGTGAACCATGCGCCGTTTTTGCCTGTTGCGTGAAGGAAGATGCAATCCTTATCTTTATACTTATTAAGTATAAGACCCAGAACGGCATCGTTAACGGGTTTTGCGCCGAGCGAACCGCCCATTGAAAGAATAAGCGGTTTATCATCGGGAATGCCGAGCTCCGCTCTGGCAAAATCCCTGTCACCCTTAAGCAAATCGCCTCTTATGGGCAGACCCGTTACCGTTACGGGGTTTTTGGGGTTCATATATTGCTCCGCCTTGTCAACGGTAAGCATTACCCTGTCAACCTTGCCTGCAAGAGCCTTGTTGGTTACACCGGGGAAAGCATTCTGCTCGTGAATAGCAGTGGGAATACCGAGCTTTGCCGCCATTCTGAGAACGGGACCGCTTACGTATCCTCCGAAGCCGATAACAAGGTCGGGATTATATTCCTTTATAATTTTCTTTGCCTGTGACGATGATTTGAGAAGCTTTGAAAGTGTGCCGAGGTTATGCTTGATTGCTTCGGGAGAAAAGCTTCTGTAGAAGCCGCTTATTTCAATTGTTTTAAGCTCATAACCTGCCTCGGGAACAAGCTTTGCTTCCATTTTATCCGCAGTACCCACAAACACAACTTGTGCTGAGGGGTGTTTTTCTTTTATATAACCTGCAGTGCCCAACGCAGGGTTGATATGACCGCCCGTACCGCCTGCGGCAATAAGAATTTTTTTATTTTCCAGCATTTTTCTTCGTCCTTTCTCCGTTTCTCGAAACTGCAAGCACCATACCCATTTCAAGCAGCAGCATAACAAGCGACGTGCCGCCGTAGCTGAAGAACGGAAGGCTGATGCCCGTGTTAGGAACAGTTGCCGTTACAACAGCGATATTGAGAGCCGCCTGCAAACCGACCTGAAAGCTTACGCCCATTGCAAGCAGCGCTCCGAATTTGCTTCTTGCGCGCAATCCGATTATAAATCCTCTTGCAACAAGAAGAACAAAAAGCACAATAATAAGGAGCGCTCTGATAAAGCCGAGTTCTTCGCATACAATTGCAAAAACGAAATCGTTCTGCGGCTCGGGAAGATACATATGCTTCTGCTTTGAATTGCCGAATCCGAGACCGAAAAGTCCGCCTGAACCGATAGCATAGAGCGACTGAAGGCTTTGCCAACCTGAACCTCGCGCTTCTGCGGTTGTAAGATCTTCACCCGTGAGAAGCTTGAGCCAGATTCTGATTCTTTCGCTGGCGTATCCCTCAAGGAATTTATCGGCATTCAAAACGAAAATTACCGCCGCCACAATAACAACTCCGCCTGCTATGGCGAACCATTGCCATTTTATGCCGCCGAAAAACATCATTGCCGCACCGATGCCGAGAATAAGAAGCGTGCCCGAAACGTGATTTTCAAGGTAAACAAGCGCACATACAATAAGAATGATTATCATATAAGGAAAAATCATCCAGTACTTTTTCTCAACAAGCTTGTGATATTTTTCCATGCTGAACGCAAGATACATTATCAGCGCAAGCTTTGCAATTTCGGACGGCTGGAACGTACCGATTACAGGTATATACATCCAGCGTTTGAATTCTGCTTTGCCTGCAACCTCATACGGATTTATAAGAACGTAACACAGCAGCAGCAACGCAATAAGCATCACAATGCCCGAAACGTCTCTGAAAATGTCGGGGTTTATAAAGGAGACTGCAAGCATCAGCACAATGCCGATAACAGCAAACATAATCTGATTTTTAATGTAATAATAAGGGTCATATGCCGCACTTTTATCATACCACGCATAAACGTAGCTTGCCGAAAACATCATAACAAGTCCGATTGTGAGCAATGCTATTACAAGTGCAAGAAAAGTTATATCAAACGGGGCTGTGTTGAAACAGTCCCTGAGCTTTTTTCTGCCTTTGACAAGATCTTTCGCCGTGTAGTAAAAACCGCCGTGGTGTTTCAAAAAAGTTTTAAACAATGCCGCCCGTTCCCCTTTCTTTTTAATTATCAGCCGAAATATCCTCCGGATTTCATCAGCGCATATGCCGCCGCACCGCCGAGAATATTTACGGCTCCGAAAACTGCAACGATTTTTTTCTCGCTCCAGCCGCACATTTCAAAATGATGGTGTATGGGTGCCATTTTAAAGATTCTTTTGCCGCCGCTTATTCTGTAATAAACAATCTGCAAAACGTCTGAAGCGCCTTCAATAACAAAGACCAGACCTGCAGGCAGCAGAATCAGAGGACAATTAATGCCGTAGGCAATCGCAACAAGCATACCGCCCAAAAAGAGCGAGCCTGTGTCACCCATAAAAACTTTTGCAGGATTTTTATTCCACAAAAAGAAGCCGAGGCACGCACCTGCAAGCGCACTTGACGTCATTGAAAAACCGAAAAAGCCTTTGAGCGCCGCAACAACGCCGAGTGTTAACGAAGTTATCAGCGTTGCGCTTGAGCAAAGACCGTCAATGCCGTCTGTGAAATTAACAGCGTTGACCGTAGCATATATGATAACAATGCCGAAAAACCAATAGTACAGGTTCATATGCACCGTTCCGACAAACGGAATAAACATATAAGTCAAGCCGCCCATGCCCTTGCTGATGCTCAACAGATAAACAAAAGTAACCGCAAGCTGAGCAACGGTTTTTTGTTTTATAGTCAAGCCGAGATTTCTGTGCATAACCGCCTTTATATAGTCATCGGCAAAGCCGATAAGACCAAAGCTGAGTGCCATTATGAACCCGCTCCAGAGCTTTGTGTATTGCTCCGTTGCAACCATACTGCCCGAAGCGACGATATCGCCGTCCATTATTTTATCGGTTATTACGGTTACAACAAGCGCCGAAGCAACGCCGATAACCATCATCAGACCGCCCATTGTGGGCGTGCCCTGCTTTGACTTATGCCATTTGGGACCTATATCAAGTATGGTCTGCCCGAATTTAAGCTTGCGAAGCCACGGCACCATTGCGAAGCCTGCAACACCCGTTACGGCAAGACCGATAACGCCTGCCATGATGACAGCCGCAATTGATTTCATAAATCAATCAACACCTTCAAGAGAGGAATATATTGAAAAAATAACGTCCTCCAGCTTCATACCTCTGCTTGCTTTAAAAAGAATTGCATCCCCCTGCTCAAGCATTGAAGTCAGCTCTGCAGAAAGCTGCTGTTTGTCGCTGAAGCTTTTAACAAGGTTAACTCCGCCCTGAGCCGCCTTTGCGGTTTCAACGGAACGTTCACCGTAAGTGAAAAGCACGTCGATTTTGTTTTCAACAGCTTTTTCACCGACAAGCGCGTGAGCCTGCGCACTGTAAGAACCAAGCTCCAGCATATCGCCGATAACAGCGATTTTTCTTTTTGCGTTCATACCGCCGAGCACTGCAAGAGCCGCTGCCTGAGAATCGGGGCTGGCGTTATAGCAATCCTCAATAAAGGTTATGCCGCATTTTTTAACAATCTTCTGGCGCATACCTGCAGGCACGTATTTTTTGAGAGCCTCAAGAGCATCCTGCGCCGATATACCGAAAAAGCTGCCTGCCGCCGTTGCGGCAAGAGCGTTATAAACGTTATGCTTGCCCGGGAAAGGAAGCTCAACGCCGATTCTGCCGTCGGAACAAACCGCATCAAAAGCAACCTGAGTTTCGCCGACGTTTATATTTTCCGCAACAAATGCGAAATCTTTATTTTCAATGCCGTAACGTGTTATGGGATGGTCGGCAAGGCTGACGGTTGAAAGCATATCGTCATCGCCGTTAAGAATAACGGGCGCACCATTTTTCATGCCCTGAAGAATTTCAAGCTTTGCTTTAAGAATACCCTCTCTTGAGCCGAGCTTTTCAATATGCGAAACACCTATGTTGCTGATAATCGCAACGTCAGGTCTTACGGCGGCGGTCATTCTTGCAATTTCTTCAAAGCCGCTCATACCCATTTCGATAACTGCGGCTTCATGACTTTCGTCAAGCCTGAAAAGTGTGAGAGGCACGCCGATTTCATTGTTGAGGTTGCCCTCGTTTTTGAGCGTATTGTATTTCACGCTCATAACGGCGTGAACCATTTCTTTTGTTGTTGTTTTGCCGACACTGCCCGTAATTCCGATAACGGGAATATTGAAAAGGCTTCTGTAGTAGCCTGCAAGGTCAAGAAGCGCCTGTCTTGTGCTTTCAACAACAATCTGGTTTACGCCGAGACCGCAATCTTTTTCGCAGATAACAGCCTGTGCTCCGAGTTCAATTGCCTTTGCGGCAAACTCGTGACCGTCAAAATTTTCGCCCTTTATGGCAATAAAAAGACAGCCCTGCTCAATTTTTCTTGTATCGGTGCAAACACAGTTAAAGCTTCCGTTAAGCTCGGTTGTGCTTTTAACCGCCGCAGCAGCCTCTTTGAACGTAATTGATTTCATCAGATACCCTCCGAAAGAATCTCGGCAACAACTTCTCTTTCATCAAAATGGATTTTTCCGCTTGCAAGAATCTGATAGGTTTCCTGTCCCTTGCCTGCAAGAACAACCATATCGCCCTCACGTGCCATTGAAAGCGCCTTTGCAATCGCCTTTTTGCGGTCACTTTCAACAACAACCTTTGAAACGTGTTTTTTTACGCCGTCAACAATATCCGCTATAATCGCATCGGGGTCTTCGCTTCTGGGGTTATCAGACGTTATAACCGCAACGTCAGAAAGTCTTGCGGCAATATCGCCCATAATGGGACGCTTTGTTTTATCTCTGTCGCCGCCGCAGCCGAATACGGTTATAACCTTGCCCTCGGTGATTTCTCTGACACAGTTGAGAACGTTTTCGAGTCCGTCGGGAGTGTGAGCATAGTCAATAAGAACGGTGTAAGGTGTTTCGGTGGGAACAACCTCCATTCTTCCCGGTACGCCAACGCACTGTGCAAGACCGTCAAGCACGGCTCTGAAATCCATGCCCATTTCAACAAGGCAGATTGCGGCACCCATTGAGTTATAAACCGAGAACTTTCCGGGTACGGCAAACTTTACTCTGCCGATGTTTGAGTTACTGACAAGCTCATATTTGACACCCGATGAAGCAATTCTGATGTTCTTTGCCGAATAGTCGCAGTTATCGTTATTGACAGAAAACGTTACGTTTCTGCAAGACGTATCGGCAAGCATATATTCCGCCGCTTCATCGTCGATATTGATAACGGCAAGGTCTGAATTTTCAAAAAGCATATGCTTTGCCGCTTTGTAATTATCGAACGAACCGTGGTAATCAAGGTGATCCTGAGTGAGGTTAGTGAAGATTGAAGCCTCAAAATGAACACCCTCAACTCTTCTCTGGTCAAGAGCCTGCGACGAAACCTCCATTGTGCAGAATTCGCAGCCGCATTCAACCATTTCTTTGAAAAGAGCAAAAAGATCATAGCAATCGGGCGTTGTGAGCACTGCAGGGTATTCTTTGTCACCCACAATGTTTTTAACGGTTCCGATGAGACCTGTTTTATATCCCATTGAATCAAGAACGGATTTGATAATAAAGCACGACGTGGTTTTGCCGTTTGTGCCCGTAACGCCGATTATGCGGAGCTTTTTTTCGGGATGACCAAAGAAAGCCGCGCTCAGACGAGCATATGCCGCCCTTGTGTTTTCAACAAGAATCTGTTCTTTGATTCCCATATCCTTTTGAACAACAACCGCAACGGCTCCGTTTTCAAGTGCCTCCGCCGCTTTTGTATGTCCGTCAAAACGTTTGCCCTCAATGCAAACAAATATGCAACCCTCGGCAACCTTTGCCGAGTTATCGGTAATAAACAAAACTTCTCTGTCCTGTGCTCCACAGGCAACACCCAAATCCTGCAATAATGCGGAAAGTTTCATTTTTCTGACCTCCTGTGTATCGCTGACGGAGCAAAGCGCTACGCAAAATCGCTTACTCCCGTGTTCGATTTAAAGTAAACCGTAACGGTTGAACCGTATTCAACCGTTTCGCCGGGTTCGATGCTCTGCGAATAAGAAATAATTTCGCCCTCATTCAAAGCATTGCCCGAAATCTTGATATTCAAACCTGCCGAAAGTGCGTACTTATTCGCCATCGACAGAGTCATCTGCGTTAAGTCGGGAACTTCAACGGTAACCCGTTCAAAGTTGTTTTCCGTATACAAAACGATTATGCCGTTTTGCGGAACAGGCTGGTTATAGGCAGGCATCTGGCTGATAACCGTTTCACCTTCGCCCACAATCTTGACCTCAAAGCCTTTTTCTTCAAGAAGCGAAACTGCTTCTTCCGTTTCCTTGCTGACAAGGCTGGGAGTCAGCGTGTCAAGCTTTTCAAGCTCTTTATCGTTATACTGTCTTTCAACGCCCATATATTCAAGCGTTTTTTCAACAACCTGAGCGGCAACGGGCGTACAAATCTGACCGCCGTTAATTTGTCCCTCGGGTTCGTCAACAAGAATAAGAACCGCAATCTCGGGGTCATTTGCAGGTGCAAAGCAGCCGAACGAAGCAACGTATTCACCGTCACTGCCGAGTTTCTGCGACGTTCCCGTTTTACCTGCTACCCTGTAACCCGAAACGTAAGCGTTTTTACCTGTACCGCTTGTTACAACACCCTCCATCATATCCGCAATCTCGGCAGAGGTTTCTTCCGAAATGACCTGACGTCTTATGTTGGGCTGGGTTTCGCTGATAACGTTGCCGTTCGCATCAATCTGACGAGCGACAACGTATGGTGTCATAAGATATCCGCCGTTTGCAACCGCGCTGATTGCCGTTACCATCTGAATGGGTGTAACCTGGAATGACTGACCGAAAGATGAACTCGAAAGCTCAACAAGGCCCATCGAATCGTATGCGTGGTAGTTAACACCCGCTACAGGTGTCGGCTCTGCAGGCAGGTCAATGCCTGTTTTTTCGGTAAAGCCGAAAGCCTCGAAATATTCAAAGAACTTTTCTTTGCCCAATGCCTGACCGACGGTGATGAACAGAGGGTTGCAGGAATTCATAAGTCCGTGCTTCAAATCCTGTGAACCGTGACCGTCACGGTCATGGCATTTGATTGTTCTGTCCGCAACCTTGATTTTGCCAGTGCAGTTATATGAGAAATTATCGCTCAGAACGTTTTCCTCAACAGCAGCCGCAGCCGTAATGATTTTGAAAACCGAGCCGGGTTCATAGCTGTCGCTGACAATAAAATTTCTCCACTTTGCGTAAAGCAGCTCATTGCGTGCCTTTGCTCTTTCTTCTTCATCGGGATATTCTTTGTAAAGTGCCTCTTCCTCTTCGTCGGTAAGCGACTGAGGTGTGTTCAAATCAAAGTTACCCATACTTGCCATTGCAAGAATTGCGCCTGTGTCAACGTCCATAACGACGCCGTATGCACCAACGCCCTTTGAATCAACATAAACCTGTTCAAGACTGTCCTCAAGATAGCGCTGAATCACCTCGTCAATGGTAAGAACAAGGCTTGTGCCCTGAACGGGATCATAGACGGTTTCATATTCACGGCTCATAACGTCACTTTTACCGTTCTGCGCAGTGATGATTCTGCCCGGCGTACCCGTGAGAGTTGTGTCATATTTGAGCTCAACGCCCAATCTTCCCACGTCGTCGGTACCCGTAAATCCGATTACGTTTGCCGCCAGAGTTCCGTAAGGATAATAGCGTTTAACGTCGGGGTCAATACCTATAGCCGAGCTGTAATAAATCTTCTTTTCCGACGTTACGGTTTCACCTTTTTTGTTTACGGACGTTACCGTGTAGGAATAATATTGCGTCAGAAACTCAGCAACACGCTCTTTTTCTTCAAACTCAACCTGACGCTTCAGCACAAGGTAAGCATATTTGTTTCTGTCCGCCTTCTCCTTGATATCGTCAAAATCAACGCCGATTATTGCCGAAAGCTTGCGGCAAAGGTCGTTTTTGAAATCCTCGTTTTCTATTTCGCTGGGTTTGATATAAACCTTCCACACCGACGCACTTTTGGCAAGAACCGTGCCGTTTGCATCATAGATTATTCCTCTTTCTGCCGATATTTCCGTATCGTGAAGCTGATTTTTTTCAGCCTGTTTTTTATACTGTTCGCTGTCAACAAGCTGAATGCGAGCAAGATTGACGGCGGTTGAACCGAAAACTATGCCTACAAGCAGACAAAATACCACAAAAGCTCTTATAAACAGTTTTCTTCTCGGCGACATTTTTGTCAAAGCCTTTCTCCCCCTTAATCGCCGACAAAATTCGGCTTTATAGTACAAATTTTATGTATTAATAATATAAAAATATAAATCGCCGTCTCAAAAAGCGCATAAAAAACCTGCTCCGCAACAGTTTTGCCGCGAAAAAATTTTTAAATCCGCCGTTATTGAGACAGCCCAAACATTAATTATTCTATGCCTGTTAAGTTATTGCATATGCCAATTAAAGCAGACAAAAATCAGTTATCTTTGTCTGCTTTAATCTCATCTTCAAAGAGCTCACCGTCAGCCATCAATACCTTGTCGCCATCCCTGTTTTCAAAGTAGTGAATCTGGTAACGCTCTACCTTTTGCATACCCAAAACCGAAACCGCATATTCATCAACACGTTCTCTTGAAATTGATGAATTAAGCTGCATAACAAGCCTTGTGTTTTCGCTTTCGGCGTCTTTGATTTTGCTTGCAATCTGTACCGCTTCTTTTTCAAGCCCCGCAATGTGAATTCTTGAATAAAGAACCGCACCGAACAAGGTGAGAAGCGTAACGGCAACAACAAAAATCTTGAGAGTATGTATGGCAGATGCTATTGATTCCTTGCGAATCTGTGCGGCCGTTTTATGCGTTTTTACAAGACGGGGTTTTTGCATAGGCTGCGACGGTGCTTCCTGCACGTCAGGTTTATATGCAGGCGCTGCAAAAAGCGAAAGGTCATATGCCTCGCTGCGGTTATAATCCGCCATATCAATCTCTCCTTTCATAATTAAATATTGAGCAACAATGTCAAAGCCATACGGCTACAGAATTTAAAGTTTAACCGCTGTGCGCAGTCTTGCGCTGCGGCTTCTGGGGTTTTCTTCAATCTCTGCTTTGCTTGGCGCAACCGCCTTGAGCACTTTGGCTTTCGGCTTATTGCCGCAAACGCAGACAGGGAAATTTCTCGGGCAGGTACAACCCTTCGAAAGAGGCGCAAACGCCTGTTTGATTATTCTGTCTTCAAGCGAATGAAACGTAATTATGCTCACCCTGCCGCCGCTTTTAAGGCATTCAAACATACTCTGCGCAGCTTCGCCCAGTCCGTCAAGCTCTCCGTTTATGTAAATCCTTATTGCCTGGAAAGTTCTTCTTGCCGGGTGACCGTCACGCTTTGCCGCTGCGGGCATTGCGGATTTGATTATCTCTGAAAGCTCAAGGGTCGTTTCAATAGGAGCAACTTCTCTTGCTTTAACTATCGCCCTTGAAATTGACGGCGCAAATTTTTCTTCGCCGTATTCAAAAATAATTCTTTGAAGCTCATTCTGATTCAGCGTGTTCACTGCCTGTGCGGCGCTCACGCCCTCAAGGCTCATACGCATATCGAGAGGTGCATCATTGTGAAACGAGAATCCTCTCGACGGCTCGTCAAGCTGGTGCGAGCTGACACCAAGGTCGGCAAGAATACCGTCAACAGCTTCAATACCGAGATTATCAAGTATATTCCTTATATTAAAAAAGTTATCGTGAACAAGTGTTACACAATCGAATTTGCCAAGACGCTCTTTAAGTGTTTCGATAGCTTCGGGGTCTCTGTCAATGGCAATCAATCTGCCGCTTGTGAGGCGTTCCGCTATTGCGGTTGAATGTCCGCCGCCGCCCGAAGTGCAATCAACGTAGATTCCGTCGGGTTTAATTTCAAGAGAATCTATGGTTTCATTGAACAAAACGGGAATGTGATGAAAGTCTGTTGTTTTATTATCGCTCATCACGGCCTCCCTGTTGTGCTGTAGCTTATATCGCCGAAATCAAAGTCATCGTTTTCGGATTCAGCGTTCCAGGCTGCCCAATTTTCGGGTGTCCAGAGTTCAACCCTGTTCATAGCGCCAACGGCAAGAACTTCGTCTTCGAGTCCTGCATAGGCTTTATAATCATCCTTGATTGAAATTCTGCCCGATTTGTCAACGGTCACTTTTTCAACTCTGTCGGCAAGTCGGCGCTGTGCCGCAGCCTGTTTTTCGCCTGTAAAAGCCGAAATAACACCGTAGCTGAAATTCGCCCATTCTTCTTCTGAAAAAAGTATAAGACAGGGTTCTTTATGAATCGATTTCATAACGATAACCGTTTCGCCGAGTTCTTTTCTGAATGACGGAGGAATAGCCATTCTGTTAACCTGGTCAAATTTTCTTGTTTCTTTGCCCGCTAAAAGTAATGACAATGTAATTCCTCCTTTCCAAAAAAATCCCCAAAAGTCCCCTATAGTCACCTTTAGTACCCTTATTATATATTACTCTTTCAAGAAATACAAGAGGTTTTTTCAAAAAAATTGAATTATTTTCAAACTTTTTTATTGCAATTTCAGCAAAATTCGGCAAAACTCAGTTTTCGGATTTTGCAACGTCATTACGCCGTCAGAATCAGCATATCTTCGGGGCTGATATCAGGCTGCAAAGCACAGTTGATTGCAAGCGCCGTAAGCTTTGCGGCTCGTTCGACCATCATATCGACCTCACGCGGCGTTACCATCATACGTTCTGCGTTTTCAGGCAAATCGGGTCTGTCTGCGCCCGAGTAATCCGCCACAAGCGTTGCGGCATCAACAACCGTCGGCACACCTATTGCAATCACGGGAACGCCCAACGTTTTTTCGCTTATCTCCTGCCTCGAATTACCAACGCCCGAGCCGGGAACAATACCCGTTGAGCAAAGCTGTACGGTGTTGCCAAGACGTGAAACGCTTCTTGCGGCAAGAGCATCAATGATTATCACTGCGTTTGGCTTGATGGTTTCAGCTATACCTTTAATGAGTTCCAGAGCCTCTGCTCCCGTATCGCCCGTAACGCCTGTCGAAAACGAGCTGACAGTGCGCAAATTTTCAAGACCCGTCTGGTGCAGAAGCTCGCCCGTAATATGACGTGTTGCAAATATCATAGACGCACATTTGGGACCAAGCGCATCGGGAGTAATTTTCATATTTCCGAGGCCTGCAACAAGCACGCTTCCGTCCGACGGCAAAAGGCGTTTAATTTCTCTTGTGAGCGCATCGAGGCTGTCGTCAATAAACTGAGCATGCTTTGCAAAAGGCGCAACCTCAACAGTAACGTACATCCCCTGCGGCTTGCCGATAGCCTCTTCGCCTCTTTCGTCAACAACGTTTATCCTGCTCACCTTCGCTTTTTTATCTCTGAATGCCTCAATTTCAACGCCGTCTATTTCTGTTTTGCCTAAAAATTCGCACCTTTCAAGCGCTAAATCTGTTCTGAAATCCATATTTTAAATTACCTCTTGATTTTTTATGGGATATTTAGTATTATTAATTGAAATTATTTAAATATTTTTCAAAAATTCCTTGCAATTGTTGAAAAAATGTGTTATCATAATCACCTGTATGAAGAAGGAGGTGCCGAAATGCCTAATATTAAATCAGCAAAAAAGAGAGTTATCGTTAACAAGACAAGAGCTGCAAGAAACAAGTCTCGCAACACTGCTCTTAAGACAGCTATCAAAAAGGCTCACGCAGCCGTTGAAGCTAACGCTCCCGAAAAGGAAGCTATTGTAAGAGAGGCTATCAAGAAGGTTGACCAGGCTGCTGCTAAGGGTCTTATCCACAAGAACAACGCAGCTCACAAAAAGTCAGCTCTCGCTCAGCTCATTAAATAATTTGAGCTAAAGATTTTTAGCAAATTAACCGCAGTTATTTATAGCTGCGGTTTTGCTTTTTTTGCGCAAGATGTTGTTTTTTTATCAAATCAACCAACTACCTGTTGACATTTATTTTTTTATAAGGTATAATTATTTTATATTATAACGACGGAGGTCAAAGAAATGAAAAAGGCTCTTAAAGTTATCGGCATCATTCTTGCTGTTGCAGGCGTAATCGCAGGCGTTTATTTCGCTGTTAAAAAGTATCTTGAAAAGAAAAACGCAGTTGCTGACAACGAAGAAAACTACGTTTCCTGCTCCTGCTGCGAAGCTGAAGCTGAAGCAGCTGCTGTTGCTCAGCCCCAATAATTCAAACAAAACAAAAAAGAATGGCTTGCATTGGTTTTTTGACCTTGCAAGCTATTTTAATGTTTAAATTGTTTTGTACCGCTAATTTTTAAGAATTTCTTAATTCGGGTAAAACCGTATTGACAAAACATCTGTATGAAGTATACTTTTTTTAGCGGCAATCAGAATGGAATTGCTTAAAAATGTTTATATTGACGGTTATTTTTCTTTGGAGCTTGTAACAAGTGAGGCTACAATTCCGCAGATTATCGCCGCCGTTACACCGCCCGAAGCGGCAGTAAACGGCCCCGTGAGAACACCTCTGAGTCCCTGTTCCGCAACGGCTTTTTCCGTCCCCTTTGCAAGGGCATAGCCAAAACCCGTAAGCGGTACACTCGCACCTGCACCCGCAAAGTTTAGAAGCGGCTCATAAAGTCCAATCGCGCCAAGCACAACGCCGATAACCACAAACGACACCAGAATTCTTGCAGGCGTCAGTTTTGTTAGGTCAATAAGCAATTGTCCTATAAGACATATAAATCCGCCAACAACAAAGGCTTTTATCAATTCGGTAATAATCCCCATGGCAACCACCCTCTTTTTGTTTTTATTATTACGCAGAATTTTTTTGGTATTCAGCGCAAAAATAAAAAATAACTATTGACAAACCGCAAATAAAACAATAATATTTATATTGTGGTTTCCGGGGGGAAACAATAAATTTTAAAGGAGATTAAAAATGGTATTTGAAAAAATCAAAAAAATCATCAGTGAACAGCTTGAAGTTGACCAGAACATCGTAACAGAAAACGCATCAATCACAGGCGACCTTGGCGCAGACAGCCTTGACCTTGTTGACCTTGCAATGTCAATTGAAGATGAATTTGATATCGAGCTTTCAGACGACGCTCTCGAAAAGATTAAGACAGTAAGCGACCTTGTTGCTTATATCGAAGACAGAATCTGATTGATTTATAATGCACCGCTTTTTTGCGGTGCTTTTATTTTTTTGACATTACCGCACCAAAGTGATATAATTGCAACAACAAACACTTTCGCAGGAGGTAAACTATGATTATCAAAAACGCAACGGTTTACGGCGCAGATTTTGAGCCGCGCAAAACCGATATAACCATTGACGGTGAATTTATAAAATCTGTTGCACCGAGCAACCTTGACGGCGAGGATTTTTCAGACTTTGCGGTATTGCCCGGATTTATTGACATACACATTCACGGCTGCAATATGGCAGACACAACAGACGGCAACGCAGATTCTGTTGCAAAAATGAGCAGATGGCTCGCAACAAAGGGTGTTACTTCATTTTGTCCCACAACAATGACTCTGCCCGAAAGCTATCTTGAAGAATGCTTCGGTTACGCCGCAGCAACAATGGGCAAAGAAGAAGGCGCATACATTCACGGCATAAATATGGAAGGTCCTTTCATTTCTCACACCAAGAAAGGCGCGCAGGCAGGCGAACACATTGTTGCGCCTGACATTGAAATGCTCGGAAAGCTTAACGCAATCTGCCCCGTTAAGTTGGTTGACGTTGCTCCCGAAGTTGACGGCGCAATGAATTTCATCAGCAAAGCAAAAAACATCTGCACCGTTTCGATTGCACACACAGCAGCAGATTATGCAACAGGCATTGAAGCCATTAAGAACGGCGCAAAGCACGCAACACACCTCTACAACGCAATGAATTGCCTCACTTCAAGAGAAGCAGGCATGGTCGGTGCAGTAATGGACAGCAAGGACGTTATGGCTGAACTGATTTGTGACGGCGTACACATCTGCCCTGCAACACTGCGCATAACTTTTGCCGTTCTCGGCGAAGACAGAACCGTTGTAATAAGCGATGCGCTTATGGCAGCAGGTATGCCTGACGGCGAATATATGCTGGGCGGTCAGAAGGTTTACAAAAAGAGCGATGCACGTCTTGCTGACGGTACGCTTGCAGGAAGTGTCACAAATCTTTTTGATGAATTCAACAATCTTCTCAGCTACGGTATCCCCTTAAAACAGGCGCTCAAGTCTGTTTCAATCAATCCCGCCAAGGCAATCGGAGCTGAAAAAATGACAGGCAGCATTGAAGAAAACAAATATGCTGATTTACTTATAACAGATAAAGATTTTAAAGAAATCAAGGCAGTTTTTGTTAAAGGAAAACGTATTGTATAATCAATTTGAAATTAAACTTGCAGTAAAAAAGCACCCGTCAAAAACGGGTGCTTTTTTGTTTATGTATATATACGTAAAGTAAAAAAACTTTACAAATCGGACTTGTAAAGCAACTAACTTGCCTATGTGGAAAACTCAGTGGAAAATGTGAATAACTACCGCTTATTTTTCTGATATGTAATTATAAGCGTAAAGTTTTCCACTTTACAAGATTTCAGAGGATGAATAATCGTTAAAAATATGCTGTATATGCATAAATAAGTGTGAATAACAACTTGCAAGATAAAGTGTTGCAACTTTCATTCACGCCAAAAATATGTAAATCGGATTATACAATTTGTAATATCAGAATACACAACAATCCGAACTTTTCAAACGAAAAACCCCCGCTGCATTTCTGCAACGGGGGAAATTTCATTAAGTTTTAATCAGATTCAATTAATCAAATCTTATTCAGCGATAGCCTGAGCTGTGGGACCGTGTGTACCCTGAACGATTTGGTGGTTGGGATCATCACTGTAGTTGTAGTGAAGCTCGATAAGTGCCGAGTCTTCTGCGTCAACTACACCGTTATGGTTAACGTCGCCGGCTTCGAATCTGACAGCACCCATACCGCCTGCTGAAGGATCTGCAGCGTTGTTAGCGCCCTGGAGAACATAGAGGTCAATAGCTGTTCTGTCTGTACCGTCGATACGTGTATCACCGTTGATATCACCGTAAAGAACTGCATAGAATCTGAACTTTTCAAGGTTACCAACTGTGCCCTTGAAGAATGCGCCTGTGCCCTTACCCTTACCGGAGTCTTCAACTGTTACGTTGTTACCTGCACCGGGATCGATTCTCATACCAACAACGTCGATGAGATCGAGCGTGATGCCTTCACCTTCGGTAAGACCGAAGATATGACCCTGTGTACGGGCTGCGCCGTCTGCTGAAGTCTTTTCTGTGAGAACGCCTTCAACTGCGGGGACAATCTTGGGAACTGATTTATAAACAAGGTTGTTGATTGCTGTAAGAAGTTCAGCTGCTGCTGCGTCAACTTCCTGCTGTCTTTCGCAGTCGATTGTCTTGTCAGCATAAACAGTGTTTGCTTCGCCAAGAACAGCTTCAAGATTTGTAAGAGAATCAGCTTCATAGCCGAGTTCCTCATGATTCTTGTTGGGATCATCAAGAACGCCCTGAGCGAAGTTGATGTATTCTTCAAGCTGTGTCCAGTCAGCGTCGCCTGTGTAATCAACAAGCTGATTATAAGTTGCAAGAAGGTTCTTGAATGCGAAGGTTACCATTGACTGTGTGAGACCGGTTGTCTGGATAGCACCGGTTGAAGCCTGGTTGAGGCAGTCAGCGTAGTCATATGCCTTGCGGAACTCGTCATAAGTTGACTGAGTGTAAACCTTTGTGTAGTAGTATGAGCCGTCATCCTTAACACCGGTTACCTTATAGTTACGAATCTTGGATTCGGAATTCTTATAAGCGTTCTTGATGTCAGCATGGTTAAGAGCCCACTTAAGCATTGTTGTGTCAATCTTGTTGTTTGTTCTTGCTTCTGCAGCTTCTTCACCACGGTCAGAAATGTAATCAAACTTGTTGTAGAGTGTCTTTCTGTTCTGGTACATTGTTGACATATATTCAACGTATGACTTATACATCTGATCGTCAACTTCTTCACCATATGTGATTACGTCTGCAGCTTTACCTGAAAGAACAAGAGGAGGATTGGAGTCAACGCCGCAGCCTACTGTGTAGGAGCCGTCGATTGTTCTGAATACGGGTCTTGAAATCTGATATACGCCTGCAGCGCGGTCATAAGTGAACTTATAGTTGATTCCTGCGCAGAGGTTTGTGATCTGACCAAGCTGTGTTTCTGAGAGACCATCCCACTGGATTGAGCCGGCTTCATAGTGACCGTCACCGTCCATTGTGATATCGAATACTCTGCTGCCGATAGCAAGTCTTACGATGGGTTCAGCATCGTGTTCGGAAATAACGATGTTGTTAGCTTCGTTTTCACCAAGCTCAAGAGCCATTCTGAGCTGTTCAAAGTTATCTCTGTTGTATTCAACAGGATAAAGCTTTGCATAAGCATCGATGGTCTGGTCAAGGTATGTGTACTCATTATAAGTTGAATTGTCAGCAACATAATAGGGGAGCATAACTGTGGGCGGAGAGGGCATATCGTCAACAGGGAAGCCGGGCTCGGTATCTGTTGCCGCAACGTAGTCGGAGTCACTTGTGCTGATTACGCATCTGCCGTCGCCGTTTGTGTCAAGAAGGTCTGCTGAATAAAGTCTTGTCTGGATGAACCAGTTCTGCCATTCAGCATAAGCTTCACCAAGAGTTTCGTTAGCAAATGTTCTGTATTCGCCTGCATACTCTTCAGCTTCGTCAATAGCTGTCTTGAGGTTGTGATATGAATAGGGAGTTGTTTTCCAGTCTTCAACTGCGAAGAATCTGTATTCACCGTTTGTATACCAGGATGAATAGTCAATAACGTTGGGAATATCTTCATACATTATCCAGGGATTTGTGCCTCTGGGGATAATGTGTGAGAACTTGAAGTTTGAGAAGGTTGAGTAGCTGTTATCCATACCGTCATAGGTTTCAGATACGGGGGTTTCATCAGCACTATCATAGTAGGTGTTCTTGGTGTAAATAGTATAAACCTGAATCTCGTTGCCTTCTGCATCGAAGGTACCTGTGCCTTCTTCCTTGATGTACTGAAGTTCTTCGTCTGTGATTGCAGCTTCAGCTTCTTCTGCTGTGTTATAGGTTGCGCCTCTGATTGCGTTAACGTCAGTTCTGAATACGTCGATATAGAGTTCAAGAGTTTCAATGCCGTAAATTGTCATATCGGTGCCGAGCCAGTTTTCATCCGTAACGTCACCGGATGCACTGATTTCCTTATCGTAAGGCTTATCATACGTACCGCCCATTACGATGGGAAGAATTGTTATGCAGAGTTCTTCCTTATACATGTTAAGAGCTGTAAGAAGCTGACTAACAAGGTTGGGAAGTGAACCGCTTGTGTCACCCTTGCCGCCAAGAAGCGCATCAAGAGAAGTGATACTTGTATTATTGATGAATACGTTTACAACACCGTTTTCATTTGCACCTACACGGTTAGTTGCGTTGGGAAGAAGCATGGGTGTGCCGTTGAATACGAGACCGAGAACACGGTCAAC
>JAGBAK010000055.1 GCA_017938985.1 Clostridia bacterium
GTACTCAGCCATCTTGGGGTTCCATCTTCTGGTCTGGTGACCGAAGTGAACGCCTGCTTCGAGTAATTGTTTCATTGATACTACTGACATGATTTTTTTCCTCCTAAGTTAATTTTGTATCCAATGTCAGATACGAACCGCCGCAAGGTCTGATATTAACACGGTTTTGACACCGCACTTATAATAAAAATAACCCTGCGTGTGATTTGCTCGGGAATTATAACATATTGCAAGGCAAAATGCAAGCATTATTTTAAAATATTTCTATTATAAAGAAATTTTGTAATTTTATACATAAAACTCCGCCGCAGGAACACCTGTTGACGGAGTTTTGACAATAAATTTGTGTTGAATCAGAGTAAAACTGCAGTTGAGAATATATTTGCGGACAGCCGCAAGGGCTGTCCCTACGGAGAATAATGAATTATTCTCTGTGCCACTTAACGCCCTGTGCGGTGTCTTCAAGAACGATGCCCATTGCCTTGAGCTCGTCACGGATTCTGTCGGCCTCTGCCCAGTTCTTGTCTTTTCTTGCCTGTGTTCTTGCTTCAATCATAGCGTCGATATCGGCATCAAGAACTTCAGTCTGACGGTTATAAACAAGACCGAGAACACCTGTAAGTTCATCAAAAATCTTTGCGGCATATTCAGCGGTTGCCTTGCTTTCACCCTTGCCGATAACAAGAGTGTTGATATCTCTTACAAGCTCGAATACTGCTGCAATACCGTCGGCTGTATTGAGGTCGTCGTCCATAGCTTCGATGAACTGTGCAACTCTCTTGTCAAGCTGTTCCTTGATTGCGGTATTCAATTCGCCGTCAGCGGTATTTTTGATTTCAAAATCAATGCTATCACGGCAGGTATAAAGTCTTGTGAGAGAAGCCTTGCACTGCTCGATGATATCTATGCTGTAGTTTATGGGGCTTCTGTAAGATGAAGAAATCATAAGATAACGGATCGGCTCATAGCCGTAAACGGCAGCAACGTCACGAACGGTCTTGAAGTTGCCGAGCGACTTTGACATCTTAACGTTATCAACGTTGATATAGCCGTTATGCATCCAGTATTTTGCAAAAGGTTTGCCTGTGAAGCATTCGCTCTGTGCAATTTCGTTTTCGTGGTGAGGGAACACAAGGTCCTGACCGCCGCAGTGAATATCAATGCTTTCGCCGAGATATCTGCATACCATAGCGGAGCATTCGATGTGCCAGCCGGGTCTGCCCTTACCCCAGGGTGAATCCCAATAAGGCTCGCCGGGTTTTGCGGCTTTCCAGAGAGCAAAGTCCATGGGGTCTTTTTTGATATCGCCGACCATAATTCTTGCGCCTGCTTCAAGCTCTTCAAGAGGCTGATGTGAAAGCTTGCCGTATTCGTTAAACGTCTTGGTGCTGAAATAAACGTCACCGTCAACCGCATATGCGTGACCGTTATCGATAAGACCGCTTACGATTTCGATAATCTTATCAATATTTTCGGTTGCGAGAGGATGAACCGTTGCAGGCTTGAAGTTAAGACCGTTGGCATCCGTCCAGAACTCTTCAATATATTTCTTTGAAACGGTTTCGTAGTCTGTACCCTCTTCATTGGCACGCTTGATGATTTTGTCATCAATATCGGTGAAATTCTGAACAAAGGTTACGTCGTAGCCTCTGTATTCAAGGTATCTGCGAAGAACGTCAAAAACGCAAATAGGTCTTGCATTGCCGATATGGATAAAGTTATAAACCGTGGGACCGCAGGCATAGATTTTAACTTTGCCTTCTTCATTGGGAACAAAATCAACCTTTTGCTTGGTAAGAGTGTTAAAAATTTGCATATTCAATCCTCCATATTGAGTTTCTTTTTCATCATTAATATTTCTGTTTCGAGCCTTGCGATTTCGTTGGCAACGGGGTCGGGAATATCAACCTGGTTAAGGTCGTCAACCCTTATGCCGTCTTTTTTGACAACTCTTGCAGGAACGCCGACTGCGGTTGAATTGGGCGGAATATCGTGAAGCACAACCGCGCCTGCGGCAATGCGAGAATTATCGCCGATTTCAAGAGGACCAAGCACTTTTGCGCCTGCGCCTATCATAACGTTGTTGCCGATTGTGGGATGTCGTTTGCCCGTATCTTTACCGGTACCGCCAAGGGTTACTCCCTGATAAATCGTAACGTCATCGCCGATTATTGCGGTTTCGCCGATAACAACACCTGTGCCGTGGTCAATGAAAAATCGTTTGCCGATTTGAACCGCAGGGTGAATTTCAACACCCGTTTTCTTTGACGCACGCTGCGAAATCCAGCGAGCCATAAAAAACATTTTGCGGCGGTAAAACCAATTTGCGAGTCGGTGGAGTCTTATGGCTTTAAGACCGGGATACAAAAAATATATTTCCAATGCCGAACGTGCGGCAGGGTCACGTGATTTGACACACGCAATATCTTCCCGCAGCTGTCTGAACATCAATACACCTCCAAAATACAAAAGCCTCCGCAGCCGAAATGACTACGGAGGCGTAATTAACGCGGGTCCACTCCTGTTTATAACTCA
>JAGBAK010000056.1 GCA_017938985.1 Clostridia bacterium
CCTCAGGCAACGATGCACCTGTAATTATCGAAATTGAATACGGCGAGGATTCCTGCGAACCCGAAATCGTTGTAACACCCTATTCCGAACGCGATGACCTTGATGACAAGAGAAAGAGCGATATGGAAAAGGCATATGACGAAATTGCCGCAAACAAAGACCTCACCAAGCTTTGCCCTGCTCTCACAGCCGTCGCTAAAGCCAAGGGAGCTGACCCAAAAAATCTTGCTGTAAGCGACCTTTTTGACGTTACTGCTTACCACACCAGAAATGACCACGATTACTGCGGCACCGTTACTCTTACCCTTTCCGCAGAAACTCTTAAGAATTTTGTGGCACTCATTCACCGCAACCCTACAACACAAAAATGGGAATATATTCCCGATGCATACGTTGACGCTTCAGAAAGTACAATCACTTTCTCTTGCAGAGACTTCTCCCCCTTTGCAATTGTTGTTGACACAAAAGCAAGCAATATTCCCGAAACAGGTGAACCCCAGCTTCAGATTCTTATTCCCGCCGCTATCGTTGTAATTTCCGCAGTATCTCTTGCAGGCGTTCTTATCGTACTTAAGAAGAAAAAGCAGGAAGCATGATTAACAAATATACAACCAAACAAAAAAGAACAAAAGCACTCAGGATAGCTGCAATTATTCTTGCGGTTATCCTTGCCGTGTCCTCCGTGATACTGCTTCTGGGTATCTGGGAAAAATATCACAGCAGTTTTACGGGTCAGAACACAAACAACGCAACATCGGAAATCATGTTCAACGGCGAAGAATACGTTCTCAAAGAGAACATCGAAACCGTTCTTGTTCTCGGTCTTGACAAGTTTGAGGGTCAGCAGACCGACTCTTATAATAACAACCGACAGGCAGACTTTTTAATGCTTCTTGTTATTGACCATAATAACAGCAAGTGCTCTGCACTGCACATTAACCGAGACACCATGGCTCTGATGCCCGTTCTCGGCGTCGCAGGCGACCAAGTCGGAACGGTTACAAAGCAAATCGCTCTTGCTCATACCTACGGCAACGGCAAAGAGGTAAGCTGCCGAAATACGGCAGACACAGTTTCGTGGCTTCTTCATAACGTCACTATAGACCACTATATTTCGGTTACAATGGACGCTGTTCCGATTTACAACGATTTGCTCGGCGGCGTTGAGGTTGAAGTTCTTGATGACTTTACGGGTGTTGACGATACCCTCATCAAGGGTGAAACAGTAACGCTTATGGGTGAACACGCACTTAACTACGTAAGAACACGTTACGGTCTTGAGGACAGCTCGAACTCACACAGAATGGTTCGTCAGCAGCAATATATCAAGGCTGTTTACGAAAAAACGCTGACCTGCCTTGAAAGCGATGCAAATTTTGCAGTTAACGCCGGCACAAAGCTTGCGGATTACGTTGTTTCGGACTACACAATCAACGGAATGCAGCAGCTTGCGCAAAAGCTTTCGGGCTACGAATTCACAGAGATTTATGAGCTTGAAGGCGAAAACGTTATGGGCGAAAAACACATTGAGTTTTATCCCGATGAAAACGCCTTGACCGAAACCGTTGTTGAGCTTTTCTATGACCCCAAGAATTAATTTACAGAAATAACAAAGGAGCATCAGCTGATGGCAAATTCCCACGTTGAAAAAACTAAACAAGAAGGTGTTTCACGTCAGCAGGCAACAGTAACCTCAAAACCTGTATACGAATTCTTCAAAAGGTTTTTTGACGTTGTTTTTTCGTTCCTTGCTCTTTTGGTTTTGTTTCTGCCATTTGTTATTATTTCTGTTATTATACTGATTGACAGTCCCGGAGCTTCACCGATTTTTGTTCAGAATCGGGTAGGCAAAAACGGCAAGGAATTCAGATTTTATAAATTCAGGTCAATGGTCCCCAACGCCGAGTCGATGCTTGAAGACTTGCTGGCAGACAACGAAATGGACGGTCCTGCATTCAAAATCACAGACGACCCCAGAATTACAAGATTCGGTAAGTTTTTACGCTGTTCCTGCATAGATGAGTTGCCACAGCTTCTTAATATTCTCAAAGGCGATATGTCCTTTGTCGGACCGCGACCTCCTCTGCCCAGAGAGGTTGCAATGTATGACGAATATCAGATGCAGCGTTTGCTCGTCACGCCCGGTCTCACCTGCTATTGGCAGGTTCAGCCGCAAAGAAACAACATATCGTTTGACGAGTGGATGGAATGCGACATCAGATACATAAACGAAAGAAGCCTTAAAACCGACATATCAATATTTTTCAGAACCTTTGGCGTGGTTTTGTGTATGGACGGTAAATAACGCAATCAATCCCCTGCTTCGGCAGGGGAAATCTTCTTTATTCAGATTTAACGAAAGTAAAGGTGAACGTTATAAAAATCTATTTGAAACTGTTTGCAACCTTTGCCAAAATCGGCGCAATGACCTTTGGCGGCGGTTACGCTATGCTGCCGATTCTTCAAAGAGAAATCGTTGAAAAACAAAAGTGGGCATCTGAAGAAGAGCTTATGGACTATTTTGCCATCGGTCAGTGCACACCCGGTATTATAGCTGTTAACACCGCAACGTTCATCGGCCAGAAAACAAAAGGTGTTTTGGGCGGAATATCAGCAACGCTCGGTCTTGTTTTTCCGTCACTCATAATCATTTCAATGCTTGCAGGCGTTATTGAAGCTTTTTCTCACATCGCGTGGGTTCAGCACGCATTCGGCGGAATAAGAGTATGCGTTTGCGTATTGATTATCAACGCAGTAATCAAACTGCTGAAAAAGGCAATTATCGATAAGTTTACCTTTGTGATTTTTGTTGCCGTTGCGGTTGCAGCATATTTCACAAGCCTCAGCCCCGTGATATTTGTTATTGTTGCCGCTGTTATCGGCATAATAATAAAGAATATAGGAGGTAAAAAGGCATGATTTTTCTGAAACTGTTCTTTTCCTTCTTTAAAACGGGACTTTTCGCAATCGGCGGCGGTATGGCAACCATCCCGTTTCTTTATGAAATGGCTGATACAACAGGCTGGTTTACCCGTGATGACCTGGCAAATATGATAGCCGTCAGCGAATCAACGCCCGGTCCCATAGGCGTTAATATGGCTACCTACGTTGGTTTCATAACAGGTTCAAAGGTTGCAGGCATACCCACTGCAATAATCGGCGCAGTTACGGCAACCCTCGGTCTAATAACCCCTGCAGTTATCATTATTCTTGTTGTTGCCTCGTTCCTTAAAAATTTCAGGGATAACAAACAGCTTAACAACGCCTTTTACGGTCTGAGACCTGCATCAACGGGTCTTATCGCCGCAGCAGGCATAAGCGTTGCGGTAACGGTGCTTTTCCCCGAAGCGTTTTCGCTTGCCGCATTTAACTTCAAAGGCGCCGTGCTTGCGGTCATACTTCTTGCACTGACAAACGTCAAACAGCTCAAAAAGCTTCATCCCATTGTTTTTATTGCGGCATCAGCTGCAGCGGGCGTTATATTTAAAATGTAATTATTATTATAAAGCAACCTCCTGCGGTAAAATCCGCAAGAGGTTGTGTTTTTATTTACGTATTAAATTGTTACTATCCGTAACTTTGCCAACACATTTTGCGTTTATTTTATAATCCGCATCAAATACGTTATCTGTAATTTCCGCTTCTGCAAGATATTCAAGGCAAAAAGAATGATTGCCTTCATATGGCTTTTCAAAGGTGTTTCCGAACACAACGAGCTTGCCGTGAACAAAATGGGTTGACTGCTCATTCATAACCTTCGGAGAATATCTGATAACAGGCGAATCAGACCAGGTTTTGCCGAATTCGCAGGCTGTTACTGTATTATTTCTGAAAACAACTTGTTTTGTGTAACCCGATTCAAACCAGAAATTGCAGTCATCCTCAAGAAGCAACGCAGGTCCCCAGAGGTGGTCAAATCTGTTGTTTTCAATAACGACCTCTCCCCTTGTGGTACAAAGTATTCCTCTGCCCGAAGTCGGTCCGAATTCGCAACCCGAAACGTGAAGGTCGGGTGTCCAGGTTGCATTTTCAACAACGTCTTTGCCGATAACAGCTTCACTCGGAACAGGTCTGTCAACAACAAGTATTATGTCGGTATCGTTGAGCCTTTCAAACGAAACCACCTTTGTCTGAGCGTAAGGTGCAAGGGTATCCCAGCGGATAAATTCGAGCTCATCTCCGTTTTCAAACGCCTGAAAACCCCAGCTTTCATCGTGCATAAAACGCACAACCATACTGTTTCCGTCAGCTTCAACTATCCGCAGGTGTGTGCCGTGAACGTTTATATAATCATCGTGCGCACCGCCCGCCTTGCAGTTTTCAACGGTGATTTTTCCCTTGCAGCCCGAAAACTGAAAAAAGTCTGCGGTGCTTGCAACTGTTCTGCCTGCCTTTGGAGTAAAATCGCAGTTGAGGTAGGTAACGTTTTCGCAAAACTGCGAAACCATACCCAGACCGTGCATAAACGTCATTCTTATATTATCAAAGGTAAGGTTTTTGCAACGCTGAAAAAGGCTGCCTGTTGCATCTCTAACAATGTTGCGTGTCTGATAAACACAGCCCTCTTCAAATTTAACGGACTTATCCGCAGGATAAAGGCGAAGAGTGTTTTCGTCAATCCGTTCAATTCTATCAAAGACCATATAGTTTCTGTTAAAGTCTTTGGTTGTTTTGGTTTCGGGATTAAAAACTTTTATATGTCTGCGGTTGCCGTTACATCTGTCTGCCCAGAAATACGTGCCGTCTGCACTCTGCTCACCGTGCCAGAGAATTGAATTTTCTTCAACATCAAACAGGCAATCACCGTTGATTTTTATAACAAAGCTTTCGCCCTCGTCGGCAATAACTGTAAATTCGCTCATTGTTGGGCAGGCGTAATCAAAGCAGAGGTTTCTGACGGTTATGTTTTCGCATCTGTCAAAAAGCATCGGCGTCATTTTACCGTGAACGATCACGGTTGCGCCGTTGCCTTCAACGGTGATATTCTTTTTATTCTGCAAAAACATTGCCGCGCAGCGATATCCGTCGGGGTTTTCATGCTGCTTTGCGGTGTTTGAGCAATATATTCCCCGTTTTTCAACTGAATCGTCTTGACGAACGTGGTAAATCCTGTCTTTTTCAAGGGTCAGAGTTTCGCCGTCATCTATATTGAGAAACAACTTGCAAAAATCGTTCATCCGCCCACAACCTTTCATATAATGGCTATATTATAAAACAAACCTCATTAAAACACAACGACGGCAGAGAATATTTTTGCTATTTTTAAAAATTCCGTTGCAAACAGAGCCGTTTTGTTGTTTAATATAATTATAATTATAAAAAAGGTTGAAGATAATGAGCATTCTTAATACACCTGTTTCAATTTACGGAAGAAAAATCAAAAACAGAATAGTTTTTCATCCTATGGAAGGCTGTGACGGTACAAGAAACGGCGGCATAGACGAGCTCACAAGGCGCAGATATCTGCGTTTTGCACGCTCGGGTGCAGGCATAATATGGTTTGAGGCTACGGCTGTATGCGCAGAAGGCAGAGCCAATCCGCGTCAGCTTTATCTGAACGAGGAAACCAAAAGCGGCTACGCCGAATTGCTCAGAGAGATGCGTGAAATTGCCGTTAACGAATGCGGTTTTGCGCCTGCTATTATTGTTCAGTTGACTCACAGCGGCAGATTCAGCAAACCTGACGGCACACCCGAGCCGATTGTGGCATACAGAAACAGCCATTGGGAAAAAGGCAAGGAAAATCAGCCTTATACCGTTGCAAGCGACGAATACTGCAATGATATTTCCAATAAATACGCAGTTGCCGCCAAACTGGCAAAAGAGGTCGGCTTTGACGGAATTGACGTCAAATGCTGCCACGGTTATTTGTTTAACGAGTTTTTAAGTGCTTTTGAGCGCGAGGGGCGCTACGGCGGCAGCCTTGAAAACAGAGCAAAGCTCTATCTTGACTGCATTGACAGCGTTAAAAATGCGGTTGGAAACGAAGTTTTTGTTACAACAAGGCTCAACGCCTGTGACTGCTTTCCCTACCCTTACGGCTACGGCGTTAATGCAGAAAATGAAATTGACCTGACCGAAACAAAGATAATCATAAACGAGCTGAAAAAACGTGGCGTTGAGCTTATCAACTTAACACTCGGTAATCCTTATCTTATACCACACTTCAACCGCCCTTGCATCAACGCACCGGAGGACGGCAAAATCGGTATGGAAAGGATTTATAAAGTAACAAACGAATTAAAAACGGCTTTTCCCGATATCCGTTTTATTATGTCAGGGTTAAGCTTTGAGGGCGAAAACGCTCTTGAATATGCGGCTCACGCTATTGAAAACGGTGTAACCGATTTTGCAGGCTTTGGCAGAATGACATTTGCTTACCCCGATTTTTACAGAGATTACCTGAAAAACGGCAAACTTGACAAAAACAAGGTCTGCCTCAAGTGCAGCAAGTGCACCGAGCTTATGCGCAACGCAAGCGTTGCAGGCTGTCCTGTCAGGGACGCCGAAACATATATGCCCTATTATCGCAGAGACGTTTTGAAAAAATAAGGAGGCATTATTATGGTTGCAGTTATCACAGGCGGCAGCAGAGGCATCGGCAAATCGATTGCAGAAAAACTGCTTGATAAAGGTTTTGACGTTATCGTTTCTTCAAGGAGCAATAACGAGCAGACCGACCGGCTTTGCAGCAAATATCCCGAGAAAGCCTTCTTTTTTGCGGCAGATATATCAAAAGAAGAGGATATTGATGCACTTGCAGCTTTTGCAGAAGAAAAATTCGGCAAGGTTGATTTACTTGTCAACAACGCAGGAGTTGCGCCGAAAGAAAGAAAAGATATTCTTGAAATAACTCCCGAAGATTTTGACTACGTCGCCGATATCAACCTTAAAGGTACGTTTTTTGTAACGCAGAAATTCGTTCCGCTTCTTGCAAAGAACAACGGCGCAAGGATAGTCAATATCTCGTCGATGTCGGCTTATACCGCTTCTGTCAACAGAGGCGAATACTGCATAGCAAAAGCCGGAATTTCAATGATAACCAAGCTTTTTGCCGCAAGGCTTGCCGAATACGGCATAAGCGTTATTGAAATCCGACCCGGCATCATCGAAACCGATATGACCGCCAAGGTCAAAGAAAAATACGAGAAGCTTATCAGCGACGGCATAACCCCCATAAAGCGTATGGGGCAGCCCGAGGACGTTGCAAAATGCGTTGCCGCAGTTGCAGACGGAAGCTTTGACTTCTGCACAGGCACGGTTATTGATTGCGACGGCGGATTTAACGTGAGATGCTTATGAGAAAGATTTATGATGCAATAATAATCGGCAGCGGTGCGGCAGGCTACGGCGCCGCCGACAGCCTTTTTAAAGCAGGCATAACCGACGTTGCCGTTATAACGGAAAACCGTTTTTGGGGCACTTCCAGAAATACGGGCAGCGACAAGCAGACTTATTACAAAATTTCTATGGACGGTTTTTCGCAGGACAGTCCGTATAAAATGGCAGAGGATATCTGCTCACTCGGCTGCTGCGACGGGATCAAGGTATATAAGCAGGCAGTTAACAGCGCAAAATGCTTTATGCGTCTTTGCAATTACGGAGTCAACTTTCCCAGAGACGAATTCGGCGGTTACCCCGGCTACAAAACCGACCATGACAACACATCAAGAGCAACGTCAATCGGTCCTCTTACCTCAAAAGCAATGACGGAAAAGCTTGAGAAAGAGGTTATTGTAAACAATAAAACACCTGTTCTTGATAACAGACAGGTAACGGAGATAATAGCCGATGCAAACGGTGTTTCGGGCGTGGTTGTACTCAACACTGTCAGCGGCAAACACGAAATAATTGCCGCAAAAAACGTTATTGTTGCAAGCGGTGCGCCTGCCTGCATTTATGAAAACTCGGTTTATCCCGTTTCGCAGCACGGAATGACGGGCATTATGATTGACGCAGGCGTTAGCCTTTGCAACTATTCACAGTGGCAATACGGTCTTGCTTCCGTTGACTTCCGATGGAACGTTTCGGGCAGTTTTATGCAGGTCATACCCCGTTTTGTCAGCATTGATGAAAACGGCAATGAAAGAGAGTTTTTGCGCGAAGCTTTTGATGATGACGCAGAGCTTTGCAGTACAGTATTTTTAAAAGGTTATCAGTGGCCGTTCAGCTTTGACAGAATCAACTTTTCTTCGCAAATTGATATTGCCGTTCACAAGCAGACGGCGCTTGGCAGAAGGGTTTATCTTGACTATACCAAGAACCCCGAAGGCTTTGATTTTGATAAGCTTTCAGACGAAGCAAAGTATTATCTTTCCGCTGTGGGAGCAACGGGCGACACACCCATTGAAAGACTCAAAAAGCTTAACCCAAAAGCAATTGACGTTTATACGGGCAACGGCATTAATATTACAAAAGAAAAGCTCAGAATTGCCGTTTGCGCGCAGCATAACAACGGCGGCGTTTATACAGACGAAAACTATCAGAGCGAAATCAGCGGTCTTTACGTCATAGGCGAAGCGGCAGGTTCATTTGGTCTGACAAGACCGGGTGGCTCGGCACTAAACGACACGCAAGTCGGCGGCTTTGTTTGCGCTGAACATATCAAAAAATTCGGCAACAGAACGGTAAACGAAGAAGCTCTTGCTTCGGCAGAGCAGAAAGCAAAAGAGCTTACAGACAGTTTTGTTGTTGACGGTAATATTGACTATTCCGACGTAAAAACTGAAATGAGCCGCTGTGCTTCGTTTATCCGAAATTATGAAGAATGCGTTGACTTGCTTGAAAAAGTTAACGTCACCTTTAAAAACTATCCGCAAAGACATAAATCCTTAAGCGACTATTACTATGACCGCGATATGCTTCTTGCCGCAAAGGCTCTGCTTGAAGCAATAACCGCCGAAATGCCTCTGACAGGCAGCCGTGGCGGTGCGGCAATTATAAAAGACGGTAATATTCTTGAAGAAAACAAAAATTACAGGCAATATCTTACCGTCACAAAAGACGGCGTAATAACCTTTAAAGAGGTTACGCCTATACCCATTACAAGCAAACCGTTTGAAGCATACCTCAACGAAATTTAATTAAGGGAGCAATTTTATGGATTTTGTAAGAGCTACCGATTTATACAAGAAAAATCCCACGGAAGAAAATCTCAGAATACTAACTGACGAGCTTGTCGGCGCAATGACGCTGAATGAAAAGCTTGATATGCTCAAAGGTCACGCAATGGGCGTTACCGCAAAAAACTTTTTGAAAAACGGCAGATTTTACAATGCCGAGCCCTATCCTGCAGGCGGTTGCAAAAGGCTGAAAATACCCGAAATACTTTTCACAGACGGTCCCAGAGGTATTGTTTTGCGCCACAGCACGTGCTTCCCTGTTTCCATGCTCCGAGGTGCGGCTTTTGACGATGAGCTTGAATACCGTGTAGGTGAAGTTTTTGCAAAAGAAGCAAGCGCAGGCGGAGCCAATCTTTTTGCAGGCATCTGCATCAATCTTTTGCGCAACCCGATGTGGGGCAGAGCGCAGGAAACCTATGGCGAGGACCCGTTTCTGCTTGGCAAAATGGGCGTTGCGCTGACAAAGGCTATGCAGGACAACGGCATTATAGCCTGCCCGAAGCACTATGCGTGCAACAGCATTGAGGATTTACGCTTCAGCGTTGACGTAAAAGCTGACGAGAGAGCTCTGCACGAGGTTTATCTGCCTCACTTCAAAAAATGCGTTGATGCGGGCGCAATGTCAATAATGGGCGCTTACAACAGGGTTAACGGCACTTATTGCTGCGAAAGCAAGCCGCTTCTCACAGATATTCTGCGCAACAAATGGGGCTTTGACGGCTTCACGATTTCGGACTTTTTCTTTGGCATTTACAACGCCGCAAGAAGCTTTAACGCAGGTCTTGATATCGAAATGCCCTACACCTTCAGATATGCATTTATCGGCAACAGAGTCAAAAAAGGTGACATCAGCAAAGCTGACGTTGACGTAAGCGTCGGCAGAATTCTGCGTGCAATGCTCCGAACTTTCTCAAAATATAAAAAGTACCCCGAATCGGTTATTCTTTCAAAAGAGCATACGGACCTTGCCCGTGAGGTTGCGGCAAAAGGTATGGTGCTTCTTAAAAACGAAAACAAAACTCTGCCTGTTGCCGAGGGCAAAAGAATTGCCGTTATCGGCAGATATGCAGACAAAATCAACACGGGTGACCACGGCAGCAGCAACGTTTTCAGTCCCTATACCGTTACACCTTATGAAGGTCTCAAAAACAGATTCGGCGAAAATAACGTTGCGGTTTATAACGGCTGTGACACCAAAAAGGCAAAAGAAACCGCTGCAGGCTGTGATTATATTGTTGCCTGCGTCGGCAGCGACTGGCTCCAGGAGGGCGAATTCCTTGTCAATATGGGCAACGTCAAGAAAAAGCCTAAAGGCTCGGGCGGCGACAGAGTTAATCTGCATCTTCCCGAAGAGGACGTTGCTCTTATCAAAGCTCTTGCCGAATGCGGTAAAAAGCTGATAGTTAACATAATGGGCGGCAGCGCTTACGTTATCAATGATTGGTCAGACTGCGCAGATGCAATCATGATGAGCTTTTACAGCGGTCTTGAGGGCGGCAACGCTCTTGCCGACATCATCAGCGGCGACAAAAACTTTGGCGGCAAGCTTCCCTTTACCGTTGCCAAAGATGCCGAAGATTATCCCGATTTCCGTCACATCGGCACAGAAAACAAGGAAATTGATTACGGTTATTATCACGGCTATACTTTGTTTGAAAAGAAAAATATTGAGCCGGATTATCCCTTCGGTTTCGGTCTTTCTTATACCGATTTTGAAATCAGAAACGCCGCCTGCAAGAAGAATGCGGATACCGTTGCGGTTTCAGCCGAGGTTGCAAACATCGGCAAGGTTGACGGCGACGAGGTTTTGCAGGTGTATATCGGCAGCAATAACGCTGAGGCTGACCGCCCCGTTAAGCTTCTCAAGGGCTTCAAGCGCATCGGCGTTGAGGCAGGCAAAACCGAAAAGGCACAGATTGACGTTGAAATTGAAGACATAAAATTTTATGACCCCGAAAGCGGCGAATGGGTGCTTGACGGCGAATACACTGTTTACCTCGGCACTAGCAGCAGCAACGCCGCACCCGTTGCAAAAATTCAGTTCTGAGGTGACAAAATGAAAAACAGTCCCTATTCACCCGATGAATTTATGAAAGGTCTTTACGGCAAACTGTATTCCGACCCCTATGCTGAAGCCAAAACAAAAGAAGAAGCTCTTGCTGTCGGAAAAGAAATAAGAGAAAAAGCAAAAAGTATTTTTTCAACAGATATTCTCGGCGGCGGCAACTATAAGCTTGAAAAAGCCGGCAATGCGCTTGAATATAAAGAATATAGCTTGCAGAAGTACTCCTTTGAGCTTTGCGAGAATCTTAAAACAGCGGTTTACTTGCTGACCCCGAAAAAGATAAATGCCACTACGCCTGCAGTGGTTGCCCTGTGCGGTCACGGCTACGGAGTCAGGCAGATTCTGGGCATATCCAAAAGCGGCAATAAAAAGCACATAAGATATCTTGACAATTATCAAAAGAATTTTGCCGTTGAGCTTGCCAAAAGAGGCTGTGTTGTTGCCGCACCAGAGCTTTTCGGCTTTGGCGAAGCAAGGCTTAAAAAAGATTTGATAAAGCCGTTTTATATCAGCTCCTGCGACGAGCTTTCTCACCATCTGCTCCCCTATGGGCTGACAACTGCATCAATCAGAGTTATGCAGGCGGTTGCCTGCGGCAAAATTCTGCTTAATCAAAAATTCGTTGACCCCGAAAGGCTCGGTATTATGGGAATTTCAGGCGGCGGACTGACAGCACTTTATGCTTCGGTGATTGATGAAAGCTTTAAGAAAATTGTTATCAGCGGCTACGTTAACACCTTTGAGAGCAGCATTCTTTCAATGTGGCATTGCCCCGATAACTATATACCGAACATTTTTACCGTTGGCGAAATATATGATTTTGCCGCAAGCCTTGCACCGAGAGAGCTTCTGATTGAAAGCGGCACAAAAGATAAGCTTTTTCCGATTGAAGCGAGTAAAAAGGCTCATACTAAAATTAAAAGCGTATATTCGCTTATCGGTGCATCGGATAAGCTTCAGGTTGACGTTTTTGACGGCAAACACAGCGTCAGCGGCAGGAAATCATTTGACTTTTTAGCTGAATAAAAAAAGACACCGTTTTCGGTGTCTTTTTTGCTTTGTTACGCCATCGGTTCAAGCGTTACACAGATTTCAGCTTTCATTACACCTTCAAGGTGAACCGTCAGCTTATTTATTTCGGGATATTCGGCATCATATTCATATGCGCCACCCAGCGCAACAGCAGGCATAACAGTAAATTCGCCGTCGCCGTGAAGCGTTGCCTTCATCTGTTTTCCGTTGGTTGTAAGAACTGCGGTTTTACCGTTTTCAGATATTTCGATATCAGCTTTGGTGTGCATAAACCAATAGATTTCGCTCGGCACTGCGCATCTGACGCTATCCGTAATTTTCAGCGACGTGCTGCTGTTATAAAGACCGAACTTTCTTGTCACTTTGGTTGCGGCGTTCATACGGTAGGCATCGGTCATATCAAGGGTTGCAATAACACCGTCGCCCGTTTCTTCAAAGTCAGTGAATTTGCATTCGGCAAGTGCGTACTGATCGTCAAGCGTCATATCGGGGTTAATGACAAGCGTGTTCTGACCCTCCGCCCGTTTGCAGTAATTTTTCCATCTGCCTCCTGCAGGCAGATTCATAAAGTAACCGGGCGCATCATAGCTTCCGGGACCGAGCTCCTCTGCCCAGCGTTCACCCAATGCGTCAAACACAAAGGTGCCTATATCAAGGTCACCGTGGTTGATAAAGTTATAGCCGCTTTTTATGCCTGCAAAGGTTGCATTTTTATCAAGATATTCGCTTCTTGCAAGAAACAGCTCCTGACCGACGTCTGACGGCATATATACCGTAAGCGGTTCCGAGCTGAAATCGGAGCTTTCGGCAGTGTAGCTTCTGTCATACCACAAAAGCGAAAGTGCGTATTCTTTGCCCGAGCCGTTGCGTTCAACGTTATCGGAGATATCGGGAACAAACTGCGTGGGTTCATCCCACATCTGATAAACAGCAAGCAAAGGTGAATCGTATTCGGCAGCATACCAGTGAAGAACAGGAGTGAAGCAATATCTGTTCTTGTTGTCGCCGTAATTGAAAACGCCCGTGGGTGTGGTTATGTAGGCAGGGAATTTGCCAAGCTGACGGAAGCCGTCAGTTTCCGAAAGCCCGTAATCAGTGCCGAAACAGTTCTTTGAGGTTGCAACAAAATAAACTATTGCATTCATTCCCGAGTTGCTGTAACCCGGACCCTCGGCGTAAACACCGCCGGGCACAAAATTTTCAAAAGCTATGGGCATATTGGCATAGCACATTGAAAGGAATTCCGCCGCTTCATCGGGGAAATAATCTGCAAAAGCCATACAGGCTATGCCGATACCGCTGTAACAAATACTGTTCCAATTGTTCTTTGACCAGGTAAACCAGTTTTTCAGATAATTCTTTGAAAGTGCAGGCTCAACGGCATATTCAAGCGTTTTATCGGCAAGCAAATCCTTTTGTTCCTGCGTCAGATAATCAAAAAACCAATCAAATCCAACGGAAACCGCAAAAGCCATTTCTGCCGTTGCCAGAAAATGACCTGTACACCAGTCACCGTAGCCGCAAACATTTTCAAGTTCAAGCCACGCTCTGTCGGCGTATTTTTCATCACCCGTCAATTGCCATGCACAGCCGAGAATAACCATCCTGTTTATCACTTCACGGGAGATTGGCAGAATGCTGTCCTCTTCATCAAGTTCATAGGGCATAACGGGATAAATATCAAGGTCAAGCAGGGCATCCGCATTATCAAGCACAGAGTCAATCAGTGCGTTTGCATAACCGTTCTCCGTTCCGTTTTTATACTCCTGCCTCACAACGTCAAAACTCTCTTTTTCGGCAAGCACAAACGGATGCGCCTGTTCATTCTGAGAAATCGCCTCTTTAAGCTCCTTTTTGCTTACGGCACCGCCGTTTCTGTCAAGCGAAATATAGTCAGCGCCAACCTTGAGCATATCGGGTATAACCGCAAGGTGCGGAAAAATCTTTGTAATTCCCGTTGATGAAACAAGCATAACGACTGCAGAAAGAATTGCGGCAATGCTTTTTAAAAATATCATACTCCATCCCCTTTTCCTGATTTATCTGTTGGATATATTATATTTGAAAGAATCATACCTGTCAATCACAGGTAATTGAGTTTTTATGCAAGATATTTATTGAAATTCAGAATTACGTGTGTTATACTTTTTACACCAAACGTAAAAGAGGTATAGAAAATGAACATTGCAAAAGACATCATATATATCGGCGTTAACGACCGAAACATTGACCTTTTTGAGGGTCAGTACATCGTACCCAATGGTATGTCATATAACTCATACGCAATTCTTGACGAAAAGGTTGCAATTATGGACACCGTTGATGCGGCATTCACCGAAGAATGGCTCGGCAACATCAAAGCGGCGATCGGCGACAGAAATCCCGATTATTTGATAATACATCATATGGAGCCTGACCATTCCGCCAATATAGTAAACTTTATAAACGAATACCCCGAAGCAAAAATCGTTTCGTCTGCAAAGGCTTTTTCAATGATGAAAAACTTTTTCGGAACGGATTTTGCGGATAAGCAGGTTGTAGTCGGCGGCAATGACACTCTTTCGCTCGGTAAGCATGAGCTGACCTTTGTAACCGCACCCATGGTACATTGGCCCGAAGTTATTGTTTCTTATGACAGCACAGATAAAATACTCTTCTCGGCAGACGCATTCGGCAAATTCGGCGCACTTGATGCCGACGAGGACTGGGCTTGCGAAGCAAGAAGATATTACATCGGCATAGTCGGCAAATACGGTGCACAGGTTCAGCTTCTACTCAAAAAAGCCGCCGCACTTGATATTCAGACCATCTGCCCTCTCCACGGTCCCGTTCTCACCGAAAATCTCGGTTATTACATCGGTCTTTACAACACATGGTCATCATATCAGACAGAAACAGAGGGTGTTATGATTGCCTACACCTCTGTTTACGGCAACACCAAAAAAGCTGTTTTAAAGCTCGAAGAGCTTCTCAAAGAAAAAGGTTGCCCCAAGGTTGCTGTCAACGACCTTGCAAGATGCGATATGGCGGAAGCCGTTGAGGACGCTTTCAGATACGGCAAAATCGTGCTCGCAACAACAACCTATAACGGCGAAATTTTCCCCTTTATGCGTGAATTCATAAACCACCTGACAGAGAGAAACTTCCAGAACAAAACCGTTGGTCTCATTGAAAACGGCAGCTGGGCACCTCTTGCCGCAAAGGTTATGAAAGAAATGCTCGAAAACAGCAAGAATCTCACGTTCACCGAGAACACGGTTAAAATTATGTCCGCACTCAACGCAGACAGCACTGCTCAGCTTGAAGCTCTTGCAGACGAGCTTTGCAAATAACAACAAACCACAAACGGAATCCGTCATACGGCGGGTTCCGTTTTTTAATTAATATTGAACTGATATTAAAAATAAACAATTAATCTGTAATAATGCGTGTTTTTTCTGCGGTTTGATGAATTGAATTAACATTTCCGCCGTGATATAATAGGTTGATTTATACAGTAGACAAAACCAAAGCTTTTACATAGAATAAAGTATAAACAAAGAAAGGTTTGCGCATGATGATAAGCAACACAATTCTTGATGCAATCGGCAACACGCCGATTATCAGACTTCAGCATATGACAGGTCCCGACGATGCAGAAATTCTTGTTAAGTTTGAGGGTCTTAACGTTGGCGGCTCAATCAAAACAAGAACCGCCCTCAATATGATTAACGACGCAGAGCAGAAAGGTCTGCTCAACGAAAACACAGTTATTGTTGAGCCAACAAGCGGCAACCAGGGAATAGGTCTTGCCCTTGTCGGTGCGGTTAAAGGCTACAAGGTCAAAATAATAATGCCCGATTCGGTAAGCGAAGAACGCCGCAAGCTTGTTGAGCATTACGGCGCAGAGGTTATTCTTATTCACGATGCAGGCAACATCGGCAAATGCATTGAAGAATGTCTTGAGCTTGCACTTAAAATGAAGGCTGAAAATCCGGACGTTTTTGTTCCCCAGCAGTTTGAAAACCCTGCTAACCCCGAAATTCAGCGTTCGGGAACAGGAACGGAAATCCTGAATCAGGTGAACGGCCCCATTCACGGCTTCTGCTCGGGAATCGGCACAGGAGGAACAATAACGGGCATCGGCGAAACTCTCAAAGCAAAAAATCCCGAAATTGAAATCTGGGCGGTTGAACCCGAAAACGCCGCAATTCTTTCGGGCGGTTCAATTGAAACACACATTCAGATGGGCATTGGCGACGGCATCATTCCCGAAATTCTGAATACGAACATTTTTAACGACGTTTGCATTATCAAGGACGAAGAGGCTCTGCAGACATCAAAAGACCTTGCCTCAAAAGAAGGCATTATGTGCGGCATAAGCAGCGGCACAAACGTTGCCGCCGCAATTAAGCTTGCAAAAAAACTCGGCAAAGGCAAAACAGTTGTTACCGTTTTACCCGATACGGCGGAAAGATATTTTTCAACTCCCCTTTTTGATTAATATGATAAAAATTAACGAGACTTGTGAAAACTCACAGGTCTCGTTTTGTTTTATAGTAAAATTAATCGTTTATCGACGGCGGCAAAGCTTCAACAGAACCGTTTGCTTCGTTGTTGTTTTCTTCAGGGATTTCTGCCATTGAGCCGTTATTCTCTTCTGCCGCGTCATTTTCGACGTTATTCTCTTCGCTATTGTCTGAACCGACGGATTCATCCGTATTATTATTCAAAGAACCGCTGATTTCCGACTCATCCTTATCAGCTGATTCGAAGCTGTCCGATGAATTAAAAGGATTGGTTGGTCTGTTAGTCGGCGGTCTGCGAGAGGGCAATTCGGTTCTGTTATTTTCGTAACCGTTGTCTTTCTCCGCTTCATCATCGCCTTTAAAATATCCGTCTGTTGAATCCAGACTGCCGATAATAGAATTCACTCCTGTTTTGTCAGAGATAAAATCTTCTTTGTCGCTTTTTTTCGATTCAGCTTCGGTGCGTATTTCTGTTGCGGAGGCAGTTATTACTTTTTCTTCGTTTTCTCTGTCGTTATCTTTATCTCCGCTAAGGAAGAACGCAAGAATAACCGCAATAAGAGCAACGCCGAGAACTGCGGCGACAATTATAATAATAAGGGTCTTTTTATCCTGAGGTTTTTGCGCAACGGCAGGCGCTGACATCTGAACCTGAGACATTGCTGACGGTATCGCCTGAACGGGAACGGGGGTAAGGTAAGCAGGAAGAGTACCGGGAAGCGGCGAATCGTCAATCAGAATTGAGCGTCCGTTCATTGTTTTTTTTACGCTCTTGAGGTCAAAGCCTGCAGGTGAATGCGGAACGGCATCCTGCATAACAGGTACAGTCGGCGCAACGGGAGCAACGTCGGTTACAGGCTCCGCTGCAGTTGCTTCGGGGGCTGTATTTGCGTTTGCGGCGGCAACAGCTTTGCGCACAAGAGCACTGTGATCGGCGGAAACTGTTTTTTCGCCGATAAGCATATCAATATCAACTTTTACCGTGTCATTTTTGTTCGGGTCAAAACCTTCGGGCAAAACAACCTTGGTTCCGCAATCGGGGCAAACGTCAACTGACGTATCAAGAGTTTTACCGCATTTGATACAAAACATAAAACTTCCTCACGAAAAATTATTTATACAGTTTATAATAACACCAAAAAACATAAAAGTCTATAATTAATTTCATAAAAAGATTATTTTCCAACAACCAAAGCCGACCTTATTTAAAGATCGGCTTTTTATAATTTCAGGTTAATGTTCAGTTAGCAAAGCTCTTTTCATTACACGTTAAATGAATATGCCCGACACAAAAGCTGCTGCGCAAGCCGATATTGCAACAACAATAAGCGGCAGCTTGAAATAAGCCAGAACAACTGCAACAACTGTGCCGATTACAGACGTGACCGTGTTGCCCGTTGAATAAAAAATGGCGGGAAACGTCATTGCGCTGAGAACGGCAAACGGTATGTAATAAAGCACACTCCGGAAAAACCTTGATTTGATTTTCTTTCTGAAAAGAGTAAACGGCAGCATTCTTATAAGATAAGTTACGCCTGCCATTACCAAAATATAAATTGCAATACTCACTGTGCGCTTCCCTCCGTTACGTCATTTTCAACAGGGAAAAGCAATGCGCCGATAACCGATGCGGCAACAGCGCTGATTATAATTGCAAAACCAAACGAAACGCTTGGCAAAAGATACTTGAAAACAGAACTTAAAACCGCGGCAATAACCGCAACGGTAAGAATCTTATGGCTGCTTTTTGCAGGCGGAACAATTATTGCAATAAACATACCGTAAAGCATAATGCCCATAGCCGCAGTAAGAGAAGCAGGCAAAAGCATATTGGCAACCGAGCCTGCGAGCGTACCGCCGACCCAGCCCGCAGCAGAGACAGAAATCATTCCGTACATATATGCGGGTTTGATTTTGCCGTCCTGAGCGATGGCAACGGCAAATATTTCGTCAGTTATACCGTATGACGCCAGCAGTCTGTGAGGCAGCGTGAATGAATCGTCAAGCTTCTGCGAAAGCGAAATTGCCATAAGCGCATAACGCAGGTTGATAACAAGCTGTGTTGTAGCCATTTCAATCAGCGTGCCGCCTGCCGCAATAACGGAAACCCCCATAGCCTGTCCCGCCG
>JAGBAK010000003.1 GCA_017938985.1 Clostridia bacterium
CGTTATCTTAACGATAACGTTCTGCCCTTTATTCCTCAGGCGGTTGAGGCATTAACTTATAAGAAAAAGGAAGAGGCGCTTGAACGCAGAATGAGCGGTGAACCGCTTCCTTCGCCCGTTGTTGTTGATGACGAGCTGTTTTCTGTTATCCGCCGTGCGTGCGCTTACTATCCGCAGGACAGATATTCAAGCCCTGCCGATATGCGCAGAGAGCTTGAAAGAATTCTTTCACGTGAAGAGTCGATTGACAATATTATCGGCGACGAAATGTTTGATGAAAACGGTGCGGGTCCTGTTGACGGAACAGAAACTGACTCGTCAAATAAAAAAATTTGGGGCAAAGCCAAAAAGATTGCTGTGATTGTGACGGCGTTGACCGTGGTTGCAGCGGCAGTTTTGGCGGTTGTGATGATAAACAGGAATAAATCCGAAACGCCTGCTCTGCCCGAGCCTGAACTTTCCGCAACGGCTCAGCAGATTCTGGATAACCCGCCGAATGCAACTACCGTTCTGCCAACAGTATCCGAAGCAACAACAGAGCTTCTGACTGAACTTACGACCGTGACAGATGTTTTTGATGACGGTTACGTTGCCGCTGTCGGTTACAGTGCAGGCAGTATACAGGGCAACAGCTATTCAAATGAATGGGCGGGCATTCGCATTAACGCCGGAGACGGTCTTTATTCTGTCAGCCGTACAGGTCTCGACGGTCTTACCTGTCTTTATAAAGCAAACAAAGGCGTATATCAGTCAATTTCCGTTATGGTTGACCGCAACAGCAACAGTCTTGTCAAGCTTGGTTCGGACGGATATCTGCTTGAAGAATATGACGTCAGAGTTCGCGAATTAAAAAAATCCGGCGGTACGGTTTCCGATTATATACCGATTTCTCAGGATACAATCGGCGATTTCAGATATAGTTACTATATTCTTGAACGTAAAAGCAACCTCGGAACAAAAACAACGTACCACGGGTATTATTACCGAAGAATCGGCGAAGATGTTCTTGTTATCAACACCGTAACAAACACTGCACAGGCGAGCAGACAATTGCTTGAGGATTACATAGTCAGATATTAAAAACAGAACAGGGTTTGCCGTTTGAGGCAAACCCTGTGATTTTTTGTTATGCTTCAGCGGTTTCTTTGGTGGCATCGGTTACGTTTTCGCTGCCGCAGAAAAGGGGATTATCGGGTGAGCAGATATCAATTGCTTTGTTGATAACAGAGAAGCGCACGTCCTTGTGTTCGCCGCCGTATTCACCGTCAAGAGTCCATTTTTCAGGCTTATCAAATATAAGTCTGGCTCTTGACGTTTTGAAATAAAGAATCTGGTCCCCGTCAAAATCTTTGTGACGGACTTTGTTTAAAAGCTTCAGAACGTCAAGCGGACCTCTAACGTTGCGGATAAGAAGAACCTCAAAAACGCCGTCGTCAAGTCTAACGTCGTTCTCGTCATATTTAAAAGTGCCTGCAACCGAGGTGGCGTTTGAAATTGCGCCAAAATAAAAATCATCCTCAATAACGCCGCCGTCATATTCGATTTTCATATGTGTGGATTTGATTTCTTTGATAAGCTGGGGCAGCTTGAGGATTGCGCCGTCAACAACGTATGCTGCGTGTCCGAGCTTGTTTTTCATTTTCTGCGACGTACCGTAAGAAAGTGAAATGCCGAAACCGAACGAAGCAACGTACGTAAAGAATTTATTGTTGAAAAGACCGATATCGTAGCCGTTTGTGTGACCGTCAATAATGATGTCCGTTGCCGCCTTGAAATCACCTTTGGGCAGACCTATTGTTGAAGCAAGGTCATTGGTAGAGCCTGCGGGAATGTATCCGACGGGTACTCGTGCGGGAAGCTGCATAATGCCGTTGATGGTTTCATAGAGCGTGCCGTCACCGCCGCAGCAAACAACCATATCGTGACCGTTGATATGCTTGAGCACTATTTCCGTTGCATCACCGGGACCTGTAGTGGTTTTGACCGTGAAATCATAATCCTCTGATGAAAAACGGTCAACAATGTCAAATGTACCTGCTCTTGTTTTGTTTTTTCCTGCACAAGGGTTAACAATCAAAAGCACTTTTCTTTTATTGCTCATAAAAAATCCTCATTTTTCATTTTGTTTTGAGATTATAACACAGGATTATTATTTTTTCAACAAAAATATCTTAATCGGAATTATATTGCCATTTTATCAAATATATGGTATAATTATCGGGAAATATTTTATCGGTTGAAAGGAAAGATAAAATGAAACTTAAAAAATTACTCTGCACCGTTCTTTCTGCTTGTTTTGTTATCTGCAGCTGCATAGTACCCACGCTTGCTGTTGCGGAAGATACGCACGCACACGAATGGTCATCAGAATGCAAAACCGATTGCGGCGGCGACTGCGGCACAAGTCCCGTTATTATTGTTCACGGCATAATGCAGTCACAGGTTTATGTTCAGGACAAAGA
>JAGBAK010000057.1 GCA_017938985.1 Clostridia bacterium
AGGGCGGCAAAAAGGATGATGTTGCTGAAACAACCACTCCCGTAACCGCCGGCTATTCCGACGAAACCTATGAGTGGGTTGCTCTTCCCGCACTTGCGGAATATGAAGAAATTGAATATCTCAACGAAAACTTCAACTCTTTCAAAGACCCTGACACAGGCAATTACGGTCTTATCGACTATCAGGGCAATGTTGTTCTTGAGGCAAAATATAACGGTTTCAGACGTTGCAGCAACGGCAAATATTACGGCAACGGCGTTCTTGCCGATTCCAACTATCATATTGTTGCCGAAACAGATGACGGTGAATATGAGGTTGTTATGATAGGCTCAACCGCTTCGGTCGGCAATCAGAAGCATACCGACCACGCAACGAGCAACAGCACAACAATGGACGGCACAGATTACGATGAAAGAGACCGCTATTACGAAGGCTACGCCGCAGTCCGCAAGGACGGCAAGTGGGGTTACGTTTCAAGCGGCGGCAAAATCGTTGTTCCTTACGAGTTTGAAGCTGTAAACGATATTCCCTCCGATGACCCTGCAGCAGCATTTGACTATTGCCGAGGTTCGGTTAACGGCTACGTTGCTGTTAAAAAGGACGGCAAAATGGGTATCATCAAAATCGAAAAAGAAAGCTACGAAATTGTTGTTGATTATAAGTATGATATGATTTGCCAGGGTAAGGGCGGCGTTTTCCTTGCTAATAACGGCACTGAATGGGGCAACATTGTTATCGGCTCCGTTTCAGACGTTGGCGGTGCAGATGATTCGGACGTAACAACAACCCTTACACCCGTCACAACACCTGCAGAGGTTTCAATCGGCAAATACACAATCAATTCTGACGAAACAAACATCAGATCAACTCCTGATACCGACGGCGATGATAACATCCTTGCCGCTCTTGATGAAGGCTACGAAATCAATGCCCTTGAAAAGAAAAAAGGCAGCAACGGTTCGGATTGGATAAGATTTGATTATAACGGCAAGACCGCATGGGTATCAGTCAAAAAACTGGACAAGGCTGACTGATACAAGCTTGACATTTTGTTTAAAGAGTAATATAATTAATCGAAATAAAAATATTGAAACAATGAAGAAGAAGAATTCCGTTACCGCTCCCAGAGAGGCGCCTGTATGCTGAGATGGCTGCCGAGCTTACCGTTGCGGAAAGGCCGCTTCCGAGTTCTGCCGTGATGAACGGCGGCGTTACCTGCGTTATAAGGAATGAGTGGTGCAGTTTGCACAATTTGGGTGGTACCGCGGCATTTGCCGTCCCATTTGGTTGTGAAACTGCACCTTTTTTGTGTTTTTTACACTCAAATTAAGTAAAACAAGGGATTTTCCCACAGGAGGATATAATTATGAAATGGACAGGTCTTAACGAATTAAGAGAAAAATATCTGGCATTTTTTGAATCGAAGGAACATCTGAGATTGCCCAGCTTCTCGCTTGTTCCTCAGGGAGATAAGAGCATTCTGCTTATCAATGCAGGTATGACTCCCATGAAAAAGTATTTCACAGGCGAAGTAACTCCCCCCAGAAAGAGAGTTACAACCTGCCAGAAGTGCATTCGCACACCCGATATCGAAAACGTTGGTAAAACCGCGCGTCACGGCACTTATTTTGAAATGCTCGGCAACTTCTCGTTCGGCGATTATTTCAAGCGCGAGGCAACCGCATGGGCGTGGGAATTCTTTACAAAGGTTCTTGAAATCCCCGCAGAGCTGCTTTATGTGAGCGTTTATCTTGAAGACGACGAAGCTTACGATATCTGGACAAAAGAGGTTGGCGTTGACCCCTCTCATATGGTTCGCTTCGGCAAAGAGGATAACTTCTGGGAGCACGGCGCAGGTCCTTGCGGTCCCTGTTCTGAAATCTATTTTGACAGAGGTCCCTCAAAGGGCTGCGGCAGCCCCGATTGTAAGGTAGGCTGCGAATGCGACAGATTTATTGAAGTCTGGAACCTTGTTTTTACACAGTTTGAAAACGACGGCAAAAACAACTACACACGCCTTGCAAACCCCAATATCGACACAGGTATGGGTCTTGAAAGACTTGCTTGCGTAATGCAGGACGTTGACAACCTTTTTGAGGTTGATACCGTTCGCAATATTATGAAGCACATTATGGAGATTGCAAAGCTTAACTATCACGATGATGAGAAGAAGGACATTTCTCTTCGCGTTATCACCGACCACATCAGAAGCACAACCTTTATGGTCGGCGACGGCGTTCTGCCCTCAAACAGCGGCAGAGGCTACGTTTTAAGAAGACTTCTCCGCAGAGCCGCAAGACACGGCAGACTTATCGGTATTGACAGACCTTTCCTTGCGGAGGTCTGCGACACCGTTATTGCCGAAAACGCAAACGCATATCCCAACCTTGTTGAAAAGCAGGATTATATCAAAAAAGTTATTTCTACAGAAGAAGAAAGCTTCTATAAGACAATCGACTCGGGTCTCGGTCTGCTTAACGAAATGATGGAAAAGGCAGAAAACGGCGTTCTTTCGGGCGAAGATGCATTCAAACTTCAGGATACCTACGGTTTCCCCATTGACCTTACCAAAGAAATTGCAAACGAAAAGAATATGACCGTTGACGAAGAAAAATTCCGTCAGCTTGTTGAAGAGGCAAGACTCAAGGCAAAAAGTGCAAAGCGCAATGCTGCTGATTCTGACTGGAGAAATAACGGCGTATCGTTCAAAGACGTTGCAAAAACAGAATTCACAGGCTACACGGAGAATAATACCGATGCCGTTATTCTTGCTCTTGTTTCGGAAGGCGAAAGAAAAGACTTTATCAATGACGGCGACGATGCGGTAATCGTCCTTGACAAAACTTCTTTCTATGCAGAAAGCGGCGGTCAGGTCGGCGACGTTGGCGTTATCAGAATCGGCGAAAGCGTTTTCGAGGTTACCAACACAACCAAAGACCCCGACGGCGCATATCTTCACCACGGCACTCTCAGTGGCGACGGCGTTAAGGTCGGCGACAAGGCAGTTACCGTTTATGACGAAGAAACAAGAAGCGCAACAATGAGAAACCACACTGCCGCTCACCTTCTTCAGGCAGCTCTGCGTGAAGCTCTCGGCACTCACGTTGAGCAGGCGGGTCAGCTTGTAAACGCAAACGCAATGCGTTTTGACTTTACTCATTTTTCTGCCCTCACTGCAGAAGAGCTTGCTGCGGTTGAAAGAAAAGTTAATGAAATCATTCTTGCCGCACAGGACGTAACAAGCACCGAAATGCCCATTGAAGAAGCAAAAAAAGCAGGGGCAATGGCTCTTTTCGGTGAAAAATACGGTGACGTTGTAAGAGTCGTCAAGGCAGGCGACTTCTCAACAGAGCTTTGCGGCGGCACACACGTTAATAACACGGGCAAGCTCGGACTTTTCAAGGTTGTTTCCGAGTCGTCCGTTGCTGCAGGCGTGCGCAGAATTGAAGCTGTTACAGGCTACGGTGTGCTTGATTATATCGCAAAAGATACCGAGCTTATCAGAAATACTGCTGCTTCAATGAAGCTTGCAAACGTTTCGGAACTTGATAAAAAAGCAACTGCACTTATGACAGACCTCAAGGCAAAAGAAAAAGAAATTGAGCAGCTGCGTGCAGAGCTTTCCCAGCTCAAAACAGGCGACCTTATGAGCGGTGCCGTTGACCTTGGCGGCGTAACTCTTGTTGCAACAACCGTTGAGGGCGTTAACCCTGGCGACCTTCGCTCAATGTGCGATAAGGTTAAGGAAAACGACGATGCCGTTGCGGTTATCTGCGGTGTAAACGGTGCAAACGCAAACTTTGCCTGCGCTTGCGGTAAGAACGCAATTGCAAAGGGTGCTCACGCAGGAAACATTGTAAGAGAGGTTTCAAAGCTTGCAGGCGGTTCAGGCGGCGGCAGACCCGACAGCGCAATGGCCGGCACAAAGGACGTTTCAAACGTCGATGCCGCAATGGAAGCTGTTGCAGATATCGTTAAGGCGATGCTTAAATAATTAACTTTTCGGGGCGGAGCACCTTTGTTCCGCCCAAAGAATATATAAGGAAGTGTATTTTATGGACTGCATTTTTTGTAAAATAATTAACGGGGAAATTCCTTCAAACAAAGCGTATGAAGATGACAAGGTTCTTGCGTTTTATGACCTTGAACCCCAGGCACCCGTACATATTCTCATTGTCCCCAAGGAACATATTGCCTGCGCAGCAGACATCACTCCTGAAAACAGCGCCGTTATCGCTCATATCTTTGAGGTTGCGGCAATAATTGCAAAGGAAAAAGGTCTTGACGACGGTTTCAGAATCGTAAATAACTGCGGCGAAAGCGCAGGTCAGACAGTCAAGCATATCCATTTCCACCTGATGGGCGGCAGAAACTTCGGCTGGCCTGCAGGTTAATGACGAACGGAGAATAATTATGCAGTATTATACAGTTGATATAGCCGGTCTCAAAAGAGACCTTATGCGTTGCCCGCTTAATGAAAAACTCGATATCGCCGCATTTATCCTTTTCGGTGACGTTGAGGTTACTGTCCATTCCGCAACAAAGCTTCTTGAAAGGCTGCCCGAATTTGATTATATTCTCACACCCGAAGCAAAGAGTATTCCTCTTGCTTACGAGATGTCAAGACAGAGCGGCAAAAAGTATTTTGTTGCAAGAAAAAGAGCCAAGCTCTATATGCAGAACCCTGTTTCCGTCAACGTCCGCTCAATCACAACCGATGCGGAGCAGACTCTTATTGTTGACGGCGTTGAGGGCGAGCAGATGAGGGGCAAGCGGGTTGTAATTCTTGACGATGTTATCAGCACCGGCGAATCCCTTAAGGCTGTTGAAGCTCTTTGTGCAAAGTTTGACGCAAACGTTGTTGCAAAGGCTGCGGTGCTTGCGGAGGGCGATGCCGCAGAGAGAGATGACATAGTATTTCTCGGTGTAATTCCTCTTATAGAAAAATAACATCAGGTGATTGATGATGAAACGTCCGTTTGCCGTTATCGGCTTTACGGTGTTTTTCACCATTGCATTTTTATTTGATAAAGAAACCGGAGTAACGGCGGCTGCTTTGGCGGTCTTTGCCGTTGCTCTGGTTGTTGCACTTTTTTCTAAAAAGATAAAAGAAAGCAAATTTATGCTTCTTTGCCCGGCATCGGGAGCTGTTGCCTGCGTTATGCTTATTGTTTTGCATACGTTTGTATTCATACCTGCGGCAGTTTATGCGGGCGGCGAATACCGTTTAAAAGCACAGATAAAAGATGAGGTTTCCGTAAAATACGGCAAATATTATTTCGATGCAACGAGCGTGGAAATAGACGGCGAAGAGGTTAATGCCGATTTGCGACTTGTGTTTTCAATACCTCCCGACCTCAAGCCGTATGATTACGTAGAAGGGGATTTTGCTTTTTATCAGCCCGGTGCAACGGATAAGGATTATCTGAATTCTTACCGCGCCAAAGGTCTGTTTCTGGGCGCATATCCTGTTTCGGAGAACTACAGAATAACCGAAACGCCTGACAGCGAAAAGCCGTTTATGTTTCGCTTGATAAACTTAAGAAACATAATCAAACGCGCGCTTTATGACGTTTATCCCGATGAAAACGGAGCGCTTGCCGTTGGTATGATTCTCGGCGACAAATCCGAAATTGCATCTGAAACGTATAATTCATTCCGTTCTGCAGGTATTGTTCATCTGATATGCGTATCGGGTCTGCACCTGACGCTGTGGGCATCGCTGATTCTTGCGGTTTTGCGCAGTATCGGTCTGAAAGAAAAGCCTGCGTGTATTCTTGCGGCAGTCGGTGTTTTGCTTTTTATGGCTCTTACGGGGTTCTCGTATTCCGTGATTCGTTCAGGTATAATGATGCTTGTTTATCTTGCATCGAGGTTTGTTTCACGGGAGCAGGATTCCATAAATTCACTAGGTTTTTCTGTGGTTGTTATTGCTTTGGTTTCACCTTATGCAATGGCGTCTGTTTCGCTGCAGTTATCCGTTCTTGCAACTCTGGGAATACTTTGCGTGAACGAATATGTTTTTCCCGATATGCAGCTGCTGTACGAACGCATAAACAATAAAATCCTTCGCGCGGCTGTTAAATTTGTCGGGAATGCTTTTCTTGTAACGCTGAGCGCAACATTGTTTATTCAGCCCGTTATGCTCGGTTTGTCGGGCGGATTCAGCTTTGCAAGCATTGTATCCAACCTGATCGTAACACCGTTTGCTAGCGGCGCTATGATTATGAGTGCTTTTGGTGCGCTGTCTGGCGTTTTCTTGCCGCCGGAGCTTAATATTTTCGGCTTTATCGGTAAAATATTTCTGCAATATATCATCAAAGCTTCAGGCTTTATTGCGAGCAAAGATATCCTTAACCTCACGGTTGATAAAACGGCATCTGACGCAATTTTGTGCATTGTGTTTTTCTTTTTAAGCGTAATGCTTCTGCTTGCTTTTATGTATAAACCGAAATATCCTGCAATGCTGTTTGCTGTGTGTTCGGTTTTCTTTGTGAGCGTAATTGCTTTTGATGCGGTTCAGAAAAACGAGACAAGAATCCGTGTTGTTGATACAGGCAACGGCGTGAGCGTGCTTGTTACACAGAACGGTAACGGTTTGCTCATCGGTTGCGGCGGAACAAGCTACACGGGCGAAACTGAAATAATAAATGCTCAAGCGGCGGCAGGCGGCTTTGATTGCCTTGTTTTGCCGTCGGCTGATAAGGCGTCATCAGCTTATGCACTTGACGTCATAAAAGAATGCAATCCAAAGAACATTTATGTCAATAAACTGCCTGAAAATGCAGAATATATCGTTGACAAAGACGCACTGAATTCTTTTGACGGAGTTTACTCTTCAGACGGCATCGAAATGCGTTTTCACGAAGCTGACGGCGAAGCTGCGGCTTTTGTTAAAACAAAGAACGTGTCGTTGCTTGTTCTGGCTTACCCTGCAACAGATTTATCGACGTTGCCGCAGAATTTCAGAGAAGCTGATTTGCTTGTTTGTTTAAGCGATTATCCTGCAGATTCGGCAGATTGTTCCTTTGATTTTACGGTAATCTGCGCCAACAATCAGAAGGGTGTTGCGGCGCAGAATGAGCTTATTAGCCGGGGCGTGAACGCAGTTGCCACAGGCGGCAACGGTGACGTTATAATCAAAGCGAACAAGGGTGAACTTGAGTTTGACAGAGAATAAGAAAGGACGGTCGGTATGCCTGCTTTAAATGAATCTGCATTAAAAGAGAAGCTGAGGGAAAACCCCGTCGGCGTATATCTTATTTACGGTGAAGAAAAATATTCTGTTAAAGCATACATAGACAAAATTATTTCAAAAACGGTTGACGAATCGTTTGCGGATTTTAATTTTCATACCTTTGACGGCAAGGAGTCCACTCTGTCAGAGGTATATGAAAGTGCACAGGCTGTGCCGATGATGGCAGAAACAAAATGTGTTCTTGCCAAGGATTTTCCTCTTGATGCGCTTGATGAGGACGGTTTTGCTCAGCTTAAAACCGTTATTGAAGATAATCCCGAGGACTGTGCTCTGATTTTTTCCTTTTCGGCGTATGAACCGAAGGGGGCAAAGTGGACAAAGGCGATAAAGCTTTTTGAAAAGTGCGCTTATGCGGTCAGACTTGACAAAAAAACGGCACCTGAGCTTGCCGCCATACTCGAGAGAGGCGCAAAGAAAAGAGGCACGGCATTTGAAAAAGGCGTTGCAGCTTATCTTATATCCTGCGTCGGTTCCGATTTGAACACCTTGCTCAATGAAACCGAAAAAGTTTGTGCCTATGCGCAGGGAGAAATCAAGAAAAGTGACGTTGATGCTGTTTGTGTCAAAAGCCTTGATGCGAAGGTGTTTGATATGATAAAGGACCTCACTGCACGCAGGTTTGACAGTGCGTTCAAAAAACTTGAAATTCTGTTTCAGCAGCGTGAGGATGAGTTTCAGATTCTCGGCGCTCTGATAGCTTCGTACAACGATATTTACAGAGCAAAAGCCGCCGTCAAATCGGGCGGCAGAGCGGAAAACGTAGCGCAGTTTTATAACTATTCGGGCAAGGAATTCAGGCTCACAAACGCTGCAAGAAGCAGCTCCTCGCTGACCTTTGATGAAATCGGCGAGTGCGTTGAAATCCTTGTTGAAGCGGACACCGCAATGAAAAGCACATCAACAGATAAAAGGCTGATTCTTGAAAAGGCTGTTGTCAAGCTTGCAAGAGTCGGTGGGTGATAAATATGATAAAAATCAGCCAGGCGGTCATCGTTGAGGGAAAGTACGACAAAATCAAGCTTTCGGGCATCATCGATGCGCCTATAATTCAGACTGACGGATTCGGTATTTTTAAAGATAAAGAGCTGCAGCGTCTCATCAGAATGCTGGCAGAAAAAAGAGGGCTGTTGGTGCTGACTGACAGCGATTCCGCAGGCTTCAAAATCCGTTCGTTTATCGGTTCAACCGTTGATAAAAAATACATAAAAAATGCGTATATTCCTGATATTTTCGGCAAAGAAAGACGCAAAACCGAGCCTTCAAAAGAGGGTAAACTCGGTGTTGAGGGAGTTTCTGAAGAGGTCATTATGCAAGCTCTCGCAAACGCAGGCGTGCTCTATGAAAATTCAGTTGAACCCGAAAGACCCATAACCAAGCTTGACTTATATGAGTTTGGCTTTACGGGCGGAGAAAACAGTTCAGGCAAAAGAGCGCTTTTGCTCAAAAAATATGCTTTACCGTCAAGACTCACAACAAATTCACTTGTTACGGTGCTTAATTGCATAACCACATATGAAACGTTTGTCAAAGACGTTGAAGAAATCGAAAAGGAGATGGGCGAATGATAAGAATCGGTCAGGGTTATGACGTTCATAAGCTTGTTGAAAACAGAAAGCTGATAGTTGGCGGTGTTGATATTCCTTACGAAAAAGGTCTGCTCGGTCACTCCGATGCCGACGTGCTTCTGCACGCCGTGAGCGATGCGCTTCTCGGTGCAGCGGCTATGGGCGATATCGGCTGTCTTTTTCCTGATAATGACGCAAAATTCAAGGATGCAGACAGCCTTGTGCTTCTTGCACAGGTTGTAAAAGTTTTGGCTGATAAAGGCTACGGTGTGGTTAACGTTGATGCCACAATTATTGCCCAAAGACCAAAAATGAAACCTCACATTGAGAAAATGCGTGCAAATATTGCAAAGGCTTGCGGTGTTGAAATTGACAGAATCAGTGTCAAGGCAACAACGGAAGAGGGACTCGGTTTTACCGGCGCAGGCGAGGGTATAGCCGCACAGGCTGTGTGTCTTATTGAAAATTAAATTTTCTGTTAAATAAAAAATTATCTGTTTACAACTTGTGTTGTATTTGCTATCATATATTTCAGGATTATTAATCGCAAATCTGAAAGGACAGGTTACGGCTTATGACCTTTTTTGACAATATATCAGACTTTTTCTCAAAGCTGCCGTCGCTCAAGTTTTCGATAGCGGACTTTCTTGATATTTGTCTGGTAACGTTTATTATTTATCACGGCATAAAGCTTATCAGAGAAACAAGAGCAATGCAGCTTGTAAAGGGTCTTCTTTTTGTGGGCGTTGCATATCTTGTTGTTTATCAGTTCGAGATGCAGTCAAGCACTTATATTTTCAGACTTGTATTCCAGAACGTGTTTATCGTGCTCATCATTCTTTTTCAGCAGGAAATCCGTCAGGTTATCGAGCGCGTCGGTAAAAGCAAGTTTTCTGCGTTGGGTGCCTTTATCAGGGGTAATGATGATGAGCTTGAAAGCACAGTCAATGAGGCGGTTATTGAGGTTGCGAAGGCTGTTCAGCGTATGAGCGACAAAAAAACCGGCTCACTCATAGTTTTTGAAAAAGAAATGCACCTGGGTGACGTTATCAACACGGGCATTGCCGTTGATGCAAAGGTTACTCACGAGCTTATCGGCAACGTTTTCTTCCCGAATTCGCCGCTTCACGACGGTGCTGCAATTATCAGAGACGGCAGGCTTCTTTGTGCAGGCTGCGTTCTGCCTCTGACTAAAAACGACAGTATTTCAAGCGACCTCGGAACAAGGCACAGGGCGGCAATCGGCATGAGTGAAACTGCAGATGCAATGGTTGTTGTTACGAGTGAAGAAACCGGAACAATATCCATTGCTTACAGAGGCACGCTCAGACGGGGCTTTACGGAAGCGGAGCTGCGTGAGGTTTTGCTTGATTATCTTATTGACTCCACGCCCGAAAAGCTTTCGGTGAACAAGGATTCAATCAAAAAAATGTTTAAGGGTTGGAAAAAATGATTAATAAAAAGCGTAAATTGAGCGATTTGCTTTATAACAATCGTTTTCTGCTGGTGTTTTCGGTGTGTGTGGCGGTAATAATCTGGGTTATTGTTGCCGTTGAATTCAGCCCCGAAACCAAAGTTACAATCAAAAACGTTCCCATAAGGGTTGTTGCCGCCGGTCTTGATGAAGATTCCGACCTTCAACCTTACGGAGCCGCTAACCTTACTGCAGATATAACAATCGTCGGCAAACGTTATATTGTTGAAGATGATAAAATCATCAATGATATCGAGGTCGTTGCAAACACAGGTTACGTTACGGGCGCGGGTGTTCACCGTCTTACGGTTGATGTGGGCAGCATAAGCACGCGTCCTCAGTACGAAATTGTTGATTGCTCGGTCAGTGAAATCGAGGTTATGTATGACAAAGAAATAACGAAGTCTTTTATTGTTGAACCCGAACTGACTGCAGAAACAGGAAAGCTTGCCGCTGACGGTTATTTTGCCATAGTTCCCAGCCCTGCTACCGTAAAAGTTGTGGGTCCTCAGACAGAGGTGGGACTTATTGAAAAGGTCGTAGCGGAAAGTGTTGTTGAGGGCGATTTTACGTCAAGTGCTCATACAACAGCCGCATTGACTTTTGTTACGGTCAGCGACGTTGCACCCAAATATTGTAAAATTCAGAATCCCGACAAGAATATTGCCAACGGACAGATAACGGTGCAATATCATATTTATGAAGAGACAGATATACGACCGGTTCTCAGACTGACTTATGACGGAGTTCCTCTGGACGAAGAAAAATTGCAGTATTACGGCATAGAAGCTTTTGAAATAGTGCCCGAGGATGCCGTTTTCGGAATAAAAGACGGCAACGAACCTGTTGACGGTGAAATATTCTATGATCTGGACGTTTCAAAAATAGCAATTAAAAACGGTGTATATGATGATACCGTCGCTTATTCCGGCGAGGGTGATTCTTATACAGTAAAGAGCGAAAACGGTCAGAAGGGCGAGGTCGGCATAAGAATCCGCATAACGGATAATACTGTCAACCTGAAGCCTGTGCCGCTATGCGAAAACGGAGAATATATATATATTTCGCCGCTGGATCCGTCTGACAGCTTTGTGTATGAAATCAGGAATTGCTCAACTGTCAACGCAAACAGGGTTGAGGGCATTTATGTAAAGGGCCCCGGTGCGGCAACAACAAAATGGAGCATCAAAGACCTGAAACTGGACTTCGGCGAGGTTCAGGAAGGAACAACGGGACAGGTAGCTGAAATTCCTCTTGTGGTTGACAGCTTCTATTCCGATTGCTGGGTTTGCGACGAAAACGGTGATAAAGTTTACGCAACCGTATTTATTGAAGAATAATGCTGAGCATTCAGCCTGTAAGCAAGGGGTGTCCCTTGCTTACAGGCTGTTTTTATCTATAATATTATAATTTATTAATATTTTATTTATAATTATATATTGATTTATTACTACAGACTGTGTTATAATACATTGAACACTGTAAGTATATCCCAAAAGCAATTTTACGGAAAGGAGTTGCCGCAAATGAAAAAAGCAATTGCAATAATATCCGCAGCGGTTCTTATGCTTGTTTCGCTTTCTGCCTGCTCGGATTTCAAACTTTTCAGGGCGGCTGACTCGCTCCTTTCTCCGCCTCTTTTTTATGATGAATATGAGGGTCTTGTCGAGCTTTTCCGTTCGCAGACAGGTACAGGCGTTTCGTTTTGTGCGCCGTATGACGGTGAATACCGCTCGGCAATAATCGTCGAAGATTTTGACGGTGATAAAGACGACGAGGCGATGATATTTTACCGCGATGCTTCGGGTGATCCCGTTGCAAAAGCAAGATGCTACGAAAGCGCGGACGGTGAGTGGACGCAGGCGGGTGACTTTACGGGTCACGGCAATCAGGTTGAAAGCGTAACGGTCAGAGATATGAACGGCGACGGAATATCCGAAATAATCGTTTCCTGGAGTGTTTCGGGTGTCAGCGTCGGTAAGAGCCTGTCCGTTTATCATACTCCCGGCAACAACGTTCAGTTTAAAGAGATTTCAAACGAATCCTGCTCCGTTTCGCTTATAGAAGATATTGACGGCGATTCAAACGACGATATTTTCCTTATTACTCAGAACAGCAATTCGGCAATTCCTCAGAGGTCGGCAAGACTTATCAGTTTTTCGGGCAGCTCGGCAGTTTTAAAGGGTGAGGTCAGAGTTGACGCCAATATCAGCAACTACGTTGCCGTAAACACAGAAAAAAGCGAAAAAGGCAATTTCAGAATATACGTTGATGCCCTCAAGGGCGAGCGGCAGATGATAACAGAACTTATTTTCTGGGACAACGCAAAAGGCAGGCTTGTTGCTCCGCTTTTTGATGAAGAAACAATGTCCACCATGCTCACTCACCGCAACGATCCCATATTGAGTGCGGATATAAACGGCGACGGTATTCTTGACGTGCCGTCGCAGGTCGAAATTTTTTCAAGCGGTGCTAACGAAATGACCATCGACCCCAACCGTCTCTACATCACAAGCTGGCTTAACTTTTTCGATGACGGCAACGAAACGGTAATCAATGCACTTGTAAACTACGAAAACGGTTATATGCTCACTCTTGACAGCCGTGAGCGCTTTGAACTGAGCGTTGTCGAGGAAACCGAAGAAAACCGTTGGGTCATCAAAGAAAAGAATGTCGAAACGGCAGAAGAAACCGAGCTTTATTCAATTGCCCGTGTTCCGGCGGAACAGTCGGACGGAACGTTGCCTGAAGGCTATGTTGCCGTAATCGAAAAGGATGAATATTCAATTATCGTCAGTATCACCGCTCAGGGGGCTGAACGAGGAGTTACCGCAGACACCCTCAAAAATAAAATTTTACCCCTGCAGCAGATAGGGTAATAAAAAGGAAGTGCAAAAATGAAAAGGGTATTGATTGCTGAAGATGAGGCAGCTATCAGAGAATTTATTGTTATCAACCTTCGCCGCGGAGGGTATGAGGTTGTTGAAGCGTGCGACGGTGCACAGGCGATTGAACTTTATGATTCCTGCGGCGGAGACATTGACGTTGCTTTGCTTGACGTTATGATGCCTAATCTTGACGGTCTCGAGGTGTGCAAACAGTTAAGAAACAGAAGCAACAATCTCGGCATTATTATGCTGACCGCAAAAACGCAGGAAATGGATAAAATCACGGGTCTGATGATGGGTGCCGACGATTACGTTACAAAACCGTTTTCTCCCACAGAGCTTATGGCAAGGGTTGATGCGATTTACAGACGTGTTGCAATGAGTACCGCTCCCAAGGCTGTTGTTGCCGACCATATCGAGCTTGGCGAATTTGACCTCAATTTGAGAAGCAGAACTCTTACCAAGAACGGTGTTTATATTGAACTCACACATGTTGAGTTTCAGATGATGGAATATTTCTTCACAAATCCCGGCGCTGCACTGAGCAGAACCGACATTCTCAATAAGGTCTGGGGTAATGAATACTTCGGTGAAGAAAAAATAGTTGACGTCAACATCAGACGGCTTCGAATGAAAATCGAATCCGAGCCTTCAAACCCCAAGCATCTTACAACAATATGGGGCGTAGGCTATAAGTGGATTGTTTAATCCCGCAGCATAAAAAATCAAGAAAGGAGAAGAGCAGATGAAATTTGTGGGCATAACGAAGCGTTGGTTTCTCAACATTGCTTCCGTTGTTGTTCTTATTCTTGTTTTTGTTTCGGTTGCTCTGCTTCTTTCTTTCAGAAACTATTATTACAGCGTTGCCGATATGGCGCTTGATGCTTACTCTGCAGAAGAAATTTCGGCAAACTTCAGGCTTTACGGCGATGCCGCAACAGACGGATTCAGAACGGCAAGCAGAAACTTTGTTGAAAATTTTCCCGACAGAGACATAATGGCGGTCTGGATTATCGACAGCTCGGGTGAAGTTATTCTTTCGTCAAGCGGATTTGAAATCAAAGGCAAGGTTGAAATGCCGGACTACGAAACGGCTCTCGGCGGTGAAAATAACGCCAAATGGAAAGGTAAGCTGCCGTCAGGTGAAAGCATCGTTGCAAAAACCTGTATTTATAATTATCCCGACGGTACTCACGCAGGTGCGGTCAGGTTTATGATTTCTCTTGAAGAAATCGAAAGTCAGGTTGTGAAGCTTGCAATTGCAATTGCGGTTGCGGCGGTTGCGCTTTTTGCGCTGCTTATGTTTTCGGGCAGCGTTTTCATCCGTTCCATTGTTAACCCCGTAAAGGACGTCGGCGAAACCGCAAAAAAAATTGCGGGCGGCGACCTTGAAGCAAGAATTGACCACTATCCCTACAATGACGAAATCGGCGAGCTTTGCGCAACTATAAACGATATGGCAACCAAGCTTTCTGTTACCGACAGACTCAAAAACGATTTTATCTCAACCGTTTCTCACGAGCTTCGTACTCCGCTTACGGCAATCAAAGGTTGGGGCGAAACTCTTCTTCAGATTGGCGATACCGACCCCTCAATGGCAAAAAGAGGTATGAGCGTTATCATCAGCGAAGCATCAAGACTCAACGAGATGGTTGAGGAGCTGCTTGACTTCTCAAGAATGAGCAGCGGCAGATTCAAGCTTAACAGTGAAAGAATAGATATTCTTGCCGAGCTTGATGAGGTTGTATTTGCGTTCAGAGAAAGAACAGTCAGAAGCGGTCTCGAAATTATATATAACGTTCCGTAGGTGCCTGCTCCCGCAACGGCGGACGCTTCAAGAATGAGACAGGTGTTTATCAACGTTCTTGATAACGCCGTCAAATATTCGGAGCACGGCGATAAGATAACGGTTTTTGCGGAAATGCCTAACCCTGCAACTCTTGTTGTTACAATAAGCGATACGGGCATCGGTATTCCTGCTGAAGACTTACCGCACATCAAAGAAAAATTCTACAAGGTTGACTCAACAATCAGAGGTTCGGGTATCGGTCTTGCGGTTGTTGATGAAATCATTAAACTTCATAACGGTGAATTTGAAATCACCAGTGTTTACGGCGAGGGAACAACAGTTAAAATAACCCTGCCGCTGACGCCTGCCGAAATTCCGGCAGAGCAGCCTATTGAACCGGAAGGAGTAAGACCCGATAATGAGCAAGGAAAAAAAGAAGAATGAATATGTAGCTGTCGGCGGTCAGGCGCTGATGGAAGGTATAATGATGAGGGGACCCAAAGGTATGGCAATGTCCCTGCGTTTGCCTGACGGAACAATAGAAACACAGATGAAAGACTTTGTTTCCATCAGAAAAAAATTCAAGCCGTTCAACATTCCGATTATCAGAGGCGTAGTTTCGTTTGTTGAATCAATGATAAGCGGCTATAAGCTTCTTATGGAATCGGCAGAAAAAACGGCACTTGACGATATGGAGGCAGAAAACGAATCAAAACTTGATAAATGGCTCAGCGACCATTTCGGTCCCAAGATGATGGCTGTTATCGGCTTTATTGCCGCCGTTCTCGGCGTTGGCATTTCGTTCCTGCTGTTTATGTATCTTCCCACGCTTCTGTTTGACCTTACAAACAAGTATATTGCCAAAGGCGCAATTGATATGTGGCGTGCAGTGTTTGAAGGCATTATCAGAGTAATAATCTTCATCATTTATATGGCGCTTGTTGCACGTATGAAAGAAATCAGAAGAGTTTATATGTATCACGGCGCAGAGCACAAAACGATTTTCTGCTTTGAACACGGCAAAGAGCTTACGGTTGACAACATCAGAGAAGAAAAACGTTTTCACCCCAGATGCGGAACAAGCTTTATTTTTGTAACAATCATTCTGAGTATTCTTATTTCATCAATCGTCTCAATAGCTTTTCCTGCATTAACGGCAAAACGCTGGCTCTGGATAATAACAAAGGTTCTTATGCTTCCTGCAATTATGGGTGTCGGCTTTGAGTTTATTCAGCTTGCAGGCAAATATCCCAATAAATTCACAAGTCTGCTTTCGGCTCCCGGTCTGCTTATGCAAAGAATAACAACCGTTGAGCCTACAGACGATATTATCGAGGTTGCCATTGAGGCAATGAAAGCCGCTCTCACAGGCGAGGTTCCCGTTAAAGAAGAGACCGCAGCTTGTGATTGTGCAGATGAATCCGCTGCGGCAACTGATTTTGACGAAGAACCCACCGTATCTTCGGAGGAGTAAGCAATGACTGTTAAGCAATTGCTTGAAAAAGGAGTGCAACTTCTGACAGAGAGCGGTATTGATAACGCACGCAACGAAGCGCGCTGGATTTTTGAATCGGCTTTTGAATGCGGCAGAGATTATTCCGTTCTTTACGGCAACAGCGAAGCTGACGGCGAAAAAGCAGAACGTTTTCTTCGTATGACAGCCGAAAGGCAGGGCGGTTTGCCTGTGCAGTATGTTATCGGCGAATGGGATTTTTACGGCGAAACTTTTAAGGTCGGCGAAGGAGTTCTTATTCCGAGACCCGAAACCGAAATGCTTGTTGATTTTGCGCTCGGTTATTTAAAAGACAAACAAAACCCCGTGGTTTTTGATTTATGCGCAGGTTCGGGATGCATCGGGCTGAGCGTTGCAAAAAACAGACCCGATGCAAAAGTTTATCTGCTTGAAAAATCAGAAAAGGCTTTTGCGTATCTTAAAATAAACAAAAAGATGCTCGGTTGCGGTAATGCTGAACTTGTCAGCGGCGATTTGTTTGACGGCTTTCAGAGCTTTGAGTTACCAAAACCCGATTTGATTCTTTCAAATCCGCCTTACATTGAATCGGCAGAAATTCCGCTTCTTCAGAAAGAAGTTCTCAGAGAGCCTGTAATGGCTCTTGACGGTGGCAAGGACGGATATGATTTTTACAGAGCAATTGCTCAGACGTGGCTCCCGTTTTGCAAGGGTGCAATTGCGGTTGAATGCGGAGAAAACCAGACAGATACAATAGAAAAATTATTCAGCAAAATATGTGCCGAAGTTTATTCCGAAAAAGATTTTAACGGAATCGGAAGAACGGTTTGCGGTTTTGCAGGCACGGAAAGGGTTCAGTATGTTACTTGATTTAATTACAGGCAAAGGCGATATGATGACCGTTTTAATCGGTCTTATGGCAAGCGTTTTTGTTGTTTTCTGCACTTTACCTATTCATGAATTTGCACACGCTTTTATAGCTACAAAGCTCGGTGACGATACACCCGAGCGAAAAGGCAGACTGACTCTCAATCCGCTCGCTCACATTGATATGATGGGTGCGCTGATGATTATTCTCGTAGGCTTCGGTTACGCAAAACCTGTTCCCGTCAATGCAAGACGTTTTAAAAACCCCAAGGCCGGTATGGCAATAACGGCTCTGGCAGGTCCCGTTTCTAACCTGCTGATGGCGCTTGTGTTTGTTTTGCTTTCAAACCTTGCAACGGTTTTTTACGTTAAAACAGGTGCTCTTGTTTTAAGCGTTTCAAGAACATTCTTTTACTATGCGGCAATTATCAACGTGAGCCTTGCAGTATTCAATCTTCTTCCCATACCTCCGCTTGACGGCTCAAAGATTCTTGCGCTTATAATTCCTGCTAAATATTATTTCAAATATATGCAGTATGAGCGTTATGTCATTCTTGCTGTGTTTGCGCTTATATTAATCGGAGTGCTTGACGCTCCGCTTGCATTTCTGACAGACGGAATAATGAGCATCATAAATAAAATTGCGTGGTTACCTTTCAGACTTTATTTCAAATTAGCATAACCCTGATTGAAGGGAGAAAAATCTTTGGATAAATTTCAGTATAAGCTTGAGGTGTTTGAGGGTCCTATGGACCTGTTGCTTCAGCTGATAAGCAAAAAGAAATTAAGCATCAACGACGTTCCGATTATGGAAATCATTGAGCAGTATCTTGAATATGTCCGTCAGATGCAGGAAGATAATCTTGACGTTTCAAGCGAGTTTCTTGAAATGGCAGCAAGACTTCTTTACATCAAAACCGTTTCGCTTCTGCCTGTTCACGAAGAGGCTGAAAAGCTTGTTGAAGAGCTCAGGGGCGAGCTTACGGAATATCAGGACTGCAAGCTTGTTGCAGGTAAACTTCAGCAGCAGGCAAAGGGCTTTGAATTCTACGGCAGAGAGCCTGAAGAGTTTGAGCCCGATATGACTTACACCAGAACTCACGAACCTGTTGAGATTTATAAAGCCTATCTTGCGGCTGTCGGCAAGGGTATGCGCCGTTTGCCGCCGCCGATTGAGGCGTTCAAGGGCATTGTTGCCCACAAGATTGTTTCGGTTGCATCAAGAATCAGCGTTATTATTGACAGATTCAAAAACAGCAAAAAGCAGAAGTTCGCTTCGTTTTTTGAGGGTTCGGAATCCCGTTCCGAAATGGTTGCAACCTTTCTTGCCCTGCTTGCTATGGCAAAGGCAAAAAGAATTTATTTTGACGGCAGCGGCGATGCTGTTGACGTAACCTTGCTTCAGGGCAGAGGGGAGAGTATTGAAATTGACGAATGAACAGATTCGTGCGGCGTGCGAAGCAATACTTTTTGCTTCGGGCGATCCGCTTGAATGTGCCAGAATAGCCGAAGCGCTTGAGTTGGATATGGATACGGTTTCGGGTGCTTTGTGGGAGCTTGCACGTTCGCTTGATGAGCGCGGCAGCGGCATATGCCTTCTGCGTCTGGGCAGTAAATATCAGCTTTGCTCAAGGGTTGAATATGCGCAGCAGGTAAGAAGCGTTCTTGACATAAAAAAGAATGCACCTCTTTCTCCTGCGGCGTTTGAAGTTCTTGCTGTTGTGGCTTATAACCAGCCCGTAACCAAAGCCTATGTTGAACAAATAAGAGGCGTTGATTGCTCGGGTGTTATCTCAACGCTTTGCCAGAAAGGCTTGCTTGAAGAAAAGGGCAGACTTGATTTGCCCGGCAGACCTCTGCTTTACGGCACAACACCCGACTTTCTGCGTTGCTTCTGTCTCTCGTCGCTTTCGGAGCTTCCCGAGCTTCCCGAAAGACCCGAGGTTGAGGATTTGCAGGACGATGAAATCAATAACGAGCAGGGCGAGCAGATAAGAAACTTTTTCCAGGCGGAAGAATAATGTGAATGATGAGAAGGAGGCGGTGATGTGACAGCGCTTTATGTAATACTCGGTATCATAGCGTTTTTTGTGATTCTTCTTTCAATAAAAATAGCTGTAACGGTTCATTATGAGGATGACGTTGCAGTCAGCATCAAATGGCTTTTTCTTAAAATAAACGTTCTTCCTGCAAAGGCAAAGGATGCACATAAAGAAAAACCGAAGAAAGATAAAAAGAAGAAAAAGAAAAAAGAAGAAGAACCGAAAGAAGAAAGCGAAATTGTAAAAGAGCCGAAGAAAAAGAAAGGCGACAATATGTTTGTACGCTTTTATAAAAACCGCGGTGTCAGCGGCGTAGTTCAGCTTCTTAAGGATGCCGTCAAGGCACTCGGCGGTATGTTTGGCAGAATTTTCAAGGCTTTCAGAATTGAAGAACTCTACATAGCAATGACGGTCGGTGCAGGTGAAGCGGCGGATACCGCTATCCAGTACAGCAAAACCTGTGCGGCGGCATTCCCTGCAATGGGTCTGCTTGTAAACAAACTTAAAATCAAGAAATACAGTATTGATATTTCGCCCGATTTTATTTACGGCAATAACGTTGCAAGGGTTCACACAAAAATTTCGTTCAGACCAATTAAGCTCATCAATGCAGTTTTTGTTCTGGTATTTGAGCTTCTCTTCAAAGTTGTATTTAAACTGCTTAAGCACAGCAAGGCTCCCGAAGAGCACAAAGTGGAAAAGCAGATTAAAAAATAAATTCTCATAAATCAAGAAAGGCGGAAAACAAAATGAAAGAACAGTCAGCATCAGGAATTCTCGGCACATCAATCGAAAAAATCAAGGATCTCGTAGACGTAAGCACAATTATAGGCGACCCCATCAAAATCAGCGAAGCTCTTCAGATTATTCCCGTTTCAAAGGTTACATACGGCTTTGCTTCAGGCGGCACAGATTTCCCCTCAAAGAGCAATGCTGAACTTTTCGGCGGCGGCGGCGGAGCAGGTATCACAATCACTCCCGTTGCTTTCCTTGTTATCAATAACGGCAGCGTAACAGTAAGATATCTCAACGCAGCAGAAGGCTCGGTTGAAAGAGCAATCGGTATGATTCCCGACGTTGTTGACAAGGCAACAGAAGTTATCACAAAGCTTGTCAAGAAGGGCGAAGACCCCGTTGAAGAAGCAATCAACGATTATATGGATACTCCTGCTGAAGACGCAAAGGCATAATTATTTTCACCCTTTAATCATATATTGAAATAGCGCTGCATCGGCTTTGACCGGTGCAGGGCTATAACCGATATGTGAGGATGAAGAGAGTTGAAAAAGATTTTATCAGCCGTTATTGCAGTTATAATTTCATTGCTTTCCGTATGTGTTTCTTACGGTGCGGATTTGAATATCAGCGCACAAAGCGCAGTGCTTATCTGTGCCGAAAGCGGAGAAATTCTGTTTGAGCGCAATGCCGACAAGCAGCTTTCTATGGCAAGCACAACAAAAATTATGACTTCTCTTCTTGCTCTTGAAGCAGGAACGCCAAACAGAGAAATCGTTGTTACCGAAGAAATGGTCTCGGTTGAAGGCACTTCAATGGGACTCGTTGCAGGCGACAGCGTTTCGCTGATTGAGCTTGTTTACGGTATGCTTCTGCAATCGGGTAACGATGCGGCAAACACCGTTGCTTACGTTATCGGCGGCAGTCCCGAAGGGTTTGCCGATATGATGAACGCAAGGGCTGATAAAATCGGAATGAAAAACACAAATTTTGTAACCGCATCGGGTCTTGACGATGATGAGCATTATTCAACCGCTCACGATATGGCTCTGCTTGCGGCAGAGTGCTTAAAGAATCCCGGGTTTGCCGCTATCTGTTCGCAGAAAACGGCAAAACTGACTTACGGAAATCCGCCATATGCCAGGACCCTGACAAATCATAACCGCTTATTGTGGAGCTATCCCGATTCAATCGGCGTTAAAACGGGCTTCACCAAAAAGAGCGGCAGATGTCTTGTCAGTGCAGCAAGAAGAGGCGGAATAACACTTGTTGCGGTTACTCTGAATGCACCCGATGATTGGGCAGACCATAAAGAATTGCTTGATTACGGCTTTTCGGTCTGCAAAAGCAGCCTGCTTACCTGCGATTTGTCGCAAACGGCGATGCCTGTCAGCGGCGGAAAAAAAGATTCCGTTGCGCTCAGACTTGCATATCGGTCGGAAGGTCTTGAAGGTTCAAAGTGTGTTTTGCTTATAAAACCGTTTGAGTATGCGCCCGTAAACGAAGGCGAAACGGTTGGTAAAGCGGTGTTTGTTTACGGCGACAGAGTTGTTGCCGAAATTCCCGTTGTAACGGCGCAGAGCGTTGAAGCTCATGTTGTACCCATTACCAAAGAAGAGGAAAAAGGATTTTTTGAAAAAATCCTTAATAAAATCAAAGAATTATTTGTTCAGAGGTGAAATCGGTTGCCCGACAATAAAGTAAGACTCCAGAAATTTCTTTCGGAAGCAGGCGTTGCGTCCAGAAGAAAGGCAGAGGAAATGATAAGAGCCGGCAGAGTAAAGGTTAACGGTGTGGTTGCACAGATTGGTGACAGCGTTGACCCCAAAAAAGATACCGTTACGGTCGGCGGCAAAAAAATCAGAAAAGAAAGCAGCCTTCGCTATATTCTGCTCAATAAGCCCAGAGGTTACGTAACAACAACCGATGATGAGCTTGGCAGAAAATGTGTTCTGGAGCTTGTTTCCGATGTTAAAGAAAGAATCTATCCTGTCGGCAGACTTGACAGGGTTTCGGAAGGTGCGCTGATTCTCACAAACGACGGTGCTTTTGCAAACGCAATGATGCACCCGTCAAAACACGTTCCCAAAACCTACAGGGTTACGGTCCGTCCCGAAATAACAGCCGAGCAGGCAGAAATTCTTGCAACGGGTGTTGAAATCGAGGGCAGAATGACCGCACCCGCAGATGTTCGTATTCTTTCAAAGGAAGACGGCAGAGCGGTTGTTGAAATTGTTCTTTATGAAGGCAGAAACAGGCAGATACGCCGTATGTGCGAGGCTCTCAATCTTGAGGTTGCAAGACTCCGCAGAATCGCAGTCGGTTCAGTGAAGCTCGGTATGCTTCAGACGGGCGAGTGGCGTGACCTGACACCCGAAGAAGTTGAAAAGCTTCTTTCGCAGGCAGGCGTAAAAAAGAAAGGCGGCAGTTCAAAATGATAACCTTTCTTCCCGACCATAAGCAGAAAATTTTCTGCTTCAGAGCATATGAAAACGGAGCTGAAGTCGGTTGCTGCACTTATAAAAACGAAGGCTACCGTATGGTGTTCGTTTCAATGGATTGCAGCGACGATATAGCAGCAGAGGGCCTTGCAAGGGCTGCAATGAACAGCGCAGCCAATCAGAATGCATATCTTGCCGTTATCCCCAAGTCACTTTTCCGTCCGGCGTTTGCAAGGCTCGGCTTTACCGACGAAGAAGGCTCATTTGTTGAGATTCCCGAGGCACTTGCCTCAGGCTGCTCTTGCTCACATAAATAAATTTGGAGATGTATTTTAAATGATAAAAAGTATGACCGGTTACGGCAGAAGCCAGCAGCTTGCCGACGGTATGAATATAACGGTTGAAATCAAAAGCGTAAACCACAGATATTTTGAGTTTTCCTCAAAGCTTCCCAGAAGCTATGGCTTTCTTGATGAAAAGCTTAAAAGCTTTTTTATGGGCAAGCTTACAAGAGGTAAAATGGAATGCTATGTTCAGATAGAAACGGTTGAAGAGCCTGACACAATCATCAGCGTCAATCACCCTCTTGTTAAAGGTTACCTTGATGCTTATAAGGAGATTTCTGAAACCTACGGTCTTGAAAATAATATCAAAGTTTCGGATATTTCAAGAGTAAGCGACATTTTCTCAATCCGCAAGCAGGCTGCCGATGAAGATAAAATATGGGCAGCGGTGCAGACTGTTGCGCAGGAAGCGCTTAACGGTTTTGTTGCAATGCGTGAGCGTGAAGGCGCAAGACTTAAAGACGATGTTCTTTCAAGACTTGAAATCATTCTTGAAAACGTTGCTTATATTGAAGAACGTTCACCCGAAACCGTTAAAGAATATAACGAAAAGCTTCTCGGCAGACTCAGAGAGCTGCTTGCAGATGCTCACATTGAAGAACAGCGTATTCTTACCGAAGCTGCAATATTTGCCGATAAAATTGCAGTTGCAGAAGAAACGGTAAGGCTCCGCAGCCACATTTCACAGATGCGTTCATTCCTTGAAGCGGATGATGCTGTAGGCAAAAAGATGGATTTCCTTATTCAGGAGTTCAACAGAGAAGCAAACACAATCGGCTCCAAAGCGCAGGATGTTGAAATTGCACGCAGAGTTGTTGCAATCAAATCCGAAATAGAAAAGATTCGTGAACAGATACAGAATATTGAATAAAACGGAGGCAAAAAAATGAAGCTGATTAATATCGGGTTCGGTAATATGGTCAATGCAAGCCGTCTTGTTGCTATTGTCAGCCCCGAGTCTGCGCCTATCAAGCGTATTATTCAGGAGTGCAAAGAAAAAGGCACACTTATCGATGCAACTCACGGCAGAAGAACAAGAGCTGTTATTATCACCGACAGTGACCATGTTATTCTTACATATCTCCAGAGCGAAACCGTTGCAAACAGACTTAACGATGATATGGACGAGCTTGAGGATGAGGAGGATGAAGAATGAGCGATAACGGTGTTCTTATTATTCTTTCAGGTCCTTCCGGTTCGGGCAAAGATACAGTTCTCAACAGACTTGTTGAGGCTGACGAAAACGTCAAGGTTTCGGTTTCAATGACCACCCGAGAAAAGCGTGACGGCGAAATTGACGGCATACATTATTATTTTGTAAGCCGTGAATATTTTGAAAAAAAGATTTCAGAAAACAGAATGCTTGAATATGCCGAATATGCAAAGAATTATTACGGTACACCTGCAGAGCCTGTTGATGAAATGCTCAGCCGCGGCAAATCGGTTATTCTTAAGATAGAAGTTCAGGGTGCCGAAAAAATCAGAAACCGCTACGATAATGTTATCAGCATTTTCCTTATGCCGCCCTCAATGCGGGTTCTTGAAGAAAGACTCAGAGGCAGAGGCAGCGAGGACGAAGAAACGGTTCAGCACAGACTGTTTATCGCCCGTGAAGAAATCCGCAGGGCGTATGAATATGACTACGTTGTTTTCAATGATACGGTTGAAAATGCCGTTAACTGCATTGAAGCAATAATCACCGCCGAAAGGCATAAAATCGACAGAAATAAAAACATAATAAGCGAGGTAATCAACAATGTTTAATCCCGATCTCAGAGGCGTACTCAAAGACCATCTCAGCCGTTACTCTCTTGTAACAGCAACAGCAAAAAGAGCAAGAGAAATTGCTGAAGAAGCAGAAGCAAACAAAGAAATCATAACCGAAAAGCCCGTCAGCCTTGCTCTTGAAGAGATTCTTGACGGTCAGTATACAATCATTGAACCCGAAGAAATCAGAAACATCTGATTGCTTAAATAACTAATAACCGAAGGGAGTGTAATCGGATGAAATATGCAAAGGTTGCTGTTGAATCGGCGGTTTTTACCTTTGACAAAGCGTTTGATTATGCCATCCCTGCGGAGCTTGAACCGCTTGTTCAGAAAGGCAGCAGAGTAACTGTTCCTTTCGGCAACGGCAACAAAAAAAGAATCGGAGTTGTTTTTGAGCTTTCCGATTCAACCGACAGCAAAAGAACAAAAAAAATCACAGAGGTTCTTGATAAAGAACCGCTTCTGAACGGCGAAATGCTTTCCCTTGCCGAGTGGATAAAGGACAGAACGTTCTGCACTCTTTATGAAGCCGCAAAAGCAATGTTGCCAACGGGCATCAATCACCGTATGGTACTTTCTTATGCGGCTGATCCCGAAGCCGATTCAAAAAAAATCGACGCTCTTGAGGGTGTTGAAAAAGAGTTTTACGATTACGTGGTCAAAAAGGGCGTTTTTGTAAAAGCGGAGACAGTTTTTAATTCTCTTTCGGTTAAGGCTGATTCGGAAATTCCCGCCTCACTTGTGCGAAAAGGTCTGCTTCTTACAAGCAGTGATGCCGTGCGTAATCTCGGCGACCTTACCGTGCGTATGATGCGACTTGTGCAGACCGAAGAGGAAATCAAGCTTACCGCCAAACAGAAGCAGATTTACGACGTGCTTTGCGACGTTGGTACTGCAAGCGTAAAAGAACTTTGCTATTTCACGGGTCTTACGCCTGCGGTGGCAAATGCGCTTGTCAAAAACGGTGTTGCGGAATTTTATGAGCAGCCTGTTATGAAACTGCCCGATTTCACAAACGAAAAAGGGGAGCGCACAACAATTTCGCTGACCGAAGAACAGTCCGAAGCTTATAAAAAGCTTTCGATTCTTGCTCAAAGCGGTAAACCTGCGGTTTCGCTTCTTTACGGCGTAACGGGCAGCGGTAAAACGTCGGTTTATATGAGCGTTATTGACGGCGTTGTTGACAGCGGAAAAACCGTAATCGTTATGGTGCCCGAAATCGGTCTTACGCCCCAGACTCTTTCGCTTTTCTGCAAGCGCTACGGCAGCAGCGTTGCTGTTTTCCACAGTGCGCTTTCAGTCAGAGAGCGTCTCGAAGAGTGGAAAAGAGTTAAAAGCGGCAAGGCAAAAATCGTTATCGGCACAAGAAGTGCGGTATTTGCTCCGCTCGAAAATCTTGGTCTGATAATTGTTGACGAAGAGCAGGAGCATACTTATAAATCCGAGCAGACTCCCAGATACAGCGCAATTGACGTTGCAAAATACAGAGCGGCATACCATAATTGTCTTTTGATTCTTGCGTCGGCAACTCCCAGCGTTGAGAGCTATGCGGCGGCGCAAAGCGGCAAATATGAGCTTTGTACTTTGAAAAATCGTTATGGCAATGCGGTTTTGCCCGATGTTTTAACCGTAGATATGCGCACCGAAGAAAAAGCGGCGGGCAGCCGTGCAATCAGCAAAACTCTCTATGATTCATTAAAGCAAAATCTTGAAAACGGCAGGCAGTCTATTTTACTTATAAACAGGCGAGGTTTTCATACCTTTGCTGCCTGTAATTCCTGCGGTGAAGTTATTTGTTGCCCCCAGTGCAGTATTTCAATGACTTATCACACCGCCAACAACCGCCTTATGTGCCATTATTGCGGACATTCGGTACCCTTTTCAAGTGTCTGCCCCGAATGCGGTGAAGATGCCGTCAGATATTCGGGCTTCGGCACGCAGAAAATTGAAGAAGAATTAGCCGCACTTTTGCCCGAAGCAAAAATCGTCAGAATGGATACGGATTCCACCGCCGGCAAAAATTCTCACGAAAAGCTTCTGGATAGTTTCGCAAAAGGCGAATACGATATAATGATAGGCACTCAGATGGTTGCAAAAGGTCTGAATTTTCCGAACGTAACGCTTGTTGGCGTTGTTTCGGTTGACCAGCAGCTTTATAACGATGATTTTCGCAGCCTTGAAAAAACATTTTCTCTGCTTACTCAGGTTGTCGGCAGAGCAGGCAGAGGCGACGTTGAAGGTACGGCGGTTATTCAGACTCTTACCCCCGAAAATGAGATAATCCGTCTTGCCGCAAAGCAGGACTATGATGAATTTTTCAATACGGAAATAAAGCTTCGCAAAGCACTTGTTTATCCGCCTTATTGCGATTTATGTGTTGTCGGTTTCACAGGCAGCAACGAATCGGTTGTTAAATCGGCGGCAAACAATGCGCTTGAGCTTATCAGAAAATATACTACAGGCGATTATGCGGGCGAAAAAATAATAACCCTTGGTCCGATGCCTGCAAGGGTAGCCAAAATCAGCGGCAGGTTCCGCTACAGACTCATCATAAAATGTCACAACACAAAAAGATTCAGGCAGATGATATCCGCATTGCTTGTTGAAATGGGAACGGATAAACGTTTTTCAAGTGTCACTACTTATGCCGATATCAACCCCGAATCAACAGTATAATTATTTTAAAACATAATTATTATTATCACTCTGAAAGGTGAATTATAAACTATGGCAATCAGAAATATTGTAAAAATCGGTGACCCGATTCTTGCAAAAACATCACGAAAAGTAGAAAAATTTGATTCCCGTCTCTGGACGCTTCTTGACGATATGAAAGAGACGATGTACGCCGCAAACGGTGTTGGTCTTGCTGCGGTTCAGGTGGGAATTTTAAGACGCGTTGTGGTTATTGACTGCGGCGACGGATATATTGAACTTATCAATCCTGAAATCGTCAAAAAGGAAGGCGAGCAGTTTGCGGAAGAAGGCTGTCTTTCTCTTCCCGGTGAGGTCGGTACAACCTGCAGACCTGCCACCGTCAGAGTTCAGGCACAGGACAGAAACGGTAAATGGTGCGTTTATACGGGTGAAGAACTCAAAGCACGTTGCTTCTGCCATGAAATCGACCACCTTGACGGCATTGTTTTCACACAGCGTGTTATCAAAAAGGAGAATGCTCAATGAGAATAGTTTTTATGGGCACACCCGAATTTGCGGTGCCTTGCCTTCAAAAGCTTATTGACTGCGGGCACGAGGTAACGGGCGTTTTTACTCAGCCCGATAAACCGCAGGGCAGAAAAATGGTGCTTACTCCGCCGCCCGTAAAAGTGCTTGCGCTCGAAACCGGAATCAAGGTTTATCAGCCAACAAAAATGCGTGACGGAACGGCATTGGAAATGCTCAAAGAAGCTGATCCCGAGCTGGTTATTGTTGTTGCTTACGGTAAAATTCTTCCCAAAGAAATTCTTGATTTTCCCAAATACGGCTGCATAAACATCCACGCATCTCTGCTTCCTGAATTAAGAGGTGCAGCACCCATTCAGTGGTCTGTTATAAACGGCTGCGAAAAAACAGGTGTAACCTCAATGCAGATGGATGAAGGTCTTGACACAGGCGATATGCTGATCAAAGCCGAGGTTGAAATCGGCATAAACGAAACGGCAGGCGAGCTTCACGATAAGCTTTCTGCTCTCGGAGCAGACGTGCTTGAAAAAACAATTGCGGCACTGCTCAAGGGAGAGCTTGCTCCCGAAAAGCAGAATCACGATTTGTTTACCTATGCGCCGATGCTTTCAAAAGAATTGTCACCTATTGACTGGAATTGCAGCGCAAAGGAAGTTCACAATAAAATCAGAGGGCTTTCACCCTGGCCTTCGGCAAATGCAATCCTCGGCGGCAAAAAGGTGAAAATTCATAAATCGGTTCTCGCTCCCGAAAAGGGAACAAAGGCAGGCGAAATTGTGGCTTCGGATAAACGCCTTGTTGTTGCCTGCGGTGATTTGAATTGCATTGAAATACTTGAGCTTCAGGCTGAAGGCAAAAAATCAATGAATGCGGCTGATTATCTGAGGGGTAACGCTGTTGCGGCAGGAACGTTTATGGAATAGTGTGAAAGGAGTCGCAAAATGTATTTTCCTTACTTTTTTATTGATTATTGGTATATAGTTCTTGTGGTGCCTGCAATGATTATTGCAGCGTGGGCACAGTATAAGGTTAAATCTACTTTTAACAAATATTCAAAAGTGCCGAACAGCAGAAGAGTTACGGGTGCTTATGCGGCACAGGCAATTCTCAGCTATTACGGAATCACGAACGTCAGAATTGAGCGTGTCAACGGTAAGCTTACCGACCATTTTGACCCGCGCACAAACGTTATAAGACTTTCTGATGAGGTTTATAACAGCACAAGCGTTGCGGCAATCGGTGTTGCTTGCCACGAAGCAGGTCACGCTGCTCAGCACGCTGAAGGATATGCACCCATAAGAATCAGAAATTCGATTCTTCCCGTGTGCAACATTGGTTCAACTCTTGGTGTACCGCTTGCTCTTATAGGTCTTTTTATGGGCGCAGAGCCGATAATTTATCTTGGTATTGCTCTTTATGCAGGTATTTTTATTTTCCACCTTGCAACTCTGCCTGTTGAGCTGAATGCAAGCCGCAGAGCAATTTCTGTTATTGATGCAACAGACCTGCTTTATGATGACGAAATAGGCGGTGCAAAAAAAGTTCTTTCAGCGGCAGCGATGACGTACGTTGCATCAATGCTTGTTGCTCTTGCAAACGTTTTGCGCTTTGCTTTAAGAATTCTTGCTATGAATAACAGGCGCAGAGATTGACCCCGAAAGGATGTTTTGACATATGAAAAGTGCAAGGCAGGCGGCGTTTGAAGCTTTGCTTAAAATACAAAAAGAAGGCGCTTATTCCAACCTGGTTGTTGATGCAACGTTAAAAGAAAACGAGCATTTTGACGAAAGAGATAAAGCTTTCTTTTCAAACCTTGTCTACGGTACGCTGGACAGGCTGATTCTGATTGATTATAACCTCAGTATGTATCTTAACCAGCCTGTGCGTAAGCTCAAGCCTGAGCTTCACACAATCCTCAGGCTCGGTACATATCAGCTTTTGTTTCTTGATAAAGTCCCTTCAAGGGCGGCGGTTAATGAAAGCGTAAATCTTGCAAAGGTAAACAAATCAGCTTTTGCGGCGTCGCTTGTAAATGCGGTGCTTCGCAGAGTGGCGGATAACGGACTCAAGCTTCCCGAGGGTTCGGAAAATGACCCCGATTACCTGGCAATCAAATATTCCTGCCCTGAGTGGCTGATTTCAATGTGGATTGAAGCCTATGGATTTGATAACGCAATTGCTCTTGCCGAAAAAGCACTTGAAGCGGCACCCGTTGTTGTTAAAGTAAACACGCTTAAAACAACGGTTGACGACCTTATCTGGAAGCTTGCCGAAGAAGGCGTTGTTGCAGAAAAGTCAACAAAATTCCCTGATTCCCTTGTGCTTAACAACACTGGAGCGGTTGAAGAATTGCTTGCTTATCAGGAAGGTCTTTTCCACGCACAGGATTTTGCATCGCAGATTTGCTGCAAGGCTCTTGATGCAAAACCCGGCGAAACAGTGTTTGACCTTTGCTCTGCACCGGGCGGTAAAGCCTTTACCATTGCGCAGTCAATGCAGAACACAGGCTGCGTCAGAGCTTTTGACATATATCAGTCAAGAGTTGAGCTTATCAAAAACGGTGCAAAAAGGCTTGGTCTTGATAACGTTTACACCTATCTTTCCGATGCAACCATTTTTAATGAAAACTACGGTATGGCTGACAGAGTGCTTTGTGACGTTCCTTGTTCGGGTCTCGGCATAATAAGACGCAAGCCGGAAATCCGTTTCAAAAAATCAGCCGAAATCGATAATTTGCCGGAAATTCAGTACAGCATTCTTTGTAACGCTACAAAATATTTAAAAGACGGCGGCAGACTTGTTTATTCAACCTGCACGCTTAATCCCAAAGAAAACGATGAGATTTGCAACAGGTTCCTCGAAGAGCATCCTGAATTTGAGGCGGTCAAGGTTTTACCCGAGCTTCGCAGATACAGCGAAAACGATAAGTACCTTACCCTTATGCCCCATATTCATTCAACCGACGGATTCTTTGTTGCGGTTTTCCAAAAAAACGGAGGAAATAAATGAGCAGAGATATTTTATCAATGACCTTTGAAGAGCTCTCGCAGGCTTTTTCTGCCGAGGGCATTCAAGGCTTTCGCTCAAAGCAGGTTTATGAGTGGCTTCACCGCCACCTTGCGCTGAGCTATGATGAAATGACAAATCTGCCAAAAGCATTGCGTGAAGAGCTTAAAGAAAAATTCCCGATTAAAGCAGGAACAATTGTTAAAAAACAGGTTTCAAAAGCAGACGGAACAGTCAAGCTTCTTTTTGAAATGCAGGATGGCGACTATATTGAAAGTGTGGTTATGAAATATAAGTACGGCTACACTATATGTGTTTCGTCGCAAATCGGCTGTAAAATGGGTTGTGCATTCTGCGCTTCAACTCTCGGCGGTTTTAAAAGAAGCCTGTCGGCGGGTGAAATTCTTTCGCAGGTTTATGCGGCACAAAAAGAAATAGGTGAGCGTATTTCGCATATTGTTCTTATGGGAATGGGTGAGCCGCTTGATAACTATGATAACGTTATGCGATTCATAACGCTGGTTACAAACGAAAAAGGACTCAACCTATCAATGCGTAACATTTCGCTATCCACCTGCGGAATCGTTCCTAAAATTCAGGATTTGCTTAATAAAAAGCTCCAGCTTACTTTATCAATTTCACTGCACGCTCCGAACAACGAGCTGCGTGACAAAATAATGCCCGTCAATCATAAATACAAAATCGATGAGCTTCTTGCAATGTGCAGAAGATATGCGGGCGAAACGTCAAGGCGTATTTCATTTGAATATGCAATGCTTTCGGGCGTCAACGATTCCGATGAATGTGCCCTGACACTTGCTTCAAAGCTTAAAGGAATGCTTTGCCACGTTAACCTGATTCCCGTTAATGAGGTCAAGGAAAGTCCGTTTAAGCCAAGCAGTCCCGAAAGGGTTGAGCGGTTTGTTTCAATTCTTTCAAAACACGGCATCAATGCCACGGTACGCCGCAAACTCGGCTCCGATATTGATGCATCATGCGGTCAGTTAAGACGCAAAGAAAAAGAAAAAAACTCAGAAAGGGAGGGAGCGGAATGAAATTTGTTGCAAGAACGGACAAAGGCTGTGTCCGTGACAACAATCAGGATTCCTATACCGGCGGCGAGCTCACGGGCGGCGCAGCGTTTGCCGTTGTTTGCGACGGTATGGGCGGCGCAGCAGAAGGCGCGTTTGCAAGCTCCGAAGCGGTTAAGATTATCCGCGAAAAAATATGCAGCGGTTATAAGAACGGAATGAGTGATATATCAATCAAGGCTTTGCTTGTTTCAGCTCTTGAAAACGCCAACAAGCATATTTATATGATTTCTCTTACTGATGAAAAATATTACGGCATGGGAACAACTGCGGTTGTTGTGCTGGCAACAGATTCTTATATTTATGTTGCTCACGCAGGCGACAGCAGAGTTTATATCATTGCCGACGGTGAGGCACTTCAGCTTACCCGTGACCACTCGGTTGTTCAAAGAATGCTTGAAAACGGCGAGATTACTCCCGATGAGGTCGAAAACCATCCCAAAAAACATATCATCACCCGTGCAATCGGGGTTGACAGCGAAATTAAGGTTGATTTTTGCCAGGAAAGCTTTGATGACGGTTCGCTAATTTTACTGTGTTCCGACGGTTTGACCAACTATGCAAAATCAACTGATCTTGTTGAACTGACCGGTGACGGAAAATATTTTGAATATGCCGACAGGCTCGTTAATCTTGCGTTGGAAAACGGCGGCGGCGATAACGTTACGGTTGTTACGCTTGCTAAATAATTTTTTATAACAGACATATTCGAAAGGAATGTTTATATGGATAATTATACCGGTAAAAGGCTTGACGGACGCTATGAAATTCAAGAGGTAATCGGCGTTGGCGGTATGGCGGTTGTTTATAAAGCCTACGATAATATCGATGACAGAATTGTTGCCGTTAAAATTCTTAAGGATGAATACCTTGCAAACGAGGAATTCCGCCGCAGATTCAAAAACGAATCCAAGGCAATTGCGGTTTTGTCTCATCCGAACATAGTTAAGGTTTTCAACGTCAGCTACGGTGACAGACTCCAGTATATTGTTATGGAGTACGTTGAAGGAATTACGCTCAAAGAATACATCGAGCAGCAGGGCAAGCTTGGCATCAAAGAAACCGTTCACTTTACAATGCAGATTCTTCGTGCTCTTCAGCACGCTCACGATAAGGGCATTGTTCACCGTGACATCAAGCCGCAGAACATTATGCTGCTTTCAAACGGCAATATTAAGGTGACGGATTTCGGCATTGCCCGTTTCAGCTACAGTGACACAAAAACAATGACCGACAGCGCAATCGGTTCGGTTCACTATATCAGCCCCGAGCAGGCAAGAGGCGGCGCAACCGATGACAGAGCGGACATCTATTCCGTTGGCGTTGTAATGTATGAAATGCTTACGGGTCAGGTGCCTTTCCAGTCAGACAACTCAGTTTCCGTTGCACTTATGCAGCTTCAGAATGAAGCAAAAAAACCCAGAGAGCTTAACAACAATATTCCTGTTGGACTTGAGCAGATTGTTATTCACGCCATGCGTAAAAACGCAAGAGAAAGATACCAGTCTGCCGCAGAAATGCTTCTTGACATTGAAGAGTTCAAGCGCAACCCCACAATCAGATTCCAGAAGGATTATTTTGTTGATAACGATCCCACAAAGTACGTCAACAAAAAGCCTGATATCCCCAAAACTGTTGTTGCACCTCCCGTTGTACCTCCTGCAGCACCGCCTGTTGAACCGGGATTCGGTCTTGAGGACGATGAAGACGACGATCAGTCCGGCACAGGCAGCAGAGTCGGCGCAATTGTAATCGGTGTACTTGTGGGTCTTGTGCTTACGCTTGTTATTTCTATTGCTGTTCTCTGGATTTTCAAACCGCACGTCATTGATTCTCTTCCCATAATCAACGGCATTTTCAAAGCGCAGAACCAGACGGTTGAAAATTTTGTTGATAAAGAATGCGATAAGATTATTAATGACAGCAAATATACAAACTATTATGAATTTGTTATTGTTGAGCAGCCGAAGTCGGATTACGAAAACGGCAAAGTCTTTGCCCAGAGTCCCGAACCCGACAGTCCCCGCAAAGCGGACGAAATCGTAAAAGTAACACTTTACGTTGCCAATAACAATAAAAAGGTTATCGTTCCCGACCTTGAAGAAGAAAACTGGGAACAGGCACAGCGTATTCTTGAAGATATGGGATTCAAGGTTTCTCTTATTCCTGATATCGACCTCCATTATGCAAACGGCACTGTTATCAAAACTGAGCCTTCGGGCGGCAGCGAGGTGGCAGAGGGTTCAAAGATTATGCTTTATTATGCAAAAGAACCTACAAAGGTTCCGGTTGCAGACGTAATGGATATGGATGTCGAAACTGCAAAAGAGCTTATTTTATCGCAGGGACTCAAGCCGAATGTTGTTGAAGAAGAAAGCGATAAAAAGCAGGGCACGGTTATAGGTCAGTCACCTGAAAGCGGCGAACCGGTTCTTCAGGGCCAGGAGGTAACGCTTACCGTAAGCAGCGGTGTTCCGCCTTCAGCAGAAGCAACAATTACCTTCAACCTGCCTTCAAAGGGCACCAAAGGTACTCTTGAGGTTTATATAAGCAGTGAACTTGTCAAAGAGGCAACCCTGCTTCTTGACGGCAGTTCATATGACCTTAAAGTAACAGGCAGCGGCGAAAGCAAGCTTGTTAAGATTAGATTTGATAACAGAGATTATTATTCCTGCATTGTCAACTTCAATTCAAATCCGCCCACAGTAACAAGCGGTTCTTATGCAAGCCTTATCAGCGGCAGCTCAGGCAGAATGCCCAGCGTTGTTGGCTTGGATAAGGATACGGCGGTCAAAAGACTCAATGATGCAGGCTTCTGGAATATTGAGTTCACATATACCGTGGTTTTAGACCCGACTCAGGAAGGCGTTATTCTTTCGCAGAACCCCGCAGCGCCCAACCAGAACACAATTATTATCCCCAGCTATTCGCATGACCAGAAAATCACTCTTGAAATAGCGATGACTGAAGGAGTATGATTTTGAACAAACTTGACGGAATAATACTTAAAGGCATTGGCGGCTTCTATTATGTTGAAGCCGCCGGTGCGGTATATGAATGCAAGGCAAGGGGCGCTTTCAGAAAATCAGGCATAAAACCGCTTGCAGGCGACAGGGTTGAAATCAGCTTAAACGATAAGGCTGAGAATACCATTGACGTTATCAAAGAGAGAACAAGTCTTATGCTTCGTCCTCCCGTTGCCAACATCGACAGGCTGTTTATTGTTGCTTCGGCAAAAGAGCCAAACCCCGTTATGCTTATTATTGACCGTCTGACCGCAATTGCTGTCAGCAGGGGAATTGAGCCGATTATAGTTTTCACAAAAAGTGACCTTGCTCCCGTTGATGAATATGTTGAGATTTATCGTAACGCCGGAATCAGAACAATTTCCGTCTCTTCCGTAAGCGGTGACGGTGTTGAAGAAGTCAAGGCTGAACTGAAAAATCACATCAGCGCATTTTGCGGTAACAGCGGTGTAGGCAAGTCAACACTTCTGAATGCAATTGACCCGTCGCTCGGTCTTAAGACGGCTGAAATCAGCGATAAACTTGGCAGAGGCAGACATACGACACGCCAGAGCGAGCTTTTCAAGGTTGAGGGCGGCTACGTTGCCGATACGCCCGGATTTTCTTCTCTTGAGCTTGAAGAAACCGAGGTTATACTGAAAGACGATTTGCCTTATGCTTTTCCCGAATTTGAACAGTATATCGGAACGTGTAAATTCACGTCCTGTCTGCACGTCAAAGACAAGGGCTGCAGAATTATTGAGGCTGTTGAAAACGGAGAAATTCCCAAAAGCCGTCATGAGAGCTACTGCGTTATGATGGAGCAGGCAAAAGAAATTAAAGAATGGGAACTTGCAAAAATAAAGAATAAAAGTAACGAAAATCTTCGCCGTTGATTATACTGTAATGAGCAAAGGCTCAGGCTTATTGCTGCAAAACAGTATGATCGGCGGTGATTTTTTGAGATGCTGTGACCCGAGAAGCTCTGCTTGCATAGCGTTTGCTGCGGGTATGCTTGTTGCCGCTTTGTTCCCTTATACAATAGCGATTGTTGTTATTGCTGCCGTGCTGATTATTGCGGGGCTGAGCCTTAGCAGATACTGACAGAAAGGGAGCTGACATATGAAAGTTGTTGTTGTGCGCAGTCCGAAAATCCTTCGGGGTATTCTTGGTCTGATGTTCGGAATAAAACGGCAGAAGGATATAACTTAACTTAAAATAAGGTTTTATAATAACATAAGAAAAACCCCTGACGGTTGATTTGAAAACCGTCAGGGGTTAAATAGTTTTATCAGTATTCTACAGTGCCTTCAAATACAAGCTTTGTTGTGCCTGTAAGGAATACGCCGTCATCCGTATAGTTAACAATGAGGTCGCCGCCCTTAACCTTAACCGTGATATCGGTGTTCTTTTTGCAGAAACCGTTTTCAACAGCAGCAACAACCGCTGCGCAAGCGCCGGTGCCGCAGGCAAGAGTTTCGCCGTTACCTCTTTCCCATACTCTCATCTTGAGTGTGGTTTCGTTAACAACTCTGACAAATTCGGTGTTAACTCTGTGAGCAAAGATTGATGCCTTTTCAAATCTGGGACCAATCTTTTCAATGTCAATGTTATCAACTCTGGGGCAGAATACCACGCAGTGGGGGTTACCCATTGAAACGCAGGTGATCTTGTAATCTTCGCCGCCAAGGATAACAGGATAGTCAACGAATTTATCAACGCCGATGGTGCTCGTAACAGCATTCTTAAGTTCAGCCTTGCCCATATTTGCACAAACGGAGCTTACCTTGCCGTTCATAACGTAAAGCTCAACGCTCTTGATGCCGCTTGCAGTTTCAATTGTTACTGTTTCGGTGTCAACAAAGCCGTTGTCATAAACGTATTTTGCAACGGAACGCATTGCGTTACCGCCCATTCTGCCTTCGCTGCCGTCAAGGTTGAATACTCTCATCTTAACCTGAGCAACGTCTGATTTTTCAACAAGGATAATACCGTCGCTGCCAATGCCGTGGTTGCGGTCGCAAAGGCTTACGCAAAGGCTTTCGGGGCAGGTGATGGAGTTATCGAAGTTTTCAAGAAGAATGTGGTCATTACCCGAAGCATCCATCTTTACAAACTTAAGTGTGCTTCTTTCGGAACGCATATTGTTGATATCAACAAGCTCTGTATTCTGCTGGTTGAAATGGCTTGCGATGATGTCTGCAAGTGCATTTGCCGTGTCAAGCGACGTGATGCAGGCAATTGAAAGCTGGATTGCTCTTCTGTGAAGTGCAATGTAGTCGTTCATTGCGGAGCCATAGTTAGCGCCCGTGTAAACAACGTAGTTAATCTTGCCTGTTTCAAGGAGCTTGAACATATCATCGCCCTCGCTGAAGCCCTTAACAACATCTACGTCAATGCCGAGGTGTGAGATGGCTTCTGCGGTTTCGGGTGTTGCGTAAATTTTAATTTTAAGGTCATCAAGCTTCTTTGCAAGTGAAACGGCATCAAGAATATCGTGCTTGTCAACGCTCAGAAGCAGACCGATTTCGTTTTCGGCAGTGGGAAGCTGAATCTTGAAGCCTGCTGATGTAAGACCCTTGAAGAGAGCTTCTGCCGTTGTTTTGCCTATGCCGAGAACTTCACCTGTTGACTTCATTTCAGGACCGAGGATCGAGTTAACGTCGCTCAGCTTTTCAAATGAGAAAACGGGCACCTTAACTGTGAAATAGGGAGGTGTCTTATAAAGACCTGTGCCGTAGCCGAGGTCCTTAAGAGGCATACCGATCATTACCTTTGCGGCAATGTCAACCATGGGAACGCCTGTAACCTTGCTGATATAGGGAATGGTTCTTGAAGCTCTGGGGTTAACTTCAATAACGTAAAGCTTATTGTGATAAATAAGATACTGGATGTTAACAAGACCCTTTGTGCCGAGAGAAAGAGCAAGCTTTTCGGAGCATTCAATGATGGTCTTGCGCATCTTATCGTTGAGGTTATAGGGCGGATAAACGGCGATTGAGTCACCGCTGTGAACACCCGCACGCTCAACGTGTTCCATAATACCGGGAATAAGAACGTCGGTGCCGTCTGAAATAACGTCAACCTCAAGCTCTGTGCCCATCATATATTTGTCAACCAGAACGGGGTTCTCAATTTCACCCGACAGGATGATGTCCATGTATCTTTCAACGTCAGCGTCGCTGTAGGCAATGGTCATATTCTGACCGCCGATAACGTATGAGGGACGAAGAAGAACGGGATAGCCGAGCTCAGCAGCGGCGTCAAGAGCCTCCTGCTTTGTCATAACGCCCATTCCCTTGGGTCTGAGAATGTTGAACTGCTCAAGCAGAGCGTCAAATCTTTCTCTGTCCTCTGCTGTGTCAATACCGTCAGCGGACGTGCCGAGGATTCTGATGCCGTTTTCATCAAGGAACTTTGTGAGCTTGATAGCGGTCTGACCGCCGAAAGCAACAACAACGCCGATGGGCTTTTCAACCTTGATGATGTTCATTACGTCTTCGGGTGTGAGAGGTTCAAAATAGAGTCTGTCAGCGGTATCATAGTCTGTTGAAACGGTTTCGGGGTTGTTGTTGATAATGGCAACCTCGTAGCCGAGCTCTTTAAGAGTCCATACGCAGTGAACCGATGAATAGTCGAATTCAATGCCCTGACCGATTCTGATGGGACCTGAGCCGAGAACGATGATCTTTTCCTTCTTTTCGTCAATGAGAGGTCTTGCCTCGCAGTCAATGCCGTATGTTGAATAGAAATAGGGAGCAGCGGTGTTGAAATTCTTTGTGCAGGTATCAACGATTTTATAAACGGCTTCTCTGTGTGCAGGCAGTTCTTTTACGCCTGAAAGACGCTTAAGAGCGGCATCTGTGTAGCCGTAATCTTTACCCTGATAATATTTCTCTTCTGTAAGGTTGCCGCCTTCAATTGATTTTTCAAAATCAGCAAGATTCTTGAGCTTTTCAAGGAACCATTCGGTAATCTTTGTGATTTCGTGAACCTTTTCAATCGGCATACCGCCCTTGATTGCTTCAAAAACAGAGAACAGACGCATATCGTCGGTTTCTCTCATTCTCTCTTCAAGGGGAGCGTTTGTTTTGGGTTCTGCGTTGAGGGTGTCAAGCGAAATCTCCGCACCTCTGACAGCCTTCATAATAGCCATTTCAAATGTGGGACCGATTGACATAACTTCGCCCGTTGCCTTCATCTGTGTGCCGAGCTTGCGGCTGGCATTAACAAACTTATCGAAAGGCCACTTGGGAAGCTTAACAACAATGTATTTAACGTCAGGCTCAAACTTTGCGCAGTTAAGACCTGTTTCGTCGTTCTTGATTTCGTCAAGAGTCATGCCGAGTGCAAGCATTGCGGTAACCTTTGCGATGGGGTAACCTGTTGCCTTACTTGCAAGAGCGGAAGAACGTGAAACTCTGGGGTTAACTTCGATAACCGCATAATCCATGCTGTTGGGGTCAAGAGCAAACTGGCAGTTACAACCGCCGATGATGCCCAGAGCGTCAACGATGTCAAGTGAAGCCTGGCGAAGCATTGCAAATTCTTCGTCTGTGAGGCTCAGTGCAGGAGCAGCAACTATACTGTCGCCTGTATGAATGCCGACGGGGTCAAAGTTTTCCATGCTGCACACTGCAATGCAGTTGCCTGCGGAGTCGCGCATTGTTTCAAATTCAATCTCTTTCCAGCCGAAAATGTATTTTTCAACAAGTACCTGTGTGATGGGGGAGAGGTCAAGACCTGTTTTTGCAATAACTCGGAGTTCTTCTTCGTTATCAGCAACGCCGCCGCCGCCACCGCCGAGTGTGAATGCAGGGCGGATGATGATGGGGTAGCCGATTTCGTTTGCAATTTCGACGGCTGTTTCAACGTCGTTTGCAATTTCGGAAGGAATAACGGGCTGATTGATGGAGGTCATTGTGTCGCGGAACATCTTTCTGTCTTCAGCCTTGTCAATTGCTTCTGCGTTTGTGCCGAGAAGCTTAACGCCCATTCTGTCAAGATAGCCGTCTTTGCTCAACTGCATTGCAATTGTGAGACCTGTCTGACCGCCGAGACCTGCAAGCAGGCTGTCGGGACGTTCCTTTTCAATAATTCTTTTAACAGTTTCGGCTGTAAGCGGCTCAAGATAGATTTCGTCTGCAAGAGCCTTGTCGGTCATAATGGTTGCAGGGTTTGAGTTAACAAGAACAACGTCAAGACCGGCGTCCTTAAGAACACGGCAAGCCTGAGTGCCTGCATAGTCAAACTCAGCAGCCTGTCCGATAACAATGGGACCGGAGCCGATGACCATTACTTTTTTAATGTCTTTGCTTATTGGCATTGCAAATCCTCCCTATATATGAAAATCCTGTATTGTTAACTGAATCAGTCTTTAAGAAGCTTAACAAGAACAGCTTTCTGTGCGTGAAGTCTGTTTTCGGCTTCTTCGAAAATTTCTTTTGCGTGAGCTTCAAACACCTTTGCGGTGATTTCTTCTTCGCGGTGAGCAGGCAGACAGTGAAGAACCATTGCGTCGGGTTTTGCAACGTTCATTACGCTGTCGTTGATCTGATAGCCTGTGAAAATCTTTTTGCGTTCTTCTGCTTCAGCTTCCTGACCCATTGATGCCCAGACGTCTGTATAAAGAACGTCTGCGTCCTTTGCGGCTTCAAGCACGTCGGGTGTGCAGGTGAAGTCACCGTTTTCGCTTGCCCATTTCATTATTTCAGCATCAGGCTTATAGCCGTCGGGACAGCCGATGCTTACACTCATACCCATCTTGATGCCACCAACGATAAGTGAATTTGCCATATTGTTGCCGTCGCCTATGTAGCAGAGCTTGTTGCCTTTGATAGCACCCTTGAACTCACGGATTGTCATAAGGTCAGCAAGAACCTGGCAGGGATGGCAGTAGTCCGTGAGACCGTTAATAATCGGGATTGAACCAAACTCCGCAAGAGTTTCAACGTCGCTCTGTGCAAAGGTTCTTATCATAATACCGTCAAGGTAACCGGAAAGAACTCTTGCTGTGTCGTTAACGGGTTCGCCTCTGCCAAGCTGAATATCGTGAGAACTGAGGAAAAGAGCCTGACCGCCAAGGTCATACATACCGACCTCAAAGGAAACTCTTGTTCTGGTTGACGATTTTGCAAAAATCATACCGAGAGTTTTGCCTTTAAGAAGGTGATGCTCAATTCCGTTTTTCTTTTCGTATTTGAGCTGGTCTGCGAGATTAAGAATCTCATTGATTTCTTCTGTGCTCAAATCCATGAGCTTAAGTAAATGCTTGTTGTTCATATGCGCCTCCGGATTATGCAAATTCTATGAATAATTATACACTAAATTGGTGATAAGTCAATGTCATAGTGAATGTATATGCAATTTCTTTGCGAAAAAATTTTGTGAAATTTGACAATGCATAAAATATGACCACACTGACCTGATTATATTCGATACATTATAACATATTATTTTCAATAATAAAAGACCTGCGGTAAACTTTTTTGAAAAAAATTATGCAGAATTTTCGGCGTTTTTTTATCACTTTTATCAATAAAAAACAGCGAAGCCAACCGAATGGCTCCGCTGTTTAATTCATTTTATGGGGCAATGGTTAGTTGCAACAATGTCAATGCCTGTGCCGAGAATGTCGGCAACAAGAACGTCGCCAAGCTTAACGGGAGCTTTGACGGATGCTTTGTTGATAACATCCATGCAATCAAAAATCTTGTCCTTGGGAAGAGCACCTGCAGATTTGCAGGGAACAACGTTGAAAACGCCGCCGTCAACCTTAACGGTTGTTGCAAGGCTTCTTACGGGGTTTGTGACTTCTGTTCTTGCATAGGCGTCGCCTCTTTTGCAGGTGTTGCCGGTAACGGAGGTGATAACGCCGTTATCATCAATTTCAACAGTAACGCCGCAGCCCATGGGGCAAGCTACGCAAATAATGTTTTTCTGCATATCAATCACTCCTCAACCGAAATTTCAATCACGCCGCCCTCGGCAAACTTTTTGAGCATATCATTCTTGATGATAACGCTTTCCATTTCTCCGGGTGCAAGACGGGGTCTCTTTTTGCTGATAATTTCTTCGCCGTTATACTTAACAACGGTTTTTGCGTTTTTATAAACCTGACCGACTCTGAAATAGAGCTTAACGTCGCCTTCGTTTTTAACGTTAACCTTCTGGGGTACGATGTAACGCACACCGCTGACGCCCTTTGTGGTTATGTATTCGGGTTCTTCACCGCCGCCGAGAACAAACTTTGCGGCGCCTTCGCCTGCAGTCTGGCTTTCAAGAGTAACGTAGTCAACAAGGTCGTGAACGTGAAGCACGTTGCCGCAAGCGAAAACACCCTTGTGAGAGGTTTCTCTGTTTTCATCAACAACAGCGCCGCTTGTAACGGGGTCAAGCTCAATGCCGACTGCTCTTGTGAGTTCGTTTTCCGGAATAAGACCAACCGAAAGAAGAAGCGTGTCGCATTCGATATATTCTTCCGTTCCGGGAATGGGTCTGCGGTTTTCGTCAACGTTGGCAATTGTAACGCCTTCAACTCTGTCTTTGCCGTGAATGCCGATAACCGTGCAGCTCAGGCGCAGGGGAATGTTGAAGTCGTCAAGGCACTGAACAATGTTTCTTGTAAGACCGCTTGAATAGGGCATAAGCTCGCAAACAACTTTTACTTCCGCACCTTCAAGAGTCATACGGCGTGCCATAATAAGACCGATATCGCCCGAACCGAGAATAACAACCTTTTTGCCGGGCATATAGCCGTCGATGTTAACGTATTTCTGGGCTGTACCTGCGCTCATAACGCCTGCAGCTCTTGAGCCTGCGATGTTAAGTGCGCCTCTGGGTCTTTCGCGGCAACCCATTGCAAGAATAACCGCCTTTGCCTGAATTTCAAGCAGACCGTCGGTTTTGTTTACGGCATAAACCACGTTGTTTTCGGTGATTTCAAGTGCCATTGTGTCGGTTTTATATTCGATTTCTTTTTCGTTTACAAGCTCGATGAATCTGTCGGCATATTCGGGACCCGAAAGCTCTTCGCCGAAATAATGCAGACCGAAGCCGGTGTGAATGCACTGTTCAAGAATACCGCCGAGAGTTTCGGCTCTTTCAAGAATAAGAATGCTGTCAACGCCGCATTCCTTTGCTTTGAGAGCAGCAGCCATGCCTGCGGGACCGCCGCCGATAACAACTATATCATAATTAAGCATAATCTCCGCCTCACTTTGTTCTCTCATAGAGTATTTTTGAATTTCCGCCGCATTTGGTTATTTCGTTGATTTCAACGCCGAGTTCTCTTGCAAGAAGCTCAACAACCTTTGAACCGCAGAAGCCGCCTTGACAGCGACCCATACCTGCTCTTGTTCTGCGTTTAACGCCGTCAACGTCTCTTGCGCCTGCGGGAGCGTGAATTGCATCAAGAATTTCGCCCTCTGTTATTGTTTCGCAGCGGCAGATGATTCTGCCGTATGCGGGATTCTTTTCAATCAGTGCCTTACGCTCTTCGTTGCTCATGTGTCTGAAGCGGACGGGTTCTTCTCTTTCAGCCTTGAAATCAGCCTTTTCAGCCGCACCGAGTTCCTTGATAAGCATATCCTTAACGTAAAGACCGATAGCGGGAGCCGATGAAAGACCGGGCGATTCTATACCTGCAACGTTGATAAACTGAGCGTTCTTTTCGCTGGGTTCAATGATAAAATCGTTTCTTGAGCAATGTGCTCTGAGACCTGCAAAAGAAGTGATTACCTCTCTTGTTGTGAGGCAGGGGACGGAGCGCTTTGCAGCGGTAAGAACGTTTGCAAGTGTGCCTGCAGTTGTGGTAACGTCGGTTTTATCTTCAATGTCAAGCGCACTCGGACCGATAAGCAGGTTGCCGTCAACCGTGGGTGTTACAAGAATACCCTTACCCATCTTTGAGGGACACTGGAAAATTGTGTGGTTTGCAAGATGACCGATTGATTTGTCACAAAGCATATATTCGCCCTTTCTGGGAGTGGTGTGAATTGAATCGTCACCGATAAGAGCAGCGATTTCATCGCAGAAAACACCTGCGGCGTTTACAACGTATTTAGCATTGATTTCGCTTTCGCCGTCTGAAACGGTGAACATACCGTTTGCAAAATCAATCTTTTTAACTTCAAAATTGCGGATGAATTCAGCGCCGTTAACAACAGCATTTTCAACTGCGGCAATTGTCAGTTCGTAGGGACAAACAATGCCTGCGCTGGGTGCCCAGAGAGCACCTTTTGCTTCTTCGCTGATAAAAGGCTCGGCTTCACGCAGCTTTGCAGAGTCATAAATTTCAAGACCGGGAACTCCGTTTTCAATGCCTCTTTCGAGAAGCTCCTGAAGTGTCTGCATTTCATCATCAGAAAAAGCAACAACAAGTGAGCCGACAGGCTTGAAAGGAACGCTCAGAGTTTTGCAGAGTCCGGGCATAAGAGCTGTGCCTTCAACGTTCATTTTTGCTTTCATTGAGCCGGGTTTGGCGTCAAAACCTGCGTGAACGATGGCGCTGTTTGCCTTTGAGGTAGCCATCGCCATATCGTTGCATTTTTCAACAAGAGCAACTTTGATATCGTAACGGCTGAGTTCGCGGGCAATAAGGGAACCGATTACGCCTGCGCCGATAACGGCAACATCATAATTCATTATTAAGACCTCCGTTTTGTTTGTTTTCCAGTCAATAATTATATCACATAACTGTATTTAAAACAACAGATTTTGAACAATTTTTAAACATTTTTTCAAAATTTGTGTGTATTAACAAGCTGCAATACATTACATGACCAAAATTGTTTTGCGAACAGGCGTTTTGCTTGACAAAAACAGGCGGCTGTGTTAAAATTAGCAGGTAAAATATAAAGGTTTTTTGCAACTGACGGTTTTTAGCAGAGCACTGCAAAGGAGCAAAAAATCTGTTTATGCCGACCGTCTGGGCAGTTCTGTCTTTTACCAGCCAGGACTGCCTTGATTTGTTTGCGGCAAAATCCGAAATAACGAAAGGAAGTTGAACTCAATGATGACCGATATTGAAATCGCTCAGTCCGTTCAGATGAAACCGATAACAGAAATCGCAGCCGCTGCAGGTATTGACGGTAAATACCTTGAGCAGTACGGCAACTACAAAGCAAAGGTTGACCTTTCGCTCCTCAAAGACAGCGATAAAAAAGACGGTAAGCTTATCCTTGTTACCGCTATCACTCCCACACCTGCAGGTGAGGGCAAAACAACAACAACAATCGGTCTTGCCGACGGTCTTAAGAGAATCGGCAAAAACGTTATGGTTGCTCTTCGTGAGCCTTCTCTCGGCCCTGTTTTCGGTGTTAAGGGCGGTGCCGCAGGCGGCGGATATGCTCAGGTTGTTCCTATGGAGGATATCAACCTCCATTTCACAGGCGACTTCCACGCGATCGGTGCAGCAAACAACCTGCTTGCAGCTATGCTTGATAACCATATTTATCAGGGCAACTCACTCAATATTGACCCCAGAAGAATCACCTGGAAGCGTTGCGTTGATATGAACGACAGACAGCTCCGCTTTGTTACTGACGGTCTTGGCGGCAGAGTCAACGGCGTACCCAGAGAGGATGGCTATGATATCACTGTTGCCTCCGAAATTATGGCTGTCCTTTGCCTTGCAACTTCAATCACAGACCTCAAAGAAAGACTTGCAAGAATCATCGTTGGTTATACCTATGACGAAAAGCCTGTTACCGCAGGTCAGCTTAAGGCAGAGGGTGCAATGACAGCGCTTCTCAAGGATGCTCTCAAGCCCAACCTTGTTCAGACGCTTGAAGGCACACCCGCTCTTGTTCACGGCGGTCCTTTTGCAAATATAGCTCACGGCTGTAACTCCGTTATGGCAACAAAGCTTGCTATGAAGCTCGGCGATTATGCCGTTACGGAAGCCGGCTTCGGCGCTGACCTCGGCGCAGAAAAATTCCTTGATATCAAGTGCCGTTACGCAGGTCTTAACCCTGATGCAGTTGTTATTGTTGCAACAATCAGAGCGCTCAAAATGCACGGCGGTCTTGCAAAAACAGAGCTCGGTTCAGAAAATCTTGAAGCTCTCGAAAAGGGTATTCCCAACCTTCTCCGCCACGTTTCTAACATCAAAAACGTTTATAAACTTCCCTCGGTTGTTGCTGTTAACCGTTTCCCCACCGATACCGATGCGGAAGTTGAACTCATCATTCAGAAGTGTAAGGAACTCGGCGTAAACGTTGTTCTTTCAAACGTTTGGGCTGAAGGCGGCAAGGGCGGCGAAGAGCTTGCAAAAGAAATTGTTTCTCTTTGCGAACAGCCCAACGATTTCACTTTCTCATACGAGCTTGACGGCACAATCGAAGATAAGATTGAAGCTGTTGTTAAAAAGGTTTACGGCGGTGACGGCATCAGCGTTCTTCCTGCCGCAAAGAAGCAGATTGACACTCTTGTTGCCAACGGCTATGCAAATCTTCCCATCTGCGTTGCAAAAACACAGTACAGCTTCTCCGATGACCCCACAAAACTCGGCGCACCCGAAAACTTTACCGTTACAATCAAGAACGTAAAGGTTTCCGCAGGCGCAGGCTTCATTGTTGTTCTTACAGGCGACATTATGACTATGCCCGGTCTGCCCAAGGTTCCTGCCGCAGAGAGAATTGACGTTGACGAAAACGGCAAAATCAGCGGTCTTTTCTGATAAAAGTATTCTGAAAACCAACAAGCCTTCCTTTTTCGGGAAGGCTTGTTTTTTATACTTTGATTTTATTCATTATTTCTCCGACTTTGCCGTGAATAATGTGGCTGAACGCCGAATCCATTGCGGTTTTGTCACGGTTGATGAGAATTAGGTTTTTACCTCTGAAATATCTGATAAATCCAGCCGCAGGATAAACCGTCAGCGACGTTCCCGCAACAATCAGTGTATCAGCGCTTGCAATTGCATTTATTGCGCCCGAAACGGTTTCATCGTCAAGCGATTCCTCATAAAGAACAACGTCAGGCTTAATTGTTCCGTCGCAGGTGCATTTCGGAATGCCCTTAACCGCCATAACCTCATCGCCCGAATAAAATTTGCCGCATTTCATACAGTAATTGCGCAGCGCGGAGCCGTGAAGCTCAAAAACGTTTTTGCTGCCTGCCGCAGAGTGTAAACCGTCAATATTTTGCGTGATTACTGCTGTAAGTTTGCCTGCCTTTTCAAGCTCGGCAAGTTTGGTGTGAGCTGCATTCGGCTTTGCTTCGGGACAGTAGAGCATATTCCTGTAAAAATCCCAGAATTCCTCGGTGTGTTCCATAAAAAACGTGTGGCTGAGCATCGTTTCGGGCGGATATTTCTGTTTGCTCATATATATTCCGTCGGGCGACCTAAAATCGGGGAGTCCGCTTTCGGTTGAAACGCCTGCTCCGCCGAAAAATACGGTACTGTTGCTTATATCAATAATATTCTGCAATTTTTCAATCGTCATATAAACACCTCACCCTGATTGTACCACAGCTTTTGCAAATCTTCAAGCTTCAACACAAATCGTTGAATATTTTTGCCTTTTAGCTACAAAATGTTGCGTTTTATTGTTGCAAAAACATTACTATAATGTTATAATTAATAATGTACGATTATGTCTATTTTTGCTTTTTCGGCTAATACTAACACCGTAACAAAGCGGCAACAAGCCGTTCGGAAAGGAAGTATTCCGTGAGCAAAAATAAAAACGGCAAAAAAGAAAATTTCTATATTTCTTCACCGTCGTGGTATTCGCCCGATTGCACGGGCAGCAACTCTGAAGGCGGTTGCAGCGAAGCGATCAGCAACATCATTGAAACAGGTTCAATAACGGTTAAAAAAGGCGAAAACGTTATTCATTGCCTGACTGTTATCGGTCAGGTTGAGGGGCATTATATTCTGCCTGCGCAAAATAAAACCACAAAATATGAACACGTCATTCCTCAGCTTGTTGCAATTGAAGAAAGCGACAGCATTGACGGTCTGATTCTGATTCTGAACACTGTCGGCGGTGACATTGAGGCTGGTCTTGCCATTGCGGAACTTGTCAGCGGCATGAAAACTCCAACGGTTTCGCTTGTTCTCGGCGGCGGTCACTCAATCGGTGTTCCTCTTGCGGTTTCGGCAGATAAATCGTTCATTACGCCGTCGGCAACAATGACGGTTCACCCCGTAAGAATGAACGGTCTTGTTCTCGGCGTTCCCCAGACTCTTTCGTATTTTGAGCAGATGCAGGAAAGAATCGTCCGTTTTGTTTCGGATAATTCTCGCATCTCAGCCGACAGATTCAGGGAGCTTATGCTTGCAACAGGTGAGCTTGTGCTTGATGTCGGTACGGTTCTTGAGGGTGAAAAAGCGGTTGAAGAAGGTCTGATTGATTCAATCGGCAGTCTTTCTGATGCCCTGAATTGCCTTTATGAAATGATAGAAAATAACAAAAACAAAAATTCCGATTAACGTATAAATACTCCGAAAGGATGAAAAGAATGGCAAACACCAAAAACTCAAAAAAACCTGCGCCCAAGAAAAAACCTGCCGAAAGCAGGCAGCAGACCAAAAAGAACGCTTCGGCAAGCTCAACGGTAAATGCGCAAAGAAACGCAATTATTGTTATGGGCGTTGCCGTTATTATGCTGTTTGTTGCATTTATAAAGGGGCAGGGGGTATGGCTGTTTTTGCATAACGCCCTTTATGCAGGTTTTGGTTTTCTGACCGTAATTGTTCCTTTCTATATGATTTATGCGGCGTTTGTTTATGCAAGAGACAAGACTCTGCGAAACGAAGCGGCGAACCTTGTCGGGGTCGGTGCCATAATCGTTCTCCTCGGTGCCGTGCTACATATTGGTTTTGAAGATGAACAATATTTTCTTGATAACACAATTTTTCAGCAGATATCAGATATCTGGGAAAAATCTCCCACGCTTCAGAGCGGCGGTGTTTTCGGCGGTATTTTCGGCGGTATTCTTGCAAAGCTTCTCGGCAGAACGCCTTCGTTGATAACTCTTATTGTCATTCTTGCCGTTGTGTTCCTTCTTGTAACGGGCATATCGCTTGAATCTGTTTTTTCAGCTATTAAAAAGCCTGTCAAAAAGGTTGGCGAAATCACAAACGAAAAGCTTGAAAAAAGCGCACAGCGCCGTGAACAGCTTGCGGCAGAAAGAGCTGAAGCAGAAAAAACAAAAAAAGCGTTTGCTCCGCCTGCAAAACCCACAATTGCTGTGGATGACGACGATGATTTCAACGATAAATTCGTTACTGACGAAACAACCTTTGAAGAAACCGCGCCCCCCTGCATAAACGACCCGATAATAGAATTCACGGCAGAAGATACAAACGATTTCGTTCCCGAAATACCTGTTATAAAGCTGCCTGATTCAGCTGAGAACAACGCAGTTGATGAAGTAATAGAAATTGCGGTTGAAGAAAATAAGCGCAAAACGAAAGCGCCTGCAATGCCTGACGGAGACCCGTTTGGAGAGGATGGCGACGACGAAGACGGCGAAATAAGAGAGTTTCCGATTATTGAAGAAGAAGCTCCCGAATATGTGTTTCCCCCAATGGATTGTCTTCGCCTTGCGGAGCGTGACGGAGCAACCGATAACATTGCAGAAATGCAGCTCGGCGCAAAAAAGCTTATCGCAACGCTTGAAAGCTTTAAGATTAAGGCGGAAGTTACAAATATCTGCAGAGGTCCCTCCGTTACACGCTATGAGCTTGTGCCCGACGCAGGCGTAAGAATCAACAAAATCACAAACCTTGCCGATGATATCGCTCTGCGCCTTGCCGCAACAAGCGTGCGTATTGAAGCTCCGATTCCGGGCAAATCGGCAATCGGTATTGAAGTTCCCAACAGCGCAAAATCAATGGTAACAATGCGTGAAACCATTGATACACCTCAGTTCAGAGATGCAAAGAGCAAGCTTAACGTTGCTCTCGGCAAGGATATTACAGGCAATATTATTTGTGCCGACCTTGCAAAAATGCCTCACCTTCTTGTTGCAGGCACAACAGGCTCGGGTAAATCCGTATGCCTTAACGCAATGATTGTCAGCATTCTCTATAACGCAAGCCCCGACGAGGTCAAGCTTGTTATGATTGACCCCAAAATGGTTGAATTCACAAATTATAACGGCATTGCTCACCTTGAAGTGCCCGTTGTTTCAAATCCCAGAAAGGCCGCAGGTGCGCTCGGCTGGGCGGTTGTCGAAATGGAAAAGCGCTATGCGTTGTTTTCTGAAAACGGTATCAGAGATATAAAGGGCTTCAATGCTCTTTGTGAGTCGCGTCCCGACCTCAAAAAGATTCCTCAGATCGTAATATTTATAGATGAGCTTGCCGACCTTATGATGGTTTCTCCCAAAGAGGTTGAAGATTCAATCTGCCGCCTTGCCCAGAAAGCAAGAGCCGCCGGTATTCACCTTGTTATTGCAACGCAAAGACCTTCCGTTGACGTTATTACGGGTCTTATCAAAGCAAATATCCCCAGCCGAATCGCTCTTTCGGTTTCATCTCCCACGGATTCAAGAATTATTCTTGATGCAATGGGCGCTGAAAAGCTTCTCGGCAACGGCGATATGCTTTTCTGTCCGATTGGCTCGTCAAAATCACTTCGTGTTCAGGGTTGCTATATTTCTGAAGAAGAGGTTGAAAACGTTGTTTCATTTATCAAATCGCAGACAACGACAACCTATAACGAAGAAACAATCAAAGAGATTGAAAACAAAGCTGCAGAAGCAGAAAACGCAAAGAAAAAGGCTGTTGACAATGACGATGACGGCGATTGGGACCCTGCTCTCAACGATGCAATTGAGGTTGTTGTCAATGCCGGCGGCGCCTCAACAACAATGCTCCAGAAGAAGCTGAAGCTTGGTTATGCAAGAGCGTCAAGAGTTATGGACCAGCTTGAAGAAAAAGGAATTGTCGGTCCGTCAGAGGGTGCAAAACCCAGAGCGGTTCTTATTTCAAAACAGCAGTGGTATGAGATGCAGGCACTTGCAGACGGTGCCGCACCCAACATTGACGACGTTTTTGACGATGACGACGATTACGCAGGTTCAGATGAATTTTAAAACACAGGCGGTTGATTTATATTGACCGCCTATTCTGATTTTTAAACTTATAAGAGGTATTATGAACGGATTTTTGCCTGTCACAAAAGAAGAAATGACCGCAAGGGGATGGGATTGCGCCGACTTTGTTTACGTCAGCGGCGATGCTTACGTTGACCATCCTTCTTTCGGTGCGTCAATAATAACAAGAGTGCTTGAAAACGCAGGCTTCAGGGTTGCTTTTCTTGCTCAGCCTGACTGGCGCACAAATGCCGATTTTATGCGATTCGGCAGACCAAGGCTCGGCTTTCTTGTCAGCAGCGGCAACATTGATTCAATGGTTGCCCACTACACTGCCGCAAAGAAAAAACGCAGTGACGATGCTTACAGTCCCGGCGGCAAAGCGGGATTCAGACCCGACAGAGCGGTTATTGTATACTGCAACAAAATAAGAGAAATTTACGGTGATATCCCAATTGTAATAGGAGGACTTGAGGCATCTTTGCGTCGCTTTGCGCACTATGACTATTGGGACGATAAAATCCGCCGTTCAATACTTTTCGATTCTCAGGCAGACCTGCTCTCGTTCGGCATGGGCGAGCGTTCAATGGTTGAAATTGCAAGGCTTCTTGACGAAGGCGTTCCTGTTTCGGAAATCCGTGATGTCAGAGGTACCTGTTACAGCGTTGACGTACGTGAAACACCCTATATCGGCGCAGAATGTCCGTCTTTTGAAAACGTTTGTAATTCCAAAAAAGAATATGCCGTTTCATGCCGTATTCAGCAGGATGAGCAGGATTTTTTCAGAGGAAAAGCAATAAAACAGCGCCACGGCAGCAGAATGCTGGTGCAGAATCAGCCTGCAATACCTCTTACGCAAGAAGAGCTTGACGAGGTTTACTCTTTGCCTTATATGCGAACGTATCATCCGATGTACGAAGAAGACGGAGGCATTCCGGGCATAGAAGAAGTGCGCTTTTCGATTTCGCATAACAGAGGCTGTTTCGGTGCCTGCAATTTCTGCTCGCTTGCATTTCATCAAGGCAGATACATAACAACCCGAAGCAAAAAATCAATTGTTGATGAAGCGAAAATTCTGACGGAACTTCCCGATTTCAAAGGTTATATCCACGATATCGGCGGTCCTACGGCAAACTTCCGCCGTCCTGCCTGCGACGGTCAGGAGAAGAGAGGACTCTGCAAGGGCAAAAAATGTCTTGCTCCCGCACCGTGTCCCAACCTTAAACCCGACCATTCCGAATACCTTGATATTCTGCGAGAGGTTCGCAAGCTTCCGAAAATAAAAAAGGTGTTTATCCGTTCAGGCATACGCTATGACTATATGCTTGCCGATAAGGACGATACGTTTTTCAGGGAGCTTGTTGCAAACCACGTCAGCGGTCAGCTCAAAGTTGCTCCCGAGCATTGCTCGGCGGCGGTGCTTGATAAAATGGGCAAACCGCATATTGAAGCTTACGTTGAGTTTTCAAAAAAATATTTCAGCTTCAGCAAAAAAGAGGGAAAGGAGCAATATCTTGTTCCTTATCTTATGTCGTCTCATCCCGGCAGCACGCTGAAAGATGCTGTTGAGTTAGCTTTGTTCCTCAAAAAAATCGGCATCAGACCCGAGCAGGTGCAGGACTTTTATCCCACACCGGGCACAGTTTCAACCTGTATGTTCTACACGGGTCTTGACCCATATACAATGAAAGAGGTCTACGTTGCAAAAGACCCTCACGAAAAGGCATTGCAGAGGGCTTTGCTCCAGTATTTTGACCCAAGAAAAAAAGAGCTTGTTATTGAAGCTTTGCGTAAAGCGGGCAGAAGTGACCTTATAGGCAACAGCGAGAAATGTCTTGTAAGAGCGCCCGCCAACGCAACACGCTCATCACAGAACAATAACCGTCAACACAATAATAACAGGGGAAAGAATTATGCAAAAGAAAGCAATAAAAGGGGTGGCAAACGCCGCTAAGAAAATCGGCAAAAACATAAAAACAACCAAAGGCAAAATAATTTATGCCGTTGTGCTGGTTGTTGTTGCCCTGGCGGCTTTGCTCATCGGCAGCAAACTCGGATATTGGGAAAATCCTTTTTCCGACATCTTCGGAACGAAACAAACCTCTGCTGCAAACGCTTGCTCCGTCCATTATATCGACGTAGGTCAGGGCGATTGCGAGCTGGTTGAATGCGACGGCAAATATATGCTCATCGATGCAGGCGAAAACGGCTTTGAAACCGTTGTTATCAATTACCTAAAATCTCATAAAATTGAGGTGCTTGATTACGTTGTTGCTTCGCATCAGCATTCCGACCATATTGGAGGTCTGAGCGAGGTGCTTGAAGCGTTTGAAGTCAAAAACATTATTATGCCTCGTCTTACAAAAGTACAAATTCCCACCAACAGCACCTACAGCGATTTTACAAAAGCAGTCAAGGCTTCGGGTGCAAAGGTCATTGAAGCCAAAGTCGGTGCAACTTACGAACTCGGCAGCGGTGAATTTGAAATCCTCGGACCCGTAACCAACGACGCGGAAGATATTAACAATATGTCCGTTGTTATGCGCTTTGATTACGGCGAAAACTCGTTTTTATTTACGGGTGATGCCGAAACCGAAGAAGAAAACGAAATTCTTGAAACCGATGCAAATCTCGATTGCGACGTTTTAAAGGTCGGTCATCACGGTTCAAGCTCTTCTTCGGGCAAAAAGTTCCTTGATGCGGTTACTCCCGAAATCTGCGTTATTCTTTGCGGAAAAGACAACAGCTATGGTCATCCGCACAAGGAAATAACCAAAAGGCTTAAAAAATATACCGACGAAACCTACCGTACCGACGTGTGCGGAAGCATTGTTATATCATCAAACGGAAAAGATCTTACCGTTGACTATGAAAACAAATAATGAGGTGATAAAGTGCCGCTGAGAATTGTCAGACGTGATATTACGCAAATGAAGGTTGATGCAATTGTCAACACCACCAACGAAAAAATGGTGGGTTACAGCGGTGTTGACCTTGCGGTGCATACTGCCGCAGGACCTAAGCTTGATGCCGCCTGCAAAAAAATAGCTCCTCTCGGACTCGGCTGCGCAAAAATCACAAAGGGATATAACCTCGATGCACGCTATGTTATTCACACCTCGGGTCCCGTCTGGAAAGGCGGACTTGCAGGTGAGAGCGTTATTCTTAAATCGTGTTATACGGAATCGCTCCGCCTTGCCGTCAGGTACGGCTGCGAAACTGTTGCTTTTCCGCTTATTTCTTCGGGTGCATACGGTTACCCAAAAGATAAGGTTCTTAAATTTGCAATTCAGGTTATTTCGGAATTCCTGCTTGAACACGAGCTTACGGTTTTTATCTGTGTTCATGACCGCACGTCGTATGAATTCAGCCGAGAACTTTTCAATGAAATCACACAGGTACTGAATGACGGATGTATTGAAAAACAAACCGCGTTTTGCGATTCGGATTCCGATTTTTGCGAAAATACAATTAATCCCGATTTAAGACCGACTGCAGTTTATCAATCCTCTTGCAGAATGTCTGCACCTTGCGCTTCAATGCCTGCTCCGCAAAGCTCGGAATACGTAAAAGCCAAAAATCAGTCACTTGAAGATTATATGAAATCCCTGGATAAGCCGTTTGCTTATAAGCTTTTTGATTTGATTGATGAAAAGGGTATGACAGACGTTGAATGCTATAAAAAAGCCAACATAGACAAGAAAACGTTCTCCAAAATCAAGTGTAATCCCGATAAATACAAACCGTCAAAACAAACTGCGGTTGCCTTTGCAATTGCTCTTGAGCTGACTCTTGACGAAACGCAGGATTTGCTTGCATCGGCAGGTCTGACTCTCTCAAAAAGCTTTACCTTTGATAAGATAATCCGCTATTTTCTTCAAAAGGGAGTTTACGATATTTTTGAAATAAACGAAGCTCTTTTTGAATTTGACCAGATGCTTCTGGGTTGCTGATATGGAGAAAAATATGCTGAAAAAACTGTTTGAAAAACACGAAACTCCGATGTGCATACTGCTGATTATACTGTATGTTATAACGAATTCATTCTGCATTCAGAAATTCGGAATAACCGATTACAGAAGCGCCGTTATAAACACCGTGTTTTCGGTTGTCCTGATAATTCTGACAATCGCTCTTAATCGGGTGTCGCACTACGGATTGGCAAAAGCAAAAAATCCGAAGTTGTTTCTGTATTTTTTGCCGTTGATTCTGATTGTATCCGTAAACCTCTGGTCGGGAATCAACGTCAGCAACACGCCGAAAGAGATAGTCTTTCACGTTCTGACAATGCTCAACGTCGGCTTTATTGAAGAGCTGATTTTCCGCGGATATCTTTTTAAAATGATGGAAAAAGATAATGTAAAAACAGCCACAGCCGTCAGTTCAATCACGTTCGGAATCGGTCACATCATAAATCTTTTCAACGGGGCAGAGCTTGTTCCTACCTTGTTGCAGGTTTGCTACGCAATGTCAATCGGTTATTTGTTTGTCGTTATATTCCGTAAAAGCAAATCAATCGTTCCGTGCATTATCGCCCATTCCGTGAACAATGCGCTGTCGATATTCAATGCAGATAACACTGTTTCTTTGTATATTGCGCCTGCTTTTCTTGTTGTTGTTCCGCTTTTGTATGCTGCGTATATCAACAAAACAGTCAAAGAATAAATGTCGCTTGTCGGGCGACCAATTGAATTAAAGAAATCGCTATAATGTGGTTGTAAGGTTGAGAAACCAAGCAACCACATTATTTTTTTGGAGGAATGACAAATGAAAAACAACGTAACGGAACTCGTATTTATCCTTGACAGAAGCGGCTCAATGGCAGGTCTTGAGGCGGATACAATCGGCGGATTCAACGCAATGATTGAAAAACAGAAAAAGCAGGACGGCGAATGCTACGTTTCAACGGTGCTTTTTGATAACGTATCCGAAGTGCTTCACGACAGGGTGAAGCTTTCCGAAATCAAGCCGATGACAGACAAGGACTATACCGTCAGAGGCTGTACGGCTCTTATTGATGCTCTGGGCGGAGCGATAAAGCATATCGGCAACATTCATAAATATGCCCGACCCGAAGACGTGCCCGAAAATACAATGTTTGTTATCACAACCGACGGTATGGAAAACGCAAGCCGCCGCTTCACAAGTGCCGAGGTAAAGGCAATGATTGAGCGTCAGAAAGAAAAATACGGCTGGGAATTTCTTTTTATCGGTGCTAATATTGATGCGGTTGAAACAGCCGCAAAATACGGCATAGGAGCAGACAGAGCGGTTAATTATAACGCCGATAAGCAGGGTACAGGTGTGGTTTATGATGCCGTTTCGTCTGCTGTGTGTCAGATGAGAGCCTGTGCACCTCTTGCATCCAACTGGAGCGAAAGCATCAATGAGGATTATCAGAGAAGAGGCAAAAAGAAGGGCATCTTCCGCAAAAGCTGATGTTAATTAATCAGACGGTCAACAACAAACCCCGAAGTGTATGCAACACTTCGGGGCTAATGCATATTTCAGCCGCAGCGTTAAATCATTTTTTGCTCCCACTTGTAAATATCTGAAATTGGTTGTATAATTTTGTCAGAATATGAAAAAAGGAGGTGTCGGTGTGACAGGCAAGGATATTGTAAGCTGGGTTAAAGATTATCTGAAGCTTAAAACAAACAGCATTCCCAAAACAATGAATGCCAATGCCGTTCATATGCTTAAATCTGTCAGAAACAGAATCTGCGACAGCTTTATTATTACCACTAAAGACGGCAAAGTGATTGTCATTGACGGCGGCTACAAAACCGAAACCCGATACTTTCTTGAATATCTGCGTAAACTGACAGGACAGAAAAAGCCTCATATTGATGCCTGGATTATCTCGCACCCTCACCGTGACCATATTGAAGCGTTTCTCGATGTTGCAGATAATTACGCCGACAAAGTGAGTGTTGATAAGGTTTATCACAGCTTTGCTCCTGCAGGATTTTATGCCGATACAGATAAATCCGCAAACAGCCTTTTGCAGCAATATGAGCTGCTCAAAGAACGGGTTATAAAAGAGGAGTGTATTCTTAAAACAGGTGATGAATTCAGCATAGGTGAATCTGAATTCAAGGTTCTCAATTCTTTTGACCCCGAATATAAAAACTGCAACGATTCGTCGCTTATGTTCCGAATGCAGCTTGGCGGAAAAACAGTTTTGTTTACAGGCGATTGCGGAAAGACCGCAGGTGAAAAAGTGCTTGAACGTCAGGCTGATTTGTCTGCCGTTAAAAGCGATATCTGCAAAATGGCTCACCACGGACAGAACGGGTGCGGCAAAGCCTTTTATGAAGCCGTATCACCTGAAATTTGCCTCTGGCCGACACCGTCGTGGGTCTGGGATAACCGCAGCGGCAAACTCAGAACACACGAGGTCAAAGCGTGGATAACCGAACTCGGTGTCAAGAAAAATATTGTTGCCAAAGACGGAACCGCAGTTTTAATCATATAACCAAAAACAACCCGACCTCACATAAGTGCGGTCGGGTTTGCTGTGTAATTAATATTTTTTCAATTCTTCAATTTTAGCTTCGATATCGATGTTGTATTTAACAACGTTATGGATTATTCCTTTATCACCGTTACCGCCCTGATGATGAAGTACCCCGCTTTTAGGCATGCTCATATAATCGCCGTATGTTTCTTTAAGATACTTATGCCAATCGTTGGGAACTTTAAAAAGATAGCCTTCAAACTCAAGCTCTTTTAACGGGAATATTGTGTCATTTGAATAAACTGTTCTGTCGGAGCGGAATTCAGGGTTATGATACCATAATGGATTGTCATAGTTCGGAGAACCGATCATTTTGTTCTTTTTATCTCTTAAATCAGAAACGGGAAGCTTTTGGTTTTTTACGTAATATTTTCTGTATTCAATGGTTTTGTCTCGCAGCTCATCATAAGATTTTACGCTGTTTTCATCAACATTATCCATCGGAAAAATATCCATTATCAGACCTGCTTTCCAAATGAATATACCAATACGTTTGTCGTTAGGCGCAGTGACGTCAATGCCGTATTTTTTCAGCTTTTCGGGCAGAATTTCACATGCAATATCATATTCTTTGCGCGTCATCGCAATGTCAAGGTCATAGTCCCACGGAATATAGCCTTTGTGTCTTACGGCACCGAGAAGAGTACCGTAATCCAACCAATAATTGAGACCGTTTTCGTCAAGTGTGCGACAAACAATTCTCAGCATTTCACCGCCTGCTGTCTGACATTGTCTGAGCAAACCTGTTGCTTTGGGAAAAGCTGTTATATCTATGCCTTTGTTGATTATGTATTCAATGGTGTTGAGTCTTTCTTCAATTTCATCCCAACCGCACATTTTTCTGAAGAAAGGCTGAAAAAACTTAATTCTTATATGTTCGATAATATTCCTGATTCTTTTTTTTATTCAAAATCACGCTCCGTTCCCAATTTACAACAAAACCGGAAACTTGTCAAGGAATTACATAAAACAACGGTTTTATACGTTGCGACAAAACTTTTAATTGAATCTATTTAAAACTTGTTTTACTGGTCATTTCGGTTTTGAACTGCGGACCCTCGGGACCTCCGTTCATAAACGGGGGATAGGATGATTTGTTACCCCAATAAAGTGTAGCAAGGCTGTCTGGATTTTCAACGTCATAACTGAAAGCCGATGCCCATTTTGAACCTGCCAGAGCGCGGCAGCTTTCTTCAGGCACAAGTTCAAAGGTTTCGAGTTTGCCCGGCTGCCAGAGGTCCCACGTTGTACCTGCAGAGCACTTGTCCTGAAGCTTAACCAGAATGAAATTCATATATGTATAAATTCCTGCGTGAGGATATAAGCCGTGTGTGCCTGCTGCGCAGTAAATTGTGCAGTGAGTGGTATCGTACATTTCCAACTCTTCCCAGGTTGCAATTTCAGCAAAGGTATGGGCGGCAAATGCAGATTTTACAGGGCGCATATAAGTTTTGCCGTCTTTTTCATAAGTTAAAAACCTTAATGTGAAATGCTCCCAATCACCCGGATGACCGCCCACCATATTGTTAACAAGCCAGATATATTTGCCGCTGTCATAAGGGCAATAGATGAAATATACAATATCAACGTAATTGTTTTCTTTTTCTACCCAGAAAGCGTATGCAACCGCAGTTTCCTGTTCGCCGTAAAACGTTTCGCAGATATCGTGAGGTCCGTCAATCTGCTCTTTCATCACAATTCGTGAATAGCCGTTGCTGTCTATAATACGGTCAAATTTTTCAAAAGTCCAATCCATCGAAACCGCTTCGTAGGGGTCGCCCTGCGCCATATGGATTCTCGGAGCATAATCAATCATAATCTGATTTTTTAATTCGTCATTGAGGTTCGTTATGTCAATCTCTTCGCTTTCAATCAAAGCTATTTTTATGCTTCTGATTTTTTTAACGTGAAAGAAACCGTCTGTCAAGCTGAATTTGAGAAATTTGTCAACGCTGTCATTAAAAACATACTCCGTACCCTCAAAATTCTTTTCGCTGTAAGCCAAAACGACGTATTCCTGCGGAACAGTGATGCTTTTGATTCTGAAATCAACGGTTGCATATTCGCCTGTTCCAAGCTGTTTGCTTTTTCCTTCATATTCGCTTTTGCTCCAGAGAGTGACCTTGCTTTCGGTCTGGTACTGTAAATCCGAATTGAAGCTCAATGCGTTTGAAGAAACCGCTGACAGAACGGCAACCGAAATCATAAACGCAGTCACAAGTAAAATGCGCACAAGTCTTTTCATTTTTATTCCCTCCTTTTCTATATGTAACAATATACCATAACAGCAAAAAAATCAATGATTTTTATTTTATGCTGTTTTATTCTTCAGGCTTTTCAGCAATTTTTTAAACTGAACTGCAAAAAGTATGGCGGTGAAGGTAACTGCGATAATGTCGGCGGCAGGCTCGGCAAGGTAAACGCCCATTGTTTTGTCTGCAACCAGATTTGGCGTAAGATAGATAAGCGGAAGAAGAAGTACAAATTTACGCACAACAGCAACGATTATTGAGCAGGGTGCATTGCCGATTGAAACAAAAGTCATCTGGCAGGCAATCTGAATTCCGAAAAGGAACATCGCTCCGCAGTAGATGCGGAGTGCCTTTGCCGTAAAATCAATAAGTGTGGCATCGGGTGTGAATATACCTGCAAAGATTTGCGGAAAAATCATAATCAATACCCACAAGACAATCGAATACGTAAGACAGCAGGTGAGCAGCAGTTTAAATGTTTTTTTAACTCTGTCAACTTTTTTTGCACCGTAATTGTAGCTTGAAATGGGCTGCGCACCTTGTGCGATACCTTGCATTGGAAGCATTGCAAACTGCATAACGCTTGTCAGAATTGTCATTGCGCCTACAGCGATATCGCCGCCGTATTTGAGAAGTGACGAATTGAAGCAAACGGAAATAACACTTTCGCTGCTCTGCATAATGAAGGTTGCAAGACCGAGAGCAACGCAGGGGAAAACGAGTTTTGCATCAATCTTCATATCCGATACTTTAAGTTTAAGATATGTTCTCTTGCCGCTGAGGAAAGAGATTACCCACATACAAGAAACAGCCTGCGAAAGGATTGTTGCAAGCGCCGCACCCTTAACGCCCATATCAAACGCAAAAATAAATATCGGGTCAAGGATTATGTTGCTGACGGCACCGATAAGCACGGTTATCATGCCGATTTTTGTGAAGCCCTGTGCATTGATGAATGCACCCATACCGAGCGTGAGTTGAACGAAAACCGTGCCGACGGCGTAGATATTCATATAATCCGTTGCATAAACGATTGTGTTTTCGCTTGCACCGAAGGCGAGAAGCAAATCTTCACTCCATATGAGCAAAACCGCAGTTAAAACGGCTGAAATAATAATCTGAAGCGTGAAGCATCCGCCGAGAATTTTCTCTGCGGACTTTTTGTCGCCCTTACCCATATTTATTGATGCTCTCGGAGCACCGCCCGAGCTGATAAGCGCAGCAAAAGCCGAGATGATCATAATTATCGGCATACAAACGCCGACGCCTGTCAGTGCAAGGCTTCCTTCTTCGGGAATGTGACCGATATAAATGCGGTCGACTATGTTATAGAGCATATTAACAAGCTGAGCAATAACCGTAGGCACGGCAAGCTTGAAAAGCAGCTTTCCGACGGGCTCTGTACCGAGAAATTCTTTGTTGTTGTCCATATTTATCTCCTGTAATAAAATCTTTCGGTATTATACACCCTGTTCGGTTTAATTTCAAGACCGTCATAAATCTCAACAATTGTTGAACTTCAGCTGAAGCTGAAAAAATCTCAAGTTGCATACAAATTCCTTCCGAAACCAAAACAACAGAGGAATAATGAGAAAGGATATTGCGTAAGACCGTGCAATACCCTCTTTGTTGACAGTGAAAAAAGTATGTGTTATAATAAATTTCGGCCGGACAAATATGAATTCAGAGTGGTGGTTATATGTTATATTCTGTTATTATGTTTATCGTTTCAGCTCTGTTTGCGGTACTGGGTATTGCGATTTACAAGGGTAAAACGGATTTAATCCACGATTACCACCAAACAAATGTCACAGATAAATCTGCCTACGGAAAAGCCTTTGGAAAAGCAATGCTTGTTATCGCAACTGTAATGCTGCTCAGCGGCATTGCAGGACTGTTTGAAAATTCGGATATACTTGCTGTTGTTATACTTATCATAGGCTTGGTGATTGGCACAGGCTGCATTGTTGCAGTACAAAGAAAGTACAATAAAGGTGTATTCTGAATTCCGATTCAGAGGAGAAATGATATGAGATTGAAGAATATTCTGATAGTTGTTAAAGATATAGAAAAATCGAGAAAATTCTATCACGACTTGTTTGGAATAGATTTGGTGCTTGACAACGACGGCAATATGGTTTTAACTGAAGGACTTGTTCTTCAGGATGAGAAAATATGGAAATTATTTTTAGACAGAGATATTGTTCCGAAGAGCAACTCTTGCGAATTGTATTTTGAAGAACAGAATATCGAAGCGTTTGTTGAAAAATTAGAAAGACTATACCCCACGGTTGAATATGTCAATCACCTGATGACACACAGCTGGGGACAAAAGGTGGTCCGATTCTACGATTTGGACGGCAACTTAATCGAAGTAGGAACGCCGATGTAATCAACAAATTCCGATTTGTTAAACTGAAGCTTCAAAAGCAACAGCCCGAAAGCTGTTGCTTTTTTTCGTGCAGGTGCTATAATGTTTGCAAATAAGAATTCGCAGAGGTAATTATATGTCAATAACAATAAACATTTACTATTCAGGCACAAACGGGAATGCAAGAAAGTTTGCTGAAGAAATGATTTCAAGCGGAATTGTTGATGAAATCCGTGCCGAAGACGGTAATTTAAAATATGAATACTTTTTGCCTTTGAACAACAGTGAAACTGTGCTTTTGATTGACAGCTGGAAAAATCAGCAGGCACTCGACTTGCACCACAAGTCACCGATGATGTCAAAAATCATCCGTTTGCGTGAAAAGTATAATTTATGCATGAAGGTTGAACGGTATCTTACCGATGAATCGGGTATACCTTACAGAGATAAAGAGTTTATAAAAGAGTAAGAAAAGTTCACAAATCATCACCGCAGCCATTGCGATTAATAAATAAGAATTTATTTGAAAGGATAAAAAATCATGTTCAGAAAAAGTATGGTTTTTTTGCTCATATTAACTATATCGTTCGGCTTGCTGCCGGTTGCATATGCCGAAGAACGTGTTCCCGAAAAGGAAGGTTATGTGCTTGATTTCAGCACCGAATTTAATGACGGCAATTTAAATACAGAGCATTGGTTGCCGCAGTATCTGCCTCACTGTACTGCCAATACAGAAGGCTCCTCTGCGAGATATAAAGTCGAGAACGGTTGTCTGAATCTGTATATCACAAAAGATTCACCCGATTATTTCGGCGGCCAGCCCGGTTCGGCAGACCCGGATAATCTTCTCTGGATAGCCAACGGTATTCAGACCTGGGAAAAGAATAATCTGCATCCCGGCGGTGCTCAGCAGAAGGAAGTTGAGCCTTATGAAGGGTACGCAACACAGTATGGCTATTTTGAAATACGGATGAAAATGCCTGATACCGGCGGTGGCGGATACGCTTCATGGTGGCTTATAGGCACTCAGGATGATACCGACGGAACAGATTCTGTTCAGAATGGCGAAATAGATGTCTTGGAAACCTTTTTTAAATCTCCGGGAGTGTTTGAACCCAAAGTTCATGCTTGGGATGATCCCGATCTTGACGAATGGGCAAGCAGGGTTGAATTGGATGGCGACCCAAGTGACTATGTCAATGAATTTCACACCTATGCCATGGATTGGAGACCTGAAGGAATAACGTTTTATGTTGACGGAAAAGAAGTGGCGCAGACGAGAGAATCGCCGCAGTACAGAATGTGTATGATTTTGTCTATGTATATAAATTCTGATTTCAGCGGTTGGGATGAACCCGAAAATAACTATCCCATAGAATGGCTGATTGATTATGTCCGTGTCTATAAAGATAAAAACGGTTATGACGAGAGCAACCGACTTACTGAATTTGAGCGTTTTATAAAAGATCTTGGTGACTCGCTCACTGCATTCGGACTGCGTATTTTATCATTTTTTCAAGACCTCTGCACACAGTGCCATCAGTTCTTTGAGCGTTTGTTAAGTAAAATTCCCGCTTTG
>JAGBAK010000058.1 GCA_017938985.1 Clostridia bacterium
ATGAGCACAAAAAGAAGGGTAAAAAAGCGAAATTTTAGCCCTAAATTGTAAACAATTTGTTAAAAATGCGGTTGCGTATTGAAATTACGAACTTGATATGTTATAATATTCAGGCTTGCGTAAACCGCAAAGTAAAAATACACACACATGACAAGGTGTGATCGGTGCCCAAACGGGTGACAGCACGACGCTCATGTGGTGGAAAAAACCGAAGGAGGACATAAAAATGTCTATCATTACCATGAAACAGATGCTGGAGGCCGGCGTACATTTCGGTCACCACACCAGAAGATGGAACCCCAAGATGGCTGAGTACATCTTCACAGAGCGTAACGGCATCTACATCATCGACCTTCAGAAAACAGTTAAGAAGCTCGAAGAAGCCTATATGTTCATCCGTGAGATCGCAGCTGAGGGCGGCGAAGTTCTCTTCGTTGGCACAAAGAAGCAGGCTCAGGATTCCGTTAAGGAAGAAGCTATCCGTTGCGGTATGCCTTTCGTAAACGCACGTTGGCTCGGCGGTATGCTCACAAACTTCAACACAATCCAGAAGAGAATCAAGAGACTTGCTCAGCTTAAGGCTATGGAAGCTGACGGCACATTTGACCTTCTTCCCAAGAAGGAAGTTGCCAAGCTTGCACTTGAAATCGAAAAGCTCGAAAAGTTCATGGGCGGTATCACAGAAATGAAAAAGCAGCCCGCTGCTATGTTCATCGTTGACCCCCGCAAAGAAAGAATCGCTGTTCTCGAAGCAAAGAAGCTCGGTATTCCGATCGTTGCTATCGTTGACACAAACTGCGATCCCGACGAAGTTGACTACGTAATCCCCGGCAACGATGACGCTATCCGTGCTGTTAAGCTTATCGCAGGCGCAATGGCAGACGCAGTTATCGAAGGCAGACAGGGCGAGCAGACAGCTCCCGAAGCAGCAGCAGAGGAGGAATAATATAATGGCAGCATTTACAGCTAAAGACGTTCAGGCTCTCAGAGAAAAAACCAACGTTGGCATGATGGATTGCAAAAAAGCACTCGTTGAAGCTGACGGTGATATGGATAAGGCAGTTGAAATCCTTCGTGAAAAGGGTCTCGCAACTGCAGCTAAAAAGGCAAGCAGAATCGCAGCAGAAGGCGTTATCGGTCTTTATTCAGACGGCAACGCATCAGCTCTTATCGAGCTCAACTGCGAAACTGACTTCGTAGGCAACGGCCCTGAATTCAAGGCTCTTGCCAACCAGATTGCAAAGACTGTTGTTCTCAGCAAGCCCGCTGACCTCGACGCTCTTCTTGCAACAACAATCGCAGATGGCACTCTTTCAGTTGCCGATGCTATCCAGGAGCTCTTCCTTTCACTCCGTGAAAACCTCAAGCTCCGCCGCTTTGTTCTTGTTGAAGGCACAGCAGTTTCTTACATCCACGCAGGCGGCTCCGTTGGCGTTCTTGTAAGCTTTGACACAAACGCAGCTGACAACGCTGATTTTGTTGCTATGGGTAAAAACATCGCAATGCAGGTTGCAGCTATGAACCCCGAATATCTCAGCAAGGACAACATTTCAGCTGATGAGCTTGAAAAGATGAAGTCCATCACAATCGACAGCTCACTCAACAAGCCCGAATCACTTCCCAAGCCCATTCTCAGAAAGCTCTTTGAAAAGGCTATCGCTGAAAATCTCTTCAGTGCAGAAGACGTTGCTGCTTACGAAGATCAGAAGAATAACAACTTCCTCTTCAACTTCCTTTCAAAGGAAGCAGTTGCAACTCTTGCATCTCTTGCAGTTGCAGGCAAAGAAGAGTTTGTTAACGATAAGATTTTTGCAGGCGCAGTTGACGGCCGTATTAAGAAGCAGATCAAGGAAATCTGCCTTCTTGAGCAGCCCTTCGTTCGCTCAGACCTCTTTGACGGCACAGTTGCAGGCTATGTAGCTGACGTTGCAAAGAAGCTTGGCGCAGAAATCAAGGTTACAGGCTTCTCACGTCTTGCAAAGGGTGAAGGCATTGAGAAGAAGGAAGACAACTTCGCTGCTGAAGTTGCAAGCATGATGTAATCATCACAATATAAAACATTACGGCTGTTACCAATCGGTAGCAGCCGTTTTTTTATTTACTGATACTGTAAAAATCAAGAATGTTTGCATCAAGATTTTTGCCTGTTTTATAATAAACAGTTTCTTCATAGGGTATTTGCTTCATGCCTATTTTCTGCATTACTCTGCCTGAACCAACGTTTTCTTTTATATGAGCCGCTTCAATTGCCTCGAAGCCGACGTCATTCAAAAGATAATCCCTTACGGCGGCAGCAGCTTCCGTAACGATTCCTTTGTTCCAGAATTCGCTGTCGATGCACCAGCCGAGAACGGCTTTTTGCTCATAGAGCACCACAACGTCAATGCAGCCTATAACCCTTTTATTGTATTCAATAGCCCAACGGTAAGTTGACTTGTGAACATATTGATTTTTCCAGTGTCTGCAGAGTTTTTTTGTGATTTTGGGGTCGGTGTGCTTATCCCAGGTAACGTATTTTGAAACCTCTTCCTTGCTTGCGTATCTGAACACGTCTTTATAATCGCTTGTTTTTATTTTACGCAGCACCAGACGCTCCGTTTTTAAAGTTTTTGTTCCTTTATGTTTCATTTTAATATCCTCAATCCATATGCATTCTGTAATTCTTTACTTTATAAGTTACAGAGCCGTCACGCTTGGAATGTTCGCCATAGCTTTCAAATTTCAGACCGCACTTTTCCATAACTCTGCCCGATGCAGGGTTATCAACCGCGTGACTTGCTGTGAAATCTTTTACACCGTGAACCTCGTGAGAAAACTCTATAATTCTCTTTGCAGCTTCGGTTGTGTAACCCTTGTTCCAATATTCATATCTTATGTTATAGCCGAATCCCCAAGCACCATCATCATTTCCCATCGGACCGATGCTGATACTGCCGATAAGAATATTCCCTTCTTTCAATACAATTCCCCAATGAAAATCTTCTTCAACGGGAACTATGTCGTTAATCCAGCGAACTGACTGGTTTATATCGGTATAAAGGGGATAGGACATAAACTTGTTGACCCTCGGGTCACTGTGCCATATAAATGCCGTTTTGGCATCTTCGGGGGTTAAGGGTCTTAAAATCAACCGTTCCGTTTCAAGAACGGGAGTTCTTTCATAATATAATTCTTGATTTGTTTTATTCATTTCTTACACCTTTTCTTTGTTTCGATTGCGATAAACGGTACGGTCATTTCTTCTTCGGTCAGACCGGCGTGAACACCGATAAACGGGCGTTCTTCACGCTTGATAAATAACGATTTTTCACCTGTTGCAACGGCGAGAAAATCACCGACAAAATCATAAGTTTTCGGATGGGGTTTACCGAATCCCAAAAGATTTTTCGCAAAAACTTCTTCTTTTGTTAAAAGCTTAAAATCATCGCCGAAAAGTTTGTTAAACTCGTTTCCGAAATCATCCTTCATACCGTCTTTCACAAAAAAGCTCAAGGCTCTTGCTTCGATTGACGGAGGATGTTTCAACATTGCGGAAAGCTCGGGATAATCCTCAAGGTATTCATTCACACCGTCATACAATCCGTGGTCTGCAGTGATGATAACAAGCGAATTTTTAAGACTTTTGCAAAGCTTTTCAACTTCGCTGTTAATCAACAAAATTTGTTCGTGTGCCTGCGCGCTTTTAACACCGTGATAATGCATTTCTGTGTCAGGCTGATGCCAATAGGTGTAAATATATTTTTTCTTTCTTCTTCTCGCAAGCCGTTTTACTGTTCTGCAAATATGTGGCACGCTTTTTATATGGTGCTTCGAAAACGGCGAAACGTAATAAGCCGTGCCTTTACCGTTTATTTCTTCAATACGCTCAAATATTCTTTTATAAGGGATATGTGTCCACCCTACGTTATAATCTGCTGCAGGCTCACCGTTTTTCTGTAAAGCATTGCGGAATACCGCAACATTTTCGCCTATTTCATCAAAGTATAAATCCCATCCAAGCCAGGCTGTTTCGACGGGAGAGTATCCGCTTTCTATTGCTGTTGTTGCCGCAACGGTTGTTGAGGGGAATACAGACGAAACAGGACACACAAAATGTTTTCTCAGAAAGTCATTTTCGTTCAGGTGTTCGTTGATTGCTGAAACGCCCAAGCCGTCAAAAAGCATTACGATTATATTTTTGTAATCTTTTTCAAGTAATTTATCAAATTCGGGTAATGTTTTATGTTGGCAGTCTTTAACACCGAAATGATTTAAAACAGACGAAGCGATTGATAAAATGCTTCTGTCATAATTCGGGTATGTAATCATAGTTTTACTCCTTTCTCAACACGTCAAGTGTGTGGTGTGATAAACCGATTAAATCCTGCCTTTCGCAGGTTTTGAAATGATATTTCAGATACAGTTCATAGGTTTCATCATCCATTTTGTCTATAACTTCACGCATATGGCAGGCATAACCGTTGGTTGCAAGGAAATGCAGTCTTTCCGTATTCAGTTCCTCCGTCAGCTCAAATATTTCATCTCTTGTGTAGAGCTTGAAAACTCCGTGCGGAGGGAAGAATGTTTCAAAGGTTTCGGTGTCAATGAGCCCGTTTTCGATGCTGTACTGTACCTTGTTGTTTTTGAAAATTCCCGTTAAAACAGAAGGGTCAACCATACAATATGCAACGAAAACAAAGCCATCGCTTTTAGTAATTCGCATTGCTTCTGACAGTGCCTTTTTCTGATCTTCAACCGTATAGAGATGATACATCGGACCGAGCAAAAGCGTTACGTCATAAGTGTTATCCTCAAACGCCGATAAATCAAGTGCATTGCCTTGTCTGATGCTGATTTTTTCATTCGGCTGTGTTTTTGATTTAAAAATCTCGATATTATGCTCGATGAGTTCAACGGCATCGACCTCAAAACCTTTTTGAGCAAAATAATGCGAGTATCTGCCCGTAGCGGCACCGATTTCTATAATCTTCATACCGTCTTTCAGATATTTCTCAATATACTTTGTGGTTGTAAGGAATTCGATTCTGCCGTGCTTTGATAAAAGGCGGGAATCCTCGTCGATACGGTTATAGAAATCTACAAGATGATCACCTGTTTTTACAGGTTGCTTTTTGAAAAGTTTCTTTTTGATTAAATCAAATAATTTCATAATAAATCTCCTTTGGATATAAAAATAAACGGTGTAAGTATCTGCAGCTACTTACACCGTTATAAACATATGGAAATATTACTTTATCTATCCCAAAATGAATATAGAGGTATAAGCCTGCCAGATGATGACTGATAATCATGCTGTGCAAGCCAGAGGATATCCATATCGTGTTTTTGATTCAAATATGCGTTCATAAAATTACCTCTTTTTTTCAATATAGCACAATAAAAATGTTAAATCAATATGACTATTGCCGAATTTTTCTTAATTGGCGGTTAATAATATTATTAATAAATCACAAAGGAGCGATTACAATGGCTAACCTTACCGCAAAAGAGCTTTCGGCGCTTGAAGACCAGCTTAACTGCGAGCAGATGCTCATCAAAAAGTTCAAACTGTTTGCGCAGAACGCAACCGACCCTCAGATTAAAACCACCTGCGAAAATATGGCGGCTCGCCACAAGCAGCATTTTGATACCCTTATGGGTCATCTTTCATAAGGAGGATTTGCAATGAACAATCAGGCTTTCACCGACAGAGAGATTATGGATGACATTCTGACCTCGCAGAAGCACATCACGGGCGTCTATAACACTTTTTCAAACGAATGTGTTAATGAAAATCTTCAGGCAGATATGCTTTCTATTCTCAAAGAAGAGCATAATATGCAGTTTTCCGTTTTTACGGATATGCAGAGCAGGGGATGGTACAGCCCTGCAGCGGCTGAGCAGCAGAAGGTAACGGAAGCTAAAACAAAATTTCAGGGTATCGCCGCACAGCTTTAAACAATTTAACCGTTTCGGAGTATTCGTTTTTGCGGATGCTCCGAAAACTTTTTACTAAATATTTAAAAAAGGGGTTGGAAAATAATTACTTATGCATTATAATGTAATTAATATGGGTTTATGAGTACCCGAATCAAGGAGATTATTATGACTAAATACTCTGTTTCACTTGAAAAGGTTGTCAACGACCTTTCGCTTAACGTTATTTACACCCCTACAGAGATTTCGGATATTTATATCAACTCGCAGGATGTAAACCGACCCGGTCTTATTCTGACAGGCTTTGATAACTATTTTGACCCTGCGCGTATTCAGTTTATCGGTCTGACGGAGCTTGAATACATAAAAAGCCTTGATAAAGAGCAGTTTATTGAATGCTCAGAGAGATTTCTCTCAAAAAGACCCGCTGCCGTTATTGTTACCCGTGACCTCAAATGCAGCAAGCGTTTTCTTGAAATTGCAAAAAAATATGAGGTTCCCATTCTCGGCACGGCAGAAGCAACATCAAGCTGTATGGCTGCGGCAATCTCTTACCTCGGCGTTGAACTTGCTCAGCGTATAACTCGTCACGGCGTTCTTGTTGAGGTTTACGGTGAAGGCGTTCTTATCCTTGGCGACAGCGGCGTCGGTAAAAGCGAAACTGCTCTTGAGCTTATCAAAAGAGGTCACAGACTTATTGCTGATGACGCCGTTGAAATCAGAAGAGTTTCAAACAAAACACTCGTCGGCTCTGCGCCTGATAATATCCGCCATTTCATTGAGCTTCGCGGTGTAGGCGTTCTCAATGCCCGCCGTCTTTTCGGTATGGGTGCCGTTAAGCTCACGGAAAAGGTTGATATGGTTGTTCAGCTTGAACCCTGGGACAGCGAAAAGGTTTATGACAGGCTCGGTCTTGAAAATGAGTATACAGAAATTCTCGGCATAAACGTTCCCGTTACAACCGTTCCCGTAAAACCGGGACGTAACCTTTCAATTATTATTGAGGCAGCCGCCATGAATAACAGACAAAAGAAGATGGGTTACAATGCGGCAAGAGAGCTTCTCCACAGCCTTGGAATGACCGACGATATCATTCCCGCAAAAAAAGAACTTGAATTTTGGCATGATTTTTAATAATAATTAAGGATATATTTTCTTTGGAGGTAATAAAATATGTACAGAATCGGTGTTGACCTCGGCGGCACAAACATTGCAGTCGGCGTTGTAGACGAAAACATGAAAATCATCGGCAGAGGAAAGGTTAAAACCAGATGCCCCAGACCTGCCGCAGAAATCTTTGACGATATCGCACTTGCAGTTGAAATGGCTGTCAAGGATGCAGGCGTCTCAATGGATGACGTTATCAGTGTCGGTGTCGGCACACCCGGCTCGGTTAACAAATCAAACGGCTACATTGAATTTGCAAATAACCTTGATTTCAACCAGGTTCCCGCAAAAGAAATGCTTGAAGAAAGAATCGGCAAGCCCGTTTACCTTGATAATGATGCAAACTGTGCAGCTCTCGGCGAAGCAGTTGCAGGTGTCGGCAACGGTGTTAAGGATTTTGTTGCAATCACACTCGGAACGGGCGTTGGCAGCGGCATTATTATTGACGGTAAAATCGTTGTTGGTGCAAACTACTGCGCAGGCGAAATGGGTCACATGGTTATTTCCGTTGACGGTATTCCCTGCAACTGTGGCAGAAAGGGTTGCTGGGAGCAGTATTCATCCGCAACCGCTCTTATTTCACAGACAAAAGAAGCAATGAAAAATAACCCCGACAGCCTTATGTGGCAAATGACCGGCGGTATTGACAACGTAAGCGGCAGAACTGCTTTTGATGCAATGCGTCAGGGTGATAAAGCCGCAACAGAAGTTGTTGATAAATATATTTATTATCTTTCAATAGGTATCAGTAACGTTATCAATGCACTTCAGCCTGAAATTATCTGCATCGGCGGCGGTGTAAGCCATGAAGGCGATTATCTCCTTAAGCCTCTTCAGAAATATGTTGAAGATCAGAGATACAGCATCTACTCATCAAAGCAGACACAGATTGTTGCCGCTCAGCTCGGTAACGATGCCGGCATCTTTGGTGCTGCACTTCTTGACGAATAATTAATTTCGGAGGATTCAATGAGTTCTTATAACAATATCAAGTCAATATGCACCGAAATCGGCTGTGAATACAGTGAAGGTGTAATGCTTTCTGCCCACACAAGCTTTAAAATCGGCGGCAAAGCGGATTTATTCGTTATGCCTGACACAACAGAAAAGCTTGCGGCGGTTATTTCTGCCTGCAAAAAGGATGAACTCAAAGTTCTTATTCTCGGCAAAGGCAGTAATCTGCTTGTATCTGACAACGGCTTTAAAGGTGTTGTTGTCAGCACAGGTGCGCTTGATAAGCTTGAACTTATTGATGAAACAACAGTTTATTGCCAGAGCGGAGTGACGCTCTCAAAGCTTTGCCGCTTCGCTCTGGATAATTCGCTTACAGGTCTCGAATTTGCTTACGGCATTCCCGGCTCGGCAGGCGGTGCTGCTTATATGAACGCAGGCGCTTACGGCGGCGAAATGAAAGACGTTCTTTACAGATGCGACCATATTTCATCTGACGGCGAAACAGGCTCATTTGAATGTGACGAGCTTGATTTGAGCTACAGGCACAGCGTTTATTCAAAGTCTGACAAAACCGTTACAGCGCTTTATCTTAAGCTTCAGAAGGGCGATAAAACAGCCATTAAAGCAAAAATGGATGAGCTTATGGGTAAGCGACGTGATAAACAACCGCTTGAATATCCCAGCGCAGGCAGCACTTTTAAAAGACCCGAGGGTCATTTTGCAGGCGCTTTGATTGAACAATGCGGTCTCAAAGGGTTCACCGTCGGCGGTGCTCAGGTCAGCCCAAAGCACGCAGGCTTTGTTGTTAACGTTGGCGGCGCAACTGCAAATGACGTTCTCGGTGTAATCAAACACTGTCAGAGCGTTGTTTTTGAGAATACGGGCGTTATGCTCGAACCCGAAGTTGAAATTACAGAATAGGAGCGGAGATTGATGTCATTTTCATCCGACGTAAAAAGTGAACTTGCAAAAACCGAAAATCTCTTACCCTGTTGCTTTCACGCACAAGTCTACGGGCTTGTGCTTTTTGCTCATTTTTCAAAATACAATCTTTCAATAACAACCGAAAACACGGATGTTTTTGATTTGTATTCATCCTATATAAACGATTACTGCGGCGTTAATACATATATCAGCGACGGCAGCAACAAAAAGCTTACCGCTTACGTCAAAACGGATGAAGAAAAATCAAAGGTATTCGAGAAATTCGGCCACGAATTAAAAGAGCCTACTCTGCGCATAAACAGGGCAAATATCAGCGAAGAATGCTGCGCATCTTCATTCCTCAGAGGTGTTTTTCTTGCTTGCGGCACGGTAACCGCACCCGAAAGAAGCTATCATCTTGAGTTTGTTGTACCTTATAAAAAGCTAAGTCTTGATTTCATTCACTTTCTTGAAGAACTTGGTCTTTCTCCCAAATATATTAACCGTAAGGGCAATCATATCGTCTATTTCAAAGACAGCGAAAGCATTGAGGATATTCTTGCCATCATCGGCGCACAGGAAGCCTCGCTTTACGTTATGGGTATCAAGATTGAAAAAGACGTCAAGAATAAGGTTAACAGAAAGCTCAATTTTGAGCTTTCAAACATCAACAAAACCGTTGATGCCGCAAATGCACAGGTTGAAGCCATTGAGTTTATTGAGAAAAAATGCGGCATTAATTCGTTGCCCGATAATCTGCAGGAAATTGCACGTTTAAGAATTGAAAACCCCGAAGCAAGTCTGCGTGACCTTGGTCAGCTTTTGGACGAGCCTCTTTCTCGCTCGGGTGTCAACCACCGACTTGCAAAAATAGTAAGCTTCGCCGAAAAATTAAAGGCGGGAGGATAATATGGCTTTCACTCATCTGCACGTACACAGTGAATACAGTCTGCTTGACGGCGCTTGCAGAATTGAACCTATGCTCGAAAAAATCAAGAGCATGGGGCAGACCTCTGTTGCCATAACGGACCACGGTGTAATGTACGGAGTGATTGATTTTTATAAAGCCGCACTCAAGAATGGGATTAAGCCTGTTATCGGCTGCGAGGTCTACGTTGCCGCAAGGTCAAGATTTGATAAAGTACACGGTCTTGATAACGAAAGATACCACCTTGTTCTGCTCTGCAAGAACAACACAGGCTATAAAAACCTTATTAAGCTTGTTTCCGAAGGCTGGGTCAACGGATTTTATACCAAACCCAGAGTTGATAAGGATATTCTTGAAAAATACAGCGAGGGTCTTATTGCTCTTTCAGGGTGCCTTGCAGGCGAAGTTTCAAGGAATCTGCTTCAGGGCGACTATGATGCCGCAAAGAAAACCGCTCTGTGGTATAACAGCGTTTTCGGCGAGGGTAATTATTACCTTGAAATTCAGAATCACGGTCTTGAAGAGCAGCTCAGAATCAATTCCGATTTAATACGCCTTTCAAGAGAAACAGGCATTCCTCTTGTCGCAACAAACGATGCCCATTACGTTAATAAAGAAGATTATAAAATGCAGCAGGTGCTTATCTGCATTCAGACCAACCACACACTCGGAGAGGACACGGGTCTTGAATTCGGCACAGAGGAATTTTATCTCAAGAGTGAAGAAGAAATGCTTGAGGCCTTTCCGCAGTGTCCCGAAGCGGTTGCGAATACCGCTCTGATCGCCGAGCGATGCAACGTTGAGTTTGAATTCGGCAAAACAAAGCTTCCTCATTTTGAAGTACCCGCAGGTTGGGACCATTTTGATTGGTTTTCAATGCTCTGCAATAAAGGACTTGTTGAGCGTTACGGCGAAAATCCGCCCAAGGAATACAGAGACAGGCTGAACTATGAGCTTGACGTCATAAACCGTATGGGCTACGTTGATTATTACCTCATAGTCCACGATTTTATCAGACAAGCCAAAGATATGGGCATTCCCGTCGGTCCGGGCAGAGGTTCGGGTGCAGCAAGTATATGCGCTTACTGTATCGGTATAACAGGCATTGACCCAATGAAGCACAGCCTGCTCTTCGAGCGTTTTCTTAACCCCGAAAGAGTCAGTATGCCCGACTTCGACGTTGACTTCTGCTATGAAAGACGCGGCGAAGTAATAGATTACGTTATCGAGAAATACGGCGCCGACCACGTTGCGCAGATTGTTACCTTCGGTACTCTTGCGGCAAAGCTTGCCGTCAGAGACGTCGGCAGAGCAATGGGTATGCCGTATTCCGTTGTTGATAACATTGCAAAACAGATTCCCAACGAGCTTAATATTACGCTCGATAAAGCGCTCAAACGCTCCGTTGAGTTCAGAACACTTTATGAGAGCGATGAATCCGCAAAAGAACTTATCGACCTTGCAAGAAAGGTTGAGGGTATGCCGCGCCACGCTTCAACCCACGCTGCAGGTGTTGTTATTACTCACGACCCCGTTGAAAGCTACGTACCGCTTGCAAGGAACGATGAAGCAATAGTAACGCAGTTCCCGATGACAACTCTTGAAGAGTTGGGACTGCTTAAAATGGATTTCCTCGGTTTGAGAACGCTTACGGTTATCAGTTCAGCCGAGAAAATGATTAAAAAATATAACCCCGATTTTGATATAAACACAATTTACCTTGAGGATAAGGCTGTTTTTGAAATGATGTGCGCCGCACAGACCGAAGGCGTATTTCAGTTTGAATCCGCCGGTATGCGTAGTGTTCTTTCACAGCTTAAACCCGAAAGCATCGAGGATCTGATTGCCGTCATTTCGCTTTACAGACCGGGTCCCATGGATTCAATTCCGACTTATATTGAAAACAGGCATAATCCGTCAAAGGTAACCTATAAAACTCCCGAACTCAAGAGCATTCTTGACGTTACTTACGGATGTATGGTTTATCAGGAGCAGGTTATGCAGATTTGCCGTGAGCTTGCCGGCTATTCTTACGGCAGGGCGGATATTGTCCGCCGTGCAATGAGCAAGAAAAAGCACGACGTTATGCTCAAAGAACGTGAGCATTTTATTCACGGTATGACCGATGAAAAGGGCAACATCATCTGCGAAGGTGCGGTCAGAAGGGGAGTCAGCGAAAAAGCCGCCAATGAAATTTTTGACGAAATGATGTCGTTTGCATCATACGCTTTCAACAAGGCTCACGCCGCCGCTTATGCCTACGTTGCCTATCAGACGGCTTATCTCAAATGTCACTATCCCTGTGAATTTCTTGCTGCGCTCCTCACAAGCTTTCTTGACAAAACCGATAAGGTTGTTCAGTATATCAATGAATGCACGAAGCTCGGCATTAAGATACTTCCGCCTCACGTCAATGAAAGCGGCGAAACGTTCACCGTTTCAAACGGTAACATTCATTTCAGCCTTACCGCAGTCAAAAATCTTGGCAGAGGTTTTATCCGCAGACTGACCGAGGAACGTGAAAAAAACGGCAAATTCAAAGATTTTTATGATTTCTGCAAACGTATGCACGGCAAAGATTTTAACCGCAGGGCAATAGAAAGTCTTATCAAATGCGGTGCGTTTGACGGACTTGGTGCAAACAGAAAACAGATGACGCTCGTTGTTGATGATATCATTGAGGAGCTTGAAAACGAAAGACGCCGTAACGTTGACGGTCAGATCGGATTCGGCGATTTGACCGCAAGCTATGAAGAAGCCTATGAACCTGTTTCCGGCGCATTTGCTTATCCCGAAGCAGAAGAATTTCCGAAAGATTTGCTTCTGAAATATGAAAAAGAAGTTTCGGGAATGTATCTTTCGGGTCACCCGATGGCTGACTACCTGCCGGTATCACAAAAACTTCACTGTGCAAGGATTGATGACATACTGAGCGGTGAAGTTTATAAAGATAACGAGCGTGTGCTTGTTCTCGGTCTTATCAGCTCAGTTAAAAAGAAGATAACCAAAAACGATTCAACAATGGCTTTTCTGGATTTTGAAGATAATTCAGGAGCAATTGAGGTTATCGTTTTTCCGAAAACATTGATGGAAAAGCCTGCAATGTTCTATGAAGGAAATATCGTTCTGCTTCGCGGCAGAGTGAGTATGCGTGAAGACGAGGATACCAAAATCGTCTGCGAGTCGGTTGAAAAATGTCCCGATTCAAGCAACATTCCCGAAACCGAACAGCCTGCAGAGCAAAAGCAATCGGGCAAAAAAGTCAAAGGCTTGTTCCTGCGTTTCGATAATGCGTCGTCACCGCAAATTGAATGCTGCCGCAAGCTTCTTGCCATTTTTGACGGCAACGTTCCCTTGTTCTATTATTTTGCCGACGTCAAAGAATATAAGCGAAATCCTTTAGGGCAGAATATAGATGTGAACGATGTTTTATTGCGTGAACTGCGAAAAATCCTCGGCGATTCCAACGTAATTTACAATCAATAACTTTTTTGTCAAAATCTGTTATAATAATTGACTTTATGTAATAAAAAGTGTATTATATTTCGTGAACAATTTTAAGGAGAGTATTATAAATGAAAACTATTGGTGTTTTAACAAGCGGCGGCGACGCTCCCGGTATGAATGCGGCAATCCGTGCCGTTGTAAGAACTGCCTGTGAGAACGGTATGAAGGTTTACGGTATCAACAGAGGCTATGCAGGTCTTATTGAAGAAGATATCCGTGAGCTCAATATAAGAAGCGTTTCAGATATTATCCACAGAGGCGGAACAATGCTCCACTCTGCAAGATGCCTTGCTTTCAAAGAAGAAGCAGGTATGCAGAAAGCAATTGCAACTTGCCGCAAATACGGCATCGAAGGCATTGTTGTTATCGGCGGCGACGGCTCATTCAGAGGCGCAAGAGACCTTTCTCTCAGAGGCGTTCCCTGCATTGCCATTCCCGGCACAATTGATAACGATATCGTAAGCACCGACTATACAATCGGCTACGATACCTGCCTTAACACAATTATGCAGATGGTTGACAGAGTCAGAGACACTGTTGAATCTCACAGCCGTTGCATCGTTGTTGAGGTTATGGGTAACAGATGCGGCGACCTTACGCTCAACGCAGGTATTGCTGTTGGTGCAACCGCAATCGTAATCCCCGAAATCAGCTGCGATATTGAAAAGCACGTTATCGAAAGAATCAAGAGAACACAGAAAACAGATAAAAGACACTTCATCGTTATGGTTGCCGAAGGCATCGGCGGCGTTGAAGCTCTTGCAAGAAAGATTGAACAGGAATGCGGCGTTGAATCAAGAGCAATCGTTCTCGGTCACGTTCAGCGCGGCGGTTCACCCACAGTTAAAGACAGAGTTGTTGCAAGCCAGATGGGTTACTATGCAGTTCAGAAGCTTATCGCAGGTGAAAGCAACAGAGTTATCGTTCTCAAGGATGATAAAATTGCTGATTACGATATCTATGAAGCACTCTGTATGAAAAAAGCTGTTGACGACAACCTCTATAAGGTTGCTCACGAAATTTCAATCTGAGGTAAACGATGGTTTCAACAGAATTTCTTCAGCTTCGCAGAAAAATCATTGCGAAGGATTTTAAATCACTTAATGATATGCAAAAAAAGGCGGTCCTTTCTACGGAGGGACCGCTTTTGGTGCTTGCAGGTGCAGGAAGCGGCAAAACAACCGTACTTGTTAACCGCATAGCAAATTTAATTAAATACGGCAAGGCTTATTACAGCGACTATTGCCGCTATGAACCCACTGACAGCGAAATGGCGCTTATGCGTGCCGTTGCAGACGGAGTTATTGAGGACGTTTTTGATATTGAACATCTTCTAAAAGTTGATGCCGCAAAGCCTTGGGAGATTCTTGCCATCACTTTCACAAACAAAGCTGCAGGTGAACTCAAAGAAAGACTTGAAAAGATGCTCGGTCCCGATGCACTTGATATCTGGGCAAGCACGTTCCACTCTGCCTGCGTGCGTATTCTGCGCAGAAATGCCGAATATATCGGTTTTTCTTCAAACTTCACTATCTATGACACCGATGACAGCAAGCGTGTTATAAAAGATTGTATAAAGCAGCTCGGCTTCAGCGACAAAATCATCACTCCCAAGGGTGTGCTTTCAGAAATCAGCCGCGCCAAGGATATGCTGATTTCGCCCGATGAGTACATAAAAGAAAACTATATGGATTTAAGAAAAAGAAATATAGGCTCTGTTTATGAAGCTTATCAGGCAAGGCTCAAAAACGGCGATGCAATGGATTTTGACGATATCATTGTCAACACGGTTCGTCTTTTGCAGAATAATCCCGAGGTGCTGGAGTTTTATCAGCGCCGCTTCAAATACATTATGGTTGACGAATATCAGGACACCAACCACGCCCAATATCTGCTCACATCGCTTCTTGCAGGCGGCTGGGGCAACATCTGCGTTGTTGGTGACGATGACCAGAGTATTTATAAATTCAGAGGCGCAACAATTGAAAATATCTTAAGCTTTGAACACGAATATAAAAACGCAAAGGTAATCCGCCTTGAGCAGAATTACCGTTCAACCCAGAATATTCTTGACGCCGCCAACAAAGTTATTGCCAACAATGAAAACAGAAAAGGTAAAAATCTCTGGACAGATAACGGAAGCGGCGACCTGATTAATTATCACACTGCCGAATCTGACCGTGACGAAGGCTTCTTTATTGCCGATAAGGTGCTTGACGGTATCAGAAACGGCAGAAAATACAGTGATTTTGCCGTTCTTTACAGAATGAACTCACAGTCCAACCTTGTGGAACAGTCATTCGTTAGAATGGGTATTCCTTACCGCATTATCGGCGGACACAAATTCTATGACCGTAAAGAAATCAAGGATGCGCTTGCGTACCTGAGCATTATCGCAAACCCCAATGACGGAGTCAGGCTTCAGCGAATCATCAATGAACCCAAGAGGGGAATCGGCGACACTTCCGTTGCCGCAGCACAGGAGATTGCAGACGGTCTCGGAATAAGCCTTTTTGAGGTTATCAAATCAGCCGATCAGTTCCCGAAGCTGAGCCGTTGCGCAAAGAAAATGCGTGAATTTGCCGATATGATTGAAGGCTTTATTGAAGATCAGGACAGCCTTGAGCTTTCAGAGCTTTTCAAAAAGGTTATGGGCGACACAGGATATATCCAGTATCTTGCGCTTGATAAAGAGACTTATGAAGACAGAGCCGCAAACCTTGACGAACTTTCAAACAACCTACTGCGTTTTTCAAGGGATAACGAGGGCGCAACGCTCAACGATTTCCTGCAGGAAGTTGCTTTGATGACGGATATTGATAATTACAATGCCGACGCCGAAACCGTTGTTATGATGACGGTTCACTCTGCGAAAGGACTTGAATTCCCCGTTGTTTTCCTTGCAGGTATGGAAGAAACAATCTTCCCCTCAATGATGTCTTCAATGGGCGGCGACGATGAAATTGAGGAAGAACGCAGACTTGCTTACGTTGGTATCACACGAGCCAAACAACAGCTCTATCTTACCCGAGCGAGAACACGCATTCTCTTCGGTTCAACAAAATTCAATCCGCCGTCGCGCTTTATAAATGAAATCCCTGACAGCCTGCTTGAAAAAACGGGCGAAACAATTCAGCGTTCTCAGTCCTTCGGAATACCTTCGCAAAGCAGAGCGCAGCAACCCTCAAGAGGCTTTTCCGCTCCCGTATCTTCATTCAAACCACCTGTCAAAAACGAAACAGTCTTCAACGTTGGCGACACTGTTTTGCATAAAGCATACGGTGAAGGTATCGTTCTGAGTGCAAAAGCTATGGGTAACGATACGTTGCTTGAAATTGCGTTTACCGCTGCAGGCACGAAGAAGATTATGGCAAACTACGCTAAAATTGAAAAGAAATAATAAATTAAGGAGCAGAATATTCTGCTCCTTTTTATCATAAAAACGGGACTTGCTCATATAATTTACCATAAGTCATTACAACGGAGGTAAAAAATGGGCAAGTCTGAATATAAATACAAGGTATATGACGGAAAAATAATCAAAGAAATGCTTGAAAATTCACGGGTATTCGTACTTTTGCTTTTGTTTGCAGGCGGAATAACCGTGGGCGCGCTGTCGCTGAAAAAAGACAATGAATTAATCATGCAAATCCAATCTTTCGTCGGCTCTTTTGCCTTGCAGAGAGCAGGGCAGGGGGGCTTGAACATTTTTGTCAATTCCCTGCTCGTAAACGCAACGTTTTCTTTAGCCGCAGTATTCTTCAGCTTTTCCGTTATAGGTTATCCGTTTATTCTTATGCTTCCGTTTGCCAGAGGTCTTGCAGTCGGCGTGGTCGGAGGTTATCTTTATACCGTTTATAAATTCACGGGACTCGGATATTGCATACTTATGATTTATCCGGGTGCAATTCTCAGCGTAGCGATGCTTCTGCTGATTTTTAACGAAAGCTGTGAATACAGCAAAAACGTTTATTCAAAAGCAATTCTCGGCAGAGGACAGTTTGAAAAGAACGAAACAAGATATTTTCTGATAAGAATATTGATATTCACTGCAATTTCAGCTTCAGGCGCACTTGCAGACGCAGCAGGTGCAAGACTATTCAGCAGATTTTTTACGCTTGCTTAAATTATTGAGCGGATTGGAGTCAACCGCCTGTTTTAACTGTTCATTGTAAACGTGGGTATAGATTTCGGTTGTTGAAAGATTCTCGTGGCCAAGAATTTCTTTGAGCTGCAAGGGGTCAACGTCGCCGTATTGATACATAAGCGTTGCAGCAGTGTGGCGAAGCTTGTGGGTTGAAAATCCCATTCCTTCCAGACCGCTTCTTTTAAGGCAGCCTTCAACCAATTTCTGAACACCCTGACGGCTGATTCTGTTTTTCTGATTACTGATAAATAACGCATCTCTGTCCTTTAAACCGTCTGCAGGCCGTACACGCAGATAAGCTTCGATTGCGTCGATGCAGGCGTTGTTGAGATATACCGTTCGTTCTTTGTTACCTTTACCGAGAACACGCAAAGTCTTGTCATCATAATTAATGTCAGAGAGGTTTATTCCGCAAAGCTCCGATAAACGCAGACCGCAATTAAGGAAAATGGTCAGAATGCAGTAATCACGCTCCTTGAACTTGCCCTCAACGCTGTCAAGCAAAGCAACGCTCTGTTCAAGCGAAAGATATTTCGGCAAAGCTCGTTTCGTCTGAGGGGACTCCAGGTGCATAACAGGACTTTTTTCAATAAATCCGTTAGTTTCAAGATATTTGTAAAATCTTTTTATCGCAACAGCTTTTCTCGCACGCGCATTTGCATTATTGTTTCGCTTTGTTCTGCAATAAGCAAGAAAAGCATATGCATCAGAAAGATTGATATTATAAATCACGTCATCGGTCAAATCTGAAATTCCGATTTCGTCAAACGGAGTGTCAGCTTCAACAAGTTTACGTGACTGCTTGATAAACCTGAAAAACATACGCAAATCAGATGCATATTCAAGAACTGTCAAGTCAGATTTATTTTTAATTGCAGAAAGATATTCAAGATATCTTATAATTACCATCGGGAGAGTGGCGATTTCTTCGTTTCTCACAAAATCACTCCATAAAAAATAAGGTATGTATCTATTATACATACCTTAAAATCAAATGTCAATAATTATACAAAATAAATGTTTTGTATAATTGAGGGGAGTGTTTTTAATAAAAAAACCGTTTAAATTTAAAATACATTATATAATTAAAGCCTATACTTTAACATTCAACGGTATTATTCCGCCTATATCTGTTAACGGTTCATCTGAAAGCTCAACTATTTCCACGTTATGCTTTGCAGTAAAATCTGTTATATCTTTATAATCCTTATGGCTTTCAATTCTGCCGTTTACTGCAAGTTTAGTTTTGCTGATTTTACCGCAGCAACCTCCAATGAATCCGTAATTGTATCCTTTCAATCGAATGGAGCCTTTTGAAATGAACAGAACATCGTTCAGAAAATTCTGAGCGGCTCTGTAAATGGATTCATCATCCGTAATTATGCCTGATTCGTTGATAACGCATATTGAACAGCCTGCATATCCTTGATTGACGTCAATAACGTTCAGACCTTCGGTTGAGGCAAATTCAAGAACTTCTCTTGCTATAGTACGACTGTTCAGCACTATATTGTTGCCGATTATCTTGCAGTTGAGCAAAACATCGTTCGGATATTTACTGCCGAGCTTTTCTTCTATAACCTGTATATCAAAATTTTTCTTCAAATCCCCTGTGAACAAATGTTCTGCAGAGATAAGAATTCTGTTATGTTTAAGATGCAATAACTGTAAATCCGTATGATCGGCAACGGGTTCAGGAAGCAACGGATTCTTATTAATTAACGCAACGTCAATGCCAAGCGAAGAAAGTTTATTGATCGCTTTTGTTGCTTCAGCGGAGATTGCAACCGCCGCAACCTCCCCTGTCGGAAGGTTCGGATTTTGTATGAATCCCCTGTCAGATTGCCGCTTCATATGCTCCGTTAACGTTTGACGCTCCAACAATTTCAATATCACCCTTAAATCCGTCTGAAATGGTTTTCAGATTATGTCTTGGTATAATGCAACGCTTAAAGCCAAGTCTTTCCGCTTCCTTAATTCTCTGCTCGCAATTTGAAACGGAGCGCAGTTCACCGCCAAGTCCGATTTCTCCGATAACAAGAGTATCGTCTCTGATTGGCGTATCCTTAAAGCTTGATATCATTGCAAGCGCAACCGAAAGGTCTGTTGCAGGCTCGTCAAGACGCAATCCGCCAACAACGTTGATATATGCGTCACAGTTATTCATAAAGAAACCTGCGCGCTTTTCAAGCACGGCAAGCAGCATCGACATTCTGTTATAGTCAAATCCCGTTGCCATACGTCTTGCATTTCCGTAATTCGAGGCAACAACAAGAGCCTGAACTTCAGCAAGAATCGGTCTGCTGCCCTCCATAACGCACGCAATGCAGGTACCTGCAGTATTTTTAGGTTTGCCCGAAATAAGCATAAGCGAGGGATTCGGAACTTCTCGTAATCCCTTATCAAGCATTTCAAACACGCCGATTTCATTTGTTGAACCGTATCTGTTTTTAACCGCGCGCAGAATTCTGTAGGAAAGATGTCTTTCGCCCTCAAAATAAAGAACGCAGTCAACAATATGTTCAAGCACCTTGGGACCTGCAATGTTGCCGTCTTTGTTTACGTGACCGACAATAATTGTGGGTATGCCGAGGTCTTTAGCGCAGTGCATAAACATATTGGTCGATTCTCTGACCTGCGTAACACTGCCGGGTGACGACGTCACCTCTGAAACGCTCATTGTCTGGATTGAGTCAACAATGATAAGGTCAGGTTTATCCGATTTAACGTATTCAACAATGCTCTGAACGTCGGTCTGGCACATTATATACAGATTATCCGTCTGAACACCGAGACGCTTTGCACGCAATTTAATCTGCCTTGCTGACTCTTCACCCGTAACGTACAAAACACGCAGGTTTTCGCCGAGATGCTCGCAAATCTGCAGAAGAATTGTTGATTTACCGATACCGGGGTCACCGCTGAGCAGAACAAGCGAACCTTTAACTATACCGCCGCCAAGAACTCTGTCAAGCTCAGACATTCCTGTTTTAAAGCGTATTTCGTCCTCGGCGCTGATTTCGTTTATTGTTTGCGCAGTAACCGTTTTAACGGCAGCTTTTATTGCTTTTTGCTGCGATGGAGTTCTTATGTCCTCTTCCATGCAATTCCATTCGCCGCAGCCGGGACAGCAGCCGTACCACTTTGCGCTTTCATATCCGCATTCAGTACAGATATAAATTGATTTAATTTTACCTGCCATTTAACGTCACTCCGTTGAGTTAATATAGTCAATAATGCCGAGCGCAGTGAAGAAAGCTATCTGATACTGATACTCTTCGGTCTGAAGAAGCTTAGCTTCCCGTGGGTTGGAAAGAAAGCCGCATTCAAGCATAACCGCAGGAACAGCAGCTTTTTTCAGAAGATATATCTCACTGCCGCTTTTCTTGATTTCTCGTGTATTATCTTTTTGCTGATTTAATATAATTGAGCTTCTTATCGCAAGCGCAAGCTTTTCGGATTCGGAATTATTGCCCGAATAAAAAACCTGTGCACCGCTGTATTTTTCCTGTGTAAAATAGTTCTGGTGTATGCTCACAAAAAGAGCATCAGGCGTTGATTCGATAATGTTATATCGGTTATTTATATCCGAAACCTTTTGATTTCTGATTCCCTCAACACCATCACTGTGAATCGAAACGTCGGTTTCTCGGGTCATAACGGTCTTTATTCCGAAGGATTCAAGAATATCACGCAGTTTAAGCGCAATTTTTAAATTAATATCCTTTTCAAGAACACCGTCAGCCGACTGTGTGCCGCCGTCAATTCCACCGTGACCTGCATCAACAATAACCGTATAATCGGTTCTGCCGCTCAAAGAAGCAATCAAAGCCGCTTCTTTTTGCCAAACATAGAAAACGCCCGTTGCAAGAACAGAAAAAATAAGCACCAGCGAAGTAACAAGAACGGCTTTTGCCTTAAGCTTTGATGAAACAACTATCTTCAATTTATCAGCCCCATAACCGTATTTATAACAATATATGAAGCTGAATTTAACTTTATTTCAAAGAATTGATTCTTCTGTAATCAATGTAATCCTGCAAAATAACAACAGCCGCAACCTGGTCAACAACAGCTTTTCTTTTTTTGCCCCTTGTGTTTGTAACGTTAAGCGCATTGTGTGCAGTTACGGTTGTGAGTCTTTCGTCACGCATAACGTGGTCAATGCCTGTCAAAGCAGAAAGTTCCTGTGCAAATTCCGTGCACTTAATTGCTCTTTCGCCGACTGATGAATCCATATTCTTCGGCAGACCGACAACAAAAAGCTCGGGTTTATGTTGCTCGGCAAGCTTCGCGATTTCTTCGAGAAGCAATTCAGGTTTTCGCTGAGTTATGACGCAAACAGGCGAAGCAAGCATTTCAAATTTATCACACACGGCAACGCCTGTTCTAACGTCGCCGTAATCAATTGCCATAATTACCATAAATTCACCTTATAAACAGCGGAGTTTGCGTAAAACAAACTCCGCATCTGTTTTTATTGAATTATTCCTTCAACAATACCGCTGACAATATCTTCAACAATATCTCCGCCGCTTCCCGGCTTTTCAATAACTGCCGAAGAACAAGACGTGCAGGTTGCGGGTACACGGTCGATTTTATACCAACCTGTGCTTGTTGAACCGCAATTTGGACCTGCAATATTGCCGCTTGCGGTGCAGTAAGTTTTCTTGACGGTACCGCTGCTCTTGGGGAACTCTTTTTCGGGCAGGTCTTTGTGGATACGGTCAAAAACAGTTATGAATATTTCACCGCAGGGGTTAACGTCAACGTGAAGTCTTTCCGGAATATCAAAGCCAACCCAGACTGCAGCAACGTAATACGGCGTGCCTGCGCAGAACCAACGGTCCATATTATTTGAGGTTGTGCCTGTTTTTGCCATAATCTGGAAATCACGTACGTTTGATCCCTTGCCGTAGTAGCTTGTATCAACCGTCTGAAGAAGTTCACACATAATGTCAGACGTTTCTTCCGAAATAGCACGCTTGTTGGCAGGCTGCTCATTGGAAAGAATTATCTTGTCGCCCTTACTGTTCGTAACTTTGTAGTATGAGTATGGGTAATAATATAATCCGCCGTTACCAAACGTTGCGTAAGCCGCAGCCATCTCAACTGTTGTTGCGCCTTCATAAAGAGCACCCGTAGCAAGCGGAGCAAGCTGAACGTCTTCCTTGCTGTTGAGGTTTGAAAGATGGAAATGATCCTTAAGATATTCAAAAGACGTCTCAGGTGTAAGATCATAGTTGATAATTCTTGCAGGCACCGTATTGTGTGACTGCTGAATTGCATATCTGACAGAAACGTTTTTGCCCGAACCCTTTGTACCGTTAACGTTCTGGGGCCAGAGCTTACCGTTGATTGCAATTGCTTTATCAAGCACCTGTGAAGAATAATGATAAAGGTCAAGGTCAATTGCAGGTGCATAGCACGAAATAGGCTTGATTGTTGAACCAGGCTGACGGTAAGAGTTAGCGGCTCTGTTAAGACCTCTGTTTTCTGTTTTTTCGCCTGCCTGACCGACAATGGCAACAACTCTGCCCTCATAGTCCATAATGGTCATTGCAGACTGAACGGGTGTGCCGTCCTTGTCACTTTCAAGGTCGGGGAAATTGATTCTGTTAACGTAAACCTCTTCAAGCTCTTCCTGAACCTTAAGGTCAACTGCAGCATAAATTTTAAGACCGCCGTAATAAATCTGGTCAATCGCCTGCTGCTTTGTGATGTTGTCCTTTTTCATAAGGTCGTCACGTACGCACTGAATTACGTAGTCAACATAGAAACTGTTGATTTTCTGTTCTTCTTCAACAACAGGTTTATCGTCCTTGGGAACGTATTTTTCGCTGTTTGTGAAAATAATTTCATATTCGCAGGCTTCTTTATATTCTGCGTCTGTCAGAGCACCGTTTTTATGCATCTGCTTGAGACAGTACAGCATTCGCTCACGGTTATTCTCCGGGTAAAGGAGCGGATTATTTTTGGTAGGCTTCTGCGTAATTGACGCAATTGCCGCACACTCGGCAGCGTTCAGTTCAGAAACGTCCTTGCCAAAATACTTTTCACTCGCGGTTTTAACACCGTAACAACCGCTGCCAAGGTAAAGTGTGTTAAGATATGCTTCAATAATCTGATCCTTGCTGTAATGCTTTTCAAGGTTCAGAGCATGAAGAATCTCATTATATTTTCTGACAATGGTAACCGAGTTTTCATTAGTCAGGTTCTTGATTAACTGCTGCGTAATTGTTGAACCGCCCTGACCGATATTTGAAGGCTTGACAATAACGCCGACTGTTCTCTTCCAGTCAACGCCGTGATGTGTGCGGAAACGTGTGTCCTCAAGAGCAACAAACGCCTTCTCCATATAGGGAGAAATGTCGTCAAGGTCAACCCAGATACGGTTTTCTTCGCCGTGAAGACGCGCAAGCTCAACGATGCTGCCTTCTTCATCGTACGCATAAATAAATGAAGTCTGGTTCTGGTTGGACTTATATTCATCAAGGTTAATCAGCAACTCACCGTTTACCGTTGAAATGGCATTAAAGAGAATATAAGACGCAACAACGAAGCCTGTAAGCAAAACAATGCACATCAGACCAAGGAAACACAAGAGTGAGACCTTAGCACCTTTTTTTACGTACGCACCGAAATTATCGGTATTTGCACCACCGTTCCGAGGTTGCTTTTTCACAGGTGGTTTAGGGCTTCCGCTTGCAGGAATATTAGTATTTTTATCAGAAGGGTTAGGCATAAAATAAACCTCCTTTACCGCTTCGTATTGTAATTATATAGTAAATAAATTAACAGTTTATTATGTGAATGTAAAAATCATTTATTCTCAAAAAACGATTTAAGTTCATCGATCTGAGATTTCAGGTTGAATATTTCTTCATCAGGCTCATCAATCACTTCATCCGAGGTGTTTTCGATGCAATCCTCACAACTTGATTCAAAATCTTCAATCCGTTCTGAAACCGCCTCATTTTCAGGTTCAGGTTTATTTTCGTGCAATTCAATTTCAAGTTTTTCTGAAATCAAAGCAAGTGCGACTTTCAGCTCATCGGCAAGAATTTTGTTCTCAGCTTCAAGAGCCTCAATGCGCTTTACTGCGTCGCCATAAGCTTTTTCCGCAAAAGCAATTCTGCACTCAAGATTAGCAATGTAATAATCCGTCTGCTCAACGTTATAACCCTGTGAGCATATTTCAAGTGAAGATTTGAACATAAAATCAACCTCTGTAATCATTTGATTTTTTTGCCGTATTTAATCTGATTTATCAGAAAAGCAAAAAGTATTATAAGCACCCACAAAGGCAAAAACGTCAGCAAAGCAATAATAAATGCAGCTATAATTGCAGGGCCCTTTCTGCTTTTACGAACGGTTTGAGGCTTTTCGGGGAATTCAATTTTTTTGCCGTACTCCCCTTCTGCCACAAACGGATAAACCTGCAGCTCCGATTCGTATGCATCCAATCCGCTGTTATAAAGTAACGGTTCAACAAGCGAAGCGGCGTCGGGCACAACTTTGAGTATCTTTTTCAAATCAACGTGAACCGTTTTAAGTACACTGTCGATTATATTCAGAAAACCGATTGTAATTTTATACGTGGGCGTTTCAGGCGTATATTTGCTTTCACCGCCAAAAAGGTTGAGCGCCAGCTCTGTTATGAGGTCAATAACCTTCCTGTCTTTAATATCGGCATAATCAGCCTTTTTCAAACCTGTTTCTTTTTTAGTCCACTTTGCAACCGTGCCGATTTTTAAGGAATTGAGAAATTTAAAAACAGGCTTGATTATCCAGCTGAATTTATAAATCACTTTGGGGTTAATGCTGATTGACGTTGCCATATCGGCAAGCTTATCAATATCATTGCCCGCAGTCTCAATCATACTCCTGATTGTTCCGATAAGCTGATTTTCAAAAACTTCTTTAAGGCTTACACCTGAATTTTTGTAACTTTCAGGCTCGTTAACGAAAGTTGTAGAAGCCATAACAGCGTTTTTTTCGGGAATTATATCAAGATAACGGATAACACCGGGATAACCGATGGGCGTACCCGTGCAGATATCATAAATAACGTTGCCTCTGTCGCTCTGCGCAACGGAAATATTGTGAATATGCGTATGACCCGTTGCTATAAACTGAATGCCGATATCAGCAAGCTGATAAAGGCGTTTCTCATAATCACCGAGCATATCACCCTTGCCGATCAGCTCATAAATCGGTGAAGGAGCAATAAGAGGATGATGCGTCATTGCGATTATAAACTGACCGTCATTGCGAGCCTTTATTGCTTGTTCGGCAATCCACTCAAAGCATTCGTCAGAAAAACCGCTTTTTCCGCTTAAGTTCGAATCGTCATTCAGTGCAAAAAGTCTGTAGCCGTCGGCAAGCTGAACAATATACGACATACTCTGACGGTGAACGGCAATAGCTTCATCAGGACCGAATTCACGGTACATATCAAACAGCATATCACGGGTTGCCGTTGGTGTTTTTACGGTTTTATCTCCGTCATAAGCGTTGGTTTCGCCGGATTCTCTGAAATCGTGGGTTGCGGTTATGACGTAAACCCTGACGCCTTTATTCTTTAAATCACGGAATTTTTCAATTATCTCTTTATGTGCCGTCAATTCGCCGTCAGCGGTTATATCGCCGCTTACAAGCAGAATATCGCTTTCTTTATTTTCTGCAATCTGATTGAACGCAGTGTCAAGCAACTCTCCGCTTTCAGCAAGCAGCTTCTGGCTTTTTGATTTTGCTCTTTCGTATGCACTTCCGCTTGAACCGCTTTCAAGCGAATAATGGTGCGTGTCGGTAAGAACAGCAAGCTTCAAGGGCTTAAGCTTCATTTATTTCTCATTCCTTTTAGCGATTTCAACAAGGTTGCGATAGCTGATTGCCATTGATTCTCTGGGGTCAATTTCGCAGATATCCTGCTCAATAACAATATATTTAACTCCGCTGTTCTTGCAGGAATTGTAAATCACGTCAAGATTAAGGTTGCCTGTTCCGACCTCAACAAATTTAGGTGTGTGATTGGTAATGCCGTAATCCTTGAAATGGCAGACCTTCATTCTGCCTGCAATTTTTTCAATGTATTCTGCAGGGTTAACGCCGCCGAACTGGAACCAATATGTGTCACCGATAAAGCTGAATTCCTCAGGCTTTGTGTCTTCAATCAGAACGTCAAAAATTCTTCTGCCGTTATCAAGCTTTGCAAATTCAAATGCGTGGTTATGGTAAGCAAACTGCAGACCTTCTGCGTGCATTCTTTTGCCGATTTCGCTTGTAATCTTTATGAATTCTTTAATGCTGTCTGCGTTCTTTCGGAATTCGTCGGGCATTCCGCCGATGCCGAGAGTATCGCAGCCAAGCATTTTATGTTCTTTCATAACAGAGTCAAGGTCTGTGCGCATTCTGTCAAAAGAGGTATGGGTTACGCAAACGTCCATATTATATTTTTCGCAAAGAAAAGCAACCTTTTCTGCAGGAATGGGACCGATGCCCGAAATCTGAATAACGTTTATACCGATATCGTTCAGATATTTGAAAGTTGCTTCACAATCCTCATATGTCTGAATGTAATCACGCAGCGTATAAAGCTGTGCGCCAAGTTTGATTTTGCTCATAACCGCACCTCCGCATATATTTATTACATTATATAACCATTTACAGAATAATGCAAGATTTTATTTGAATATATTCCCCGAACATCATTATTTATCGCCAAATTTCATATATTGATAACAAATTCAACGATATGAGGTGTTCTATTGCTTTCACTGTTAACTGCGCTTATCTCAAAAGGTATGCTGTTTTTTGCTCTGCATATCAGAAACGGCAATTCCTTTCCCCCTGCCCTGAGCTTAAAAGATGAGCAAAAGCTCATCAAAGATTTCAAAAACGGAAATGTTGATGCAAAAAATAAGCTGATTGAGCACAATCTGCGTCTTGTGGCACATATTGTTAAAAAATATTATTCCGAAAACGAAGAACAGGATGACCTGATTTCGATAGGTACAATCGGATTGATTAAAGCCATAAATTCGTTCGATGATACAAAAGGAATCAAGCTTGCCACCTTTGCTTCAAGATGCATTGAAAACGAAATTCTGATGTATTTCAGAAGCAAAAAGAAAAATTCACAGGAAATGTCAATCAGTGAACCGATTGACACCGACAGCGAAGGAAATCCGCTGACTTTGATTGACATTATAAGTCACGACAGCGATATTGCTGACGATATCGACCTTAAAATCAAAACCGAAATGCTTTACGGTTTCATTGAAGAAATTACCGACGAAAGAGAAAAAACAATTATCGTTTTGCGCTACGGTTTATATAACACCGTGCCGCTCACTCAGAATCAGGTTGCAAAAAGGCTGAACATTTCACGCTCATACGTAAGCAGAATTGAAAAAAAGATTATTGAACGTCTGCGCAAAAAATTCAATGCATAAAGAAAAGAACCGCTCAGATTGAGCGGTTCGGTTGATTATTTCAAAAACAGGAAAAGAAGGTTTGCGCCGAGTGAAAGAACAAAGAAGAAAACTGCAAGGTACTTTGTGATCTTTACAAGCTTCTGTTCGATTGTCTTGCTCTTATTTTTGCCAAGGAATGTTTCGGCACCGCCTGCAATTGCACCTGAAAGACCTGCTGAACGGCCTTCCTGAAGAAGAACGATGGCAATAAGGGCAATTGATGTAACGATAAGAGAAATGCCTAAAGCAATTTCATACCAACTCATGTAAACTGACCTCCAAAAATTATTGTACTAAAGGATTTTAACACACTATAATTATAAATGCAAGATATTTTTTATTAATTTCCAAAAAATTCAATGAATTTTTAAGAAAATAACGCAAATCATAGTTTTGCAGAACAAAATCAAAAGCGTTTGCTGATTTAATTCTGCTTTGAGCCGTCCGAAGCGATTCGTTTCGGGCGGTTCGCTGATTATTCTCCGAACAAAGTTATCTGCTCGGGTTCATCATCAGCGCTCAGCAAAGCGCCCGCCGCCGGAAGATTCTTTGCTTTATATCTGTAAGGTTTTGCAAACTCGCCCTCTTTGTAATCTCTTGCTTTAAGAATGCGCTGACCCTTCTTTAAGGTCATTACGCTTACGCCGATTGTATCCTTTGTTGTTTTGGGCAGAATGACCGCCGTATTAATCAAAAGGTATCTGCCTGCACTTGAAACAACTACAAGTTCTTTATCCTCAGCAATATGCATTATATCAGCAAGCAGAGATTTATCGGAATATGCCTTAATAAGCTTCTTTCGTTTTGTTACGGTCTGATAGGCGTTCATATCAACCTTTGCGACCTTGCCGTTTTCAAAGAAGAACAACATATAACCCGAGTAATCGCTTGTAACAGCCATATATACGGGCAATTCTCCGTCTTCCATTTCAAGCTTTGCTGCAACAAAATCGCCAAGAACGCTTGCCTTTGAATCATCAAAGAACGAAGCTGTTGTCTTATAAACCTGCTGCTTGTTGGTGAAGAAAAGAAGCTCTTTTGCGTTGGTTGTTTCAAACGTCTGAATAATTTCGTCGCCCTCTTTAAGCTTATGAGCAGCACTCATACGCAATGAAAGAGGCGTAATCTTTTTGAAATATCCTTCTTTCGTGAAGAAAAGGTTCACGGGATAATCCGGAACTTCTTCTTCAACCGTTGTTTCTTCGATTTCGGTTGAATAGATTATTTCAGTCTTTCTGGGTTTAGCATACTTTTTGATTACTTCTTTAAGTTCAAAAATAATAATCTGTTTGATACGCTTGGGATTTGAAAGAATATCTTCAAGGTCCTTGATAGCCGCTTCAAGCTTTTCAATGTCCTGAAGGCGCTTGACGATATATTCTCTGTTAAGATGGCGAAGCTTGATTTCCGCAACGTATTCAGCCTGAATTTTATCAATTTTGAATCCGATCATAAGGTTGGGAACAACTTCACTTTCCTCTTCGGTGTTACGGATAATTTTGATTGCCTTATCAATATCAAGAAGAATTTTTTCAAGACCTCTGAGAAGATGAAGTCTGTCCTTTGCACGCTTTAAATCAAAAGCCGTTCTTCGTCTTACGCAGTTGCTTCTGAATTCAATCCATTCGTTGAGAAGCTCCTTAACCCCGAGCACTCTGGGATTGCCGTTAATCAGCACGTTGAAGTTACACGAGAAAGTATCCTGAAGCGGTGTTGAAGCATAAAGCTTTTTCATCAGCTTATCGGGGTCAGTGCCTTTCTTGATATCAATTGTGATTTTAAGACCGCTCAGGTCAGTTTCGTCACGGATATCGTTAATCTCTTTGATAGAACCGAGCTTAACTTTTTCGATGATTTTATCAATAATGGCTTCTGACGTAGCCGTCGGCGGAATTTCCGTTATTTCAATGCAGTTATTGGCTTTGTCATAGTTGTATCTTGCTCTGACCTTGAAACCGCCCCTGCCTGTGCGATATATTTCTTCCATCTGCTCTCTGTTATAAACAAGCAGACCGCCGCCCGAAAAATCGGGTGCAAGAAGAGTGTCGGCAACCTCGTGCTTTGAGCTTTTGAGAAGCTCAATTGTAGTTTTGCAGACCTCTTCAAGGTTGAATGAGCAGATTGAGCTTGCCATACCTGCAGCAATACCCGTGTTTGCATTTACAAGAATGCTGGGATAAGTTACAGGCAGCAACGCAGGCTCTTTCATTGTGTTATCGAAGTTATCAACCATATCAACGGTATCTTTATCGATATCAGAGAAAAGCTCAACGCAGATTTTTTCAAGCTTCGCTTCGGTGTAACGTGAAGCCGCCCACATCATATCTCTTGAAAATGCCTTACCGAAGTTACCCTTTGAATCAACGTAGGGGTGAAGCAGAGCCTCATAGCCCTTTGAGAGACGAACCATTGTGTCATAAATTGCGGCGTCGCCGTGGGGGTTAAGCTGCATAACCTGTCCCACAATCTTTGCCGATTTTGCTCTTGCACCCTGAAGCAGACCCATTTTATACATCATATAAAGAATCTTGCGGTGCGAGGGCTTGAAGCCGTCAATTTCGGGAATCGCGCGGCTCATAATAACGCTCATCGCATAGGGCATAAAGTTATATTCAAGAGTATCAACAATCGGTTGGTTGACAACTTCGCCTGCTCCGAGAATATGAGTCTTTTCGTCAAGCGTTCTGAGCGAAGCGGTGATATCTTTTTTAGTTTTTTTAGCCATAATTCACTCTCCGTTCACTCAGTTTAAGATACGTCGGTCATATCGATATAGAGATGACCGTTTTCTGCAATATAATCTTTTCTGCCTGCAAGGTTGTCGCTGAGAAGCAGATCAAATTTTTCAGCCGTTGCCTCTGCCATTGATGGTTCAATTTTAATAAGACGGCGTGTAGTTGGATTCATTGTTGTGAGCGACATCATATCGGGGTCGTTTTCACCAAGACCCTTTGAACGCTGAATGGTGTATTTTTTGTTGCCGATTTGCTCAAGAGCATCGGTTTTTTCTTTTTCCGTATATGCAAACCACGTTTCGTCGCCGCAGGTAATTTCATAAAGCGGTGATTCGGCAATGAAAACCTTACCCTCTTCAAAAAGAGTCGGCATAAGTCTGTAAATCATTGTAAGGATAAGCGTTCTGATGTGGAATCCGTCAACGTCGGCATCGGTACAGATAATAATTTTGCTCCATCGAAGCAAATCAATGTTGAACGAAATCATATCCTTGCCCGACTTATGCTTTGACGGCACTTCAACGCCGCAGCCGATAACCTTAATTAGGTCGGTGATAATATCGCTTTTGAATATGCGGTCATATTCGGACTTGAGGCAGTTAAGAATCTTACCTCTTACGGGGATAATAGCCTGAAATTCGGAGTTTCGGGACTGCTTACAGGCACCCAGAGCCGAGTCACCTTCCACGATGAAAAGCTCTCTGAGATTGGGGTCTTTGCTGCGGCAGTCAACAAACTTCTGAATTCTGTTTGTGAGGTTGTTAACGTTCTGAATCAGGGATTCTTTCATACCCTGCCTTGTCTTTTCTGCCTTGACACGGCTGCGCATATTGATAAGAACCTGATCGGCGATTTTGTTAGCTTCAAGCGGATTTTCAATGAAATAAATCTCAAGCTGGTGCTTGATGAAATCGGTCATTGCGTCCTGAATGAATTTATTTGTAATTGCCTTTTTGGTCTGGTTGGCATACGAAGTCTGTGTTGAGAACGAAGAAATGACAAGCACAAGACAGTCTTCGATATCCTGAAAGCTGATCTTGCTGTCGCTCTTCTGATATTTATTGTTTTGCTTAAGGAACGAGTCAATCTGTGCAACAAAGCCGAGTCTTGTTGCTTTGTCAGGTGAACCGCCGTTTTCAAGGAAACTGGAGTTATGATAAAACTCCTTAAGCTGAACTTTGTTTGAGAAAGTGAGCGAAATGTTCATCTTGAGCTTATAGTCAGCCAAGTCCTCACGGTCACGTCCGACGGCATCGCCCTGCCACGTCTGCACAGACGTAAGAGCGTTTTCACCGACACATTCTTTAACGTAGTCCTCAATGCCGTTTTCGTATATATACTCATAAGTTTCAAATCCTTTGCCGACCTGATTCTTAAGAATAAATCTTACACCTGCATTGACAACAGCCTGTTTTTTCAGCGTATCCTGAAAATATTCAAGCGGAATGTCGATGTCGGTAAAAACGTCAAGATCGGGCAGCCATTTGATTCTTGTGCCCGTATCCTTTTTAGGATAGTCCTCTTTTATCATATCGCCGACTATGAAGCCTTTTTTAAAGTTCAGCAGATATCTGTAACCGCCTGTATGAACTTCAGCCTCCATATAGTCAGACGCAAACTGTGTTGAGCAAAGACCCAGACCGTTAAGACCAAGCGAATATTCATAACTGCCGTTGTTATTGGTATCGTACTTACTGCCTGCATACATTTCACAGAATGCAAGCTCCCAGTTATAACGTTTTTCTTTATTATTATAGTCTACAGGCAAACCTCTGCCGTAGTCCTGAACTTCAATGGAATGGTCGGCATAGCGCGTAACAATAATCTTATTGCCGAAGCCTTCTCTTGCTTCGTCAATTGAATTGGAGATAATTTCAAAAGCGGCGTGCTGGCAGCCGTCAAGACCGTCAGAACCGAAGATAACGGCAGGTCTTTTTCGCACCTTGTCAGGACCTTTTAGCAGGGTCATACTTTCGTTATTATATTCGGGTTTTTTAGCCATTCGGTTAATCCTCCCTGAAAAGCAAATTTTTACTAATACCATTATACCACATCTTGAATCAATGTCAAGTCAAAGCACAACTTATAGTAAAGAAAAAAGCATCGGATTTTGCATCCGATGCCCGAGAAATGTAAATTTTTATCATAAAACCACAGACTTTTTCTTTCCGTTTTTATTTACGGGGTGTTCCTTGACTCTGACAATATAATCAAGGTTAATCACTTCTTCGCCGTCTTTGGTTTTGATGCAAAGCCAGTTATCGTTAACACCCGTCACGCTGCATTCAATTGCAGAAAGATTGCTGTTTGAAGTATAAACAATACAGTCCTTACCGATATATTTATTGAAAATGTCGCTCATATCAAAATTTCCTCTTTTCTTTCGTTTTTTAATAATTCTTCTTATGTTCTGCTTTTTATCTTCACGCAAAATAACAAAAATAATAATGAAAAGAATAAAGACAGGGATATAACTTATCAAAGGATAACACCGCCCTTACGCTCCATTCGCAGATACGAACCCGCAGGAATTTCAAACGGACAGTCAAAGCTGAGCTTCATCATCGGGTGCGATGCGTTGTCAATCATTTCTCCGTCTGCGTTCTTAAGATTCTTAACGGTTACCTTTACAGGCTCAACACCTTTAACCATAACCTCAAGCTCATCGCCCTCAAAAAATCGGTTGCGCTGCGAAGCATAAAGAACACCGTCTTTCCAATCCTCTGCGATAGCCGCAACGTCAAACTCTCTTACGTATCCGCCTCTGTAAAAAATCTGTGCATCGTCCATGGGCGTTGAATAATAAAAACCTGTGCAATACTGGCGGTTGCTGGCACGTCTGACTTCTTCAACAATCCACTCTTCAGGCTTATAAAGAGGGTCAAAGCCTGATTTTTCGTAACCGTCAAGAGCGCATCTGTATGCATTAACGGCAACGGCAGTATAATAAGCCGACTTAGCTCTGCCTTCAATTTTAAAACTGCTTATACCTGCCTGAGCAAGCTCCGCAACGTGTTCAATAAGACACATATCTCTTGAATTCATTATGTAAGTGCCAGTTTCGTCCTGCTCAACAGGAAAATATTCGCCCGGGCGTTTCTCTTCAATCAAAGTGTAACGCCATCTGCAGGGCTGAGCGCAGTCTCCCCTGTTAGAATCCCTGCCCGTCATATAGTTGGACAAAAGGCATCTTCCCGAAAACGAAACGCACATTGCACCGTGAACGAAGCTTTCAATTTCAAGCTCTTTGGGTGTTTTGGCTCTGATTTCAGCAATCTCTTCAAGAGAAATCTCTCTTGCCGTAACAATTCGCTTTGCGCCCATATCGTAAAAAGCACGAGCCGCCGCATAATTTGTTATACCTGCCTGCGTTGAGATATGAATATCAACGTCGGGGGCATATTTTTTGATTATGCCGAGCACACCGATATCCGTTACGATAAATGCATCAACTCCGCTTGCCTTTGCATATTCAACAAAGGCAGGCAGAGCATCAAGTTCGTTATTTCTGGGAACGGTGTTACAGGTCAGATAGACCTTAACTCCGCTTTTGTGTGCAAGGTCGCACGCTTCTTTTAATTCATCGCCGCCAAAGCTTGCCGCCGCAGTGCGCATTCCGAACCTGTCGGAGCCGAGATAAACGGCGTCTGCACCGTATTCGATAGCGGCGCAGAGCCTTTCAAAATCTCCTGCAGGGGCAAGAAGCTCGGGTTTGAGAAAGTTATTCATAAAATTTTACCCCGCGCTGTACTGTTCGTTAACCGACAAAACAATGTTGCCGTTTTCTTCGTGTTCCTGGTTGGTTTTTGCAATATAAATTGTGCCTCTGACATCGTGACGGAAATAGAAATAGTCTGAATAATTGCCGTCAGGATAAAGAGCGGCGTTAATTGCATCTTCACCGGGATTGCAAATAGGTCCGGGTGGGAATCCCGTTATGCTGTAGGTATCATAAGTGGGCAGATAAGTGTTTTTCTGTCCCTCAGTAATGACGTTGGTTTCATAAAGTCTCTTGACAATATAGTCCTCTGTTGAGTTACATTCAAGTTTCGGATACTGTGACGGACGGTTGAGTCTGTTATGAAGAATCTGCGAAACTATACCCATCTGGTCAGAGCTTGCCGCCTCAGACTGAATGATTGACGCAAGAATAATGATTTCATCTCTTGTGTAGCCAAGTTCTTTGGCACGGTTATCATATTCTTCGGTCCAAACCGTCTCGGAACCGCCGAGAAGCTTTCTGATAACGCTGTTTGCGTCGCTGTCAAGGAAAAACTCATAGGTATCGGGGCAAAGATAGCCTTCAAGAGAAAAAGGACGCTTGTTCTTGTTTTCAATAGCCTGAATGAAATCGTATTCAAAATCAGTGCCTTTAAGGGTTGCCATCAACTCATCGTAGCTGCAAACGCCCGCTTTATCAAGTCTTTCAAACATCTGTCTGAATGTCCAGCCTTCGGGGAAAACAAGCCATACCGTTTCTTTGTTATTGTTTGAAAACTTGATATCGTTGAGCATCCCTTCAAGACCCATATTCTTTTCGAGGTAATAAACACCGCTGTTATATACAGGGTCCTTTTTGCCGGTGAAAATCTGAATAAATTTAAGATAAACCTTGCAGAAAAGCTTTTGCTTGATAAGTCCTTCACTTTTAAGGATATCAAGGACGTCATCCGTATCTGCGTTAAGAGGAATATTAACCTCCACCTTTTCAGTGCTTCTGTTTATTGCAAGAATATCGTTAACGCAAATAATACCCAGAACAGAAAAAGCACAGGTCAGCACAAACACAAATGAACAGAAAATCAAAAGTGTATTATGCTTATTTTTACGTTTCTTCTTTTTTGCCGCAGGCTTCTTCTGAACAGGTTTAGGGGTAACGGGTGCTCTTTGTTCAGCAGTTTCCGGCACGGGCGGAACAGGCTTTATGGGTTTCCTGTTTGAAAAATAAATCTCACCCTTGTATTTCGGCTGATAGTCATTAACAACGGGTTGCGAAACCTCATAGTCCTCAATATGAACCTCAAATTTTTTCTTTTGAACCGGAGGCGGAGTAATATTGTTGATTTCTGACGGTGCCAAGTAGTCTTTATCGTCAATATGAACCTCAAACGGTTTTTTAGGTTTCTGAGGAATTTCAGGGAAGTTGTTGTTATTTTCCACCATTAACCCTCCTTCTGATAACAGATTTTTCCGTTATGACACAATCAATTTTAACATCATATTTTTCGGCAGGCAACGAATCGGCAACAGAAATCTCTCTGCACAAGCCTGCCGTTTTAACTTTATTCATCGAAAGAAAACGGTCATAATAGCCGCCGCCATAGCCAAGCCTGTTGCCTTCACGATCAAATGAAAGTGCAGGAACAACACAAAGTGTTTCATCACAAGGCACGGCAATAACCGCTTTATTAACGTCTACAGTAGGTATACCGAACTGCGAACATACAAGCTCATCGGTTGAACCGATATAATAAAAATTCATCAAACCGTCTCTGCAATGCGGAACAGCAACCTTTTTGCCGTCGGCAAGAGCTCGGTTAATAACAGCAAAAGTATCGACCTCGCTTCTTGCAGAAACGTAAACAAAAATTTCTTTTGCAAATGAATACTCTTCGCTCAAAAATAAAAATTGAGCTATTGAGTTGTCACAAGCTTCTCTGTATTCCGAATCAAGCGAATCACGCAAAGCCGTATATTTTTTTCTTAAAAGCGTCTTATCACTCATGAACACTGTAATCCCGATTTAAGTTCAGCTGCAAAATCCTGTCCCTTGAAATATGCAACAATCGCAACACCGAAATTAACGGCGCTGCCCATACCTCTGGCAGTTATTATATTATCACAGGTACAAACATAATCATCGCTGATTGCAGCACCGATAAGTTCATCTTCAAAACCGGGGAAACAAATTGCTTCTTTGCCGTTAAGCAGGTTCTTTCTGCCGAGTATAAGCGGTGCAGCGCAGATTGCAGCAAGAAGAAGATTATTCTCTGCGCAATAATCGACAGCCTTATTGACTGTTTCATCAGCATAAAGATTTGTTGTTCCGGGCATACCTCCGGGCAGAATGACCCCCTCAACACCGTCAAACGAATTGATTTCATCATTTGTAACGTCACAAACAACGGTTATGCCGTGAGAACCTGTAACGGTTTTTGAGCCTACACCGACACTTTTAATATCAATACCCGCCCGTCTGATAACGTCAAGAGCGGCAATAGCTTCAACTTCTTCAAATCCGTTTGCAAAAAACATATATAACATTGTTTCCACCTCAATCAAGAGTTAAATTCAAATATAAATCATTTCTGTTTTTTAGAAATTGCGATTCATCACTGATAAGCAATGCCATACCGTTATCGGCAATAAACGCACATTCAGCATCAATCGGATAGTCAACGGGAAGCTCAATTCTGAACTCTACAATTTGTTCTGCAGAAGCAATTTGAGAAAGTACTTTTAATGCGTTTTGTAGTGTAACGCTGATTTCCTTTACACAGCAAACGGTGTCATCAACACTGTAAAGGCAATAACCTTCACAGTTCTCAAAAACTTTTCCGCCGTAATATTTATGCTGGTAAATCGCAAATTCAATTGCATCTTTATCCCAGATGAATCTGTCTGAACTTGTAAAAGCAGTTTCACGGGCAGCAAAAACGTCGGCACAGTTTTCTGAACAACCGGGTAAAGCAGATGATTTTATCTTTAAAGCTGCGAATTTTGTTGCAAAAACTGTATTATAACCGTGATTTTTATAAAACTCATAAAGGCTTTTTTCTGCAGGCTTAAGGCAAATCAGGTCAACTCCCCTGTCTTGAGCAAGCTTTTCGGCTTCCTTAAGCATTTGGGCCATAATTCCTTTGCCTCTGAATTCCTTAAGAGTTGCTGCCGCATAAAGATAATAAGTTTTCAGAATCTTATCTGCAACTTTTATTTTACCGTCAAGCAAAAACAACATTGAAGCTGTTTTTCCGTTTTTCTCAGCAACCAAAGTATTTTGAGGTAAACTACGTTTATCAAGAAACATCTCAACCGCTTCTCGGGAATCACCAAAAGCTTCTTGCCACAAGGCAATTATGCCTTCTCTGTCTTTATTTTCAGACAATCTTATCATAAGTCTATCCCAAGTGCCTTTGTAACAGCTTCAAACACCTTGTCCGAAATAACCTCAATCGGAAGCGGCTCGCCGTTTTCTGCGCAGCTGATACGTGTCCAGCCAAGCTTGTTGCAGGAATAATCAGCCGCTTTTCTGCAGTTATTAAGATATTCAACGTCTTTTTCGTGAATATCCTTTTTGGACTCGTCGCCCTGATATCTGCCCGTCATAAGCTTTTGCGAAACCTCAATAGGCATATCAAGATAAACAACGGCGTCGGGCTTCGGAATACCCATTTTGTTATATTCAAATTCTTCAAGCCATTCAAGATAAGCATCCCACTCTGCTTCGGGAGTTTTCGTAAGCTGATGGTAAGCGTTTGACGTTGTGTATCTGTCAGCAAGAAAGATTTCGCCGTTAAGATACTTTTCTTTCCAATAGCAATTATAGCTGACGTATCTGTCAACCGCAAAAAAAGTTGAAGCTGCATAAGCATTAACGTCAGACGGCTTGTCACCGAATCTGCCTGCAAGATACATTTTAACAAGACCGCAGGCAGGGTCATCGTAGTTAGGAAGCTTTATGCAATTGATTTCTACGCCTTTTTCAGCAAGTTTTTGGCGCAACAAATTCTCCTGTGTTGACTTGCCGCTGCCGTCAAGACCTTCAATTACAATGAGTTTACCCATATTCTGCCTCCATAATACAACACAATTTTTAAATAATTAATAACAGTATATCAAATTAATGTGTATAAATCAATAGTTTTAGTTTCTTTTACGGAGCCTTAATGAATTCGTGACAACGGTAACGGAGCTTAATGACATTGCCGCCGCCGCAATCATGGGACTCAGAAGAGGTCCGCCGAAAATATGGAGCACACCTGCGGCAACGGGAATGCAGACTACGTTATAAGCAAATGCCCAGAAAAGATTCTGTTTTATGATTCTGAACGTCTGTTTACCGGTTTTCAAAGCGGAATAAACAGCATTGAAATCATCGTTGAGCAAAACGATATCAGCGGATTCAATAGCAATATCCGTACCTGAACCAACCGCTATACCGACGTCAGCAGCGGTCAGAGACGGGGCATCATTTATACCGTCACCAACCATCGCAACGGTTTTTCCCTCAGCCTTTAATCTGTTTATGGTAATGAGCTTGTCCTCGGGCAAAAGCTCTGCAAAAACGGTTTTAATGCCTGCCTGTGAGGCAATTTCATCGGCGCAATTACGGTTATCGCCTGTAAGCATGGCAGTTTCAATACCCATGGAGTTAATTTTTGCAATGACCTCAGCAGTGCTTTGGCGTATGGAATCGGCAATCGCCGCACCGGCAGCAATTATTCCGTCAACAGAAATGAATATCACTGTTCTGCCCTTCTGCGCCGCCTCGGTATTAAAGCTTTCGCAAACTGAAAAATCAACTCCGCAACTTTCAAAAAGCTTTTTGTTTCCGCAAACAACGGCTTTACCGTTAACATTACAGGTAAGACCCATACCTGTTCTGAATTCCAAATCGGTTGATTCAAACAAATCCTCTGTCGTTGCAGTACAATATTCAGTTATCGCACGTGCAAGCGGATGCTCACTTTTCTTTTCTGCCGATGCAAAATATTTTGCGGCGGATTCTTTTTCAAAACCGTTGAAGCATACAAAATCAACTACTTCGGGTTTACCGTTTGTTATTGTGCCTGTTTTATCAAAAGCAACAACGTCAACTTTATATAGTCTTTCAAGCGCTTCGCCGCTTTTTATCAGAATACCGTCGGATGCGCTTCTGCCCATTGCAACGGTCAGAGCTGTGGGAGTTGCAAGACCGAGAGAACAAGGACAGGCAATTACAAGCACGCAAACAAAAGCTTTAACTGCAAAAGCGAAGCTTTCACCTGCAACAAGCCAGCTAACAGCCGTCAGAACCGCAATTGTAATAACAACGGGTACAAAAACAGAAGCAATTTTATCGGCAAGCTTTGCAATTGGAGCTTTTGTAGACTGTGCCTGCGAAACATAATCGGCAATTCTTGCGGGTGCAGATTCTTTTATGGTTGATTTAACCTCAAACTGAATATATCCGTTTGTGTTCACCGTACCGCCAAAAACCATATTGCCGGCGGTTTTTTCAACGGGAATGCTTTCGCCCGTAAGCATTGATTCGTCAACTGTGCAAGTGCCGTTTATCACCACTCCGTCAACAGGTATTGACATACCCGATTTAACGGCGACAATATCGCCTTTTTTGAGTGTCTCTGTCTGCACTGTTTTTTCTTCACTGCCAACTATCAGAAGCGCTGTTGAAGGCGACAAATCAATGAGCTTCTCTACCGCCGAATTGGTTTTTCTTTTGCTTGCTGACTCAAGATATCTGCCGATCAGAATAAACGTTAAAATAAGTCCTGCAGATTCAAAATAAAGCTGATGAATGTACCACGTATCGCCGAAAAATACACGGAACATTGAATATAAACTGTAAACGAACGAAGCAAGTGAACCCATTGAAATCAGCGTATCCATATTTACGTTTTTATGGATTGCCGAAACGTATGCATTTTTATAAATGTCAAAACCGCTGAGCATTACGCACACGGCAAGGATCAGCTGAGTTATAACAAATGCCGAGGGGTGCTCCGAAGGATCAATAACACTCGGTAACGGCAAACCGACCATATGACCCATTGAAACATAAAACAAAGGTACGGCAAAAATAATTGACAAAATAAGCCTGAGCTTTGCGTGTTTTTCCTGAGCCTGAGCTTTTTTTGCGGCTTCGGTCTTGCTTTCTTCTTCAGGCAAATAAGCTTTAAAACCGGCATTGTTTACCGCAGTAATCATCTGCTCAACGGTTACTGCGCTTTCGTCATAAGAAACAAGGGCGTTTTCTCCTGCAAGGTTAACGCTGCAGAAGTCAACACCCGATAATTTTCTGATAGCTCGTTCAACGGTTGCGGAACAGGCAGCACAGTGCATACCGTCAACCTTAAGAACTGTTTTTTTCACAGATATCACCAACCTCAGCTTTATTTTAACCTTTATTTTATAAAATTTCAAGTATCACACAACACAAACATTCAGCCTATAATCGGCTGAATTTGTTTGTTTTTCAAAGCTTCAACCAGAGCAACTTCCGTTTTGGAAAAATCGGCTATCATAGAGCGAGGTTTTTCCTTGGGATTATCCTGCCTGAACGGCACAAAATAGACGTTCTTTGTGTTCAGCAGCCTGCCGTAATTCTTTGCGGATGCAGATAAAGCGTCATTAGTTGATAATGCGATAAGAAGCGGTCTTTCGTTGCGAAGATGTGATTTTGCCGCCAGTGTAACGGGCGTATCGGTTATGCCGTTTGCAAGCTTCGCAAGCGTGTTGCCTGTGCAGGGTTCGATTATAAGAATATCAATAAGTTTTTTCGGACCGATCGGCTCAGCATCGGGTATGGTAGCGACAATTTTTTTGCCGCATATTTTTTCGATATTTTCAATATGTTCTTCTGCTTTACCAAACCTTGTATCAGTTGAGTAAGCATTAAAGGACATAATCGGAAGAACGCCGTAACCCGAGTCAACAAGCTTTTTCATAACCTCAATTACTTCTTTAAACGTGCAAAATGAGCCGCACATTGCAAACCCAACGTTAATTTCAGCCATAACCTTCCTCCTCAAGTATATTGAGAATGCCGTCAGCAATAATTCTGCCTGCTGTTACGGGAGCAACCTTACCCGGTAACGAGGGACAAAGAATTGCATTGATTCCAAGCTTATCCGCAGCTGCAAAATCCACCCCGTAAGGAGCTGAAGCAACGTCGATGATAAGGCAGCCTTTCTTTAATCGTTCAAGTATTTCATTGTTTATTACTACCGACGGAACTGTATTAATTAATATCTGATAATTTTTTGCAATATCACAGAATTCATTTATAAAACAAGTATCAAAGCCTTTGATTTCGGCTTTTGCAAGATCGGAACGTTTACGTGCACATACAGTTACATCTGCTCCGAGTGATGATAAAACTTCTGCTGCAAGGCTTGCCACTCTACCGTAACCGAAAACGGCGCACCTGCTTGAATTTACAGTATAATCAACGTTATCAATTATTACTTTGAGTATTCCCTGTACAGTCGGAACGGTATTTTTGACAGTAACGTCCTCCCGTCTGAAATAGTCATAAACTCCGCCCGCTTTTTTGGCAATTTTTGACTCAAGAGCCTTGCTTAACATTCCGCCGAAAACAACATGTTCAGCGGTCAGATGTGAAATTATTTCATCAACCGAAATTCTTGTTTCGGTCATCGTATGAATGTATCTGCCGTCCTTTGTAACAGGTAAAGGCAGTATGATATATTTTGAGCTTTCAATCTCTTTTTTTAAACTTTTGCTGCATAACCTTTCAGCATCAGGCAAAGCATAAGCTGCAACGTCATATCCTTTGCCGCCAAGGTAATCGGCTATATGAGTCTGACGGTTGTCACCGCCGATTATTATAAATTTGTTGTTTTTATTCAAGTCAGCACCTCCTTGTGGTGTGATACTATATTTTATGTGAAGCATTTCAGCTTGTTACCCTTTGAAACTCAGAAAAAGTTAAAAATACCCTTTATTTTTTATATAAGTTGTAATATAATAAATCTAACTGAAACCGAAAGGAAGATTCTGAATGTTTGAAATAGATAAACTCCTCAAACAAGTCAAACGAATTCACTTTATCGGCATCGGCGGCTCGGGTATGTGTCCGCTTGCCGAGATACTCCATAAAGAAGGCTATCAGCTCAGCGGCTCCGATAACAACGAAACCGATAATCTTGCACGCATCCGTTCAATGGGTATACCCGTTGCAATGGGTCAGAAAGCTGAAAACATAGAAGGCGCTGAGATGATAGTGTACACCGCTGCCCTTTTAAAAGACAACCCCGAGCTTGTTGCCGCTCTTGAATCAGGTATTCCTACCTTTGAAAGAAGCAAGCTGCTCGGAGCAATAACAAGAATATATCCCAACAGTATCTGCATCAGCGGCACCCACGGCAAAACAACCGCCTGCTCAATGCTCACGCAGGTGCTTATTGAAGCCGATTTTGACCCCACGGCTGTAATCGGCGGCAAACTTCCGCTAACAGGCACAAACGGTATGGTCGGCCACAGCGAGCATATGGTGTGCGAAGCTTGCGAATTTGTTGACACATTCCTTGACCTGTCGCCCGATATCGCTGTTATTCTTAACGTTGACAAAGACCATCTTGATTATTTCAAGACATTTGACAATCTCAAAAAGTCATTCACAAAATTCGCTTCAATGGCTACAAAAATGATTATTTTCAACGGCGATGATCTAAATACCGTTGATACTGTTGTCCCTGCAGTTGAAATATGCCAAAAACCCGTCATAACTTTCGGTCTTGATGACGGAAACATCTACCGTGCAATCAACGTTGAAATGGTTAATGAGTTTGCATCATTCGACCTTGTCAGATACGGCGAAAAACTCGGCAGGGTTACTCTCGGTGTACCCGGCAAACACAACGTTTCAAACGCCCTTGCGGTTATTGCCGCTGCAATGGAATCGGGTGTCAGCTTTGAACAGTGCGTTAAAGGTATATGTGATTTCAAAGGAGCCGGCAGAAGATTTGAAATTCTCGACAAAGTAAACGGCATAACAATTGCTGACGACTACGCTCACCACCCCAAAGAGCTTGAGGTAACGCTTAAAACAGCTATGAATATGGGTTATAACCGTGTATGGGCAGTTCATCAGCCTTTCACTTATTCAAGAACGTCAATGCTTTTTGATGACTTTGTTGAGGTGCTCAAAATTCCGGATAAATGCGTTCTGACAGAAATTATGGGTTCAAGAGAAGTTAACACCTACGGCATTTACACTTCACAGCTTGCCGAGAAAATTCCGGGCAGTGTATGGTTCAACAGCTTTGACGAGGTTGCGGAATATGTTGTAAACAATGCCGAAAGCGGTGACCTTGTAATTACGCTCGGTTGCGGCGATATCTATAAAGCAGCAAAAATAATGATAAAGATGTTAAAAGAAAGGCAGTAAAATTATGAAATACGGCATTAACAAAACCAATTTCAATGATTTCTCTGTTTACGAAATCAACAAGCTTGAAGGCAGAGGTTACGCAATTCCCTATTCCTCAAAAGAAATTCTTAAAAAGACACCTTTCAAAAAAGAGCGTGCAAGCTCCGATATAGTCCGTCTGCTTTCGGGCGAATGGGATTTCAAATACTTTGAAAGCAACTCAAATCTGCCTGACGAAATCGACACGGATACGGTAAAATTTGATAAAATAAAGGTTCCCTCAACCTGGCAGAGAATCGGCTACGACAGCCCTGCATATATCAACTGCCCCTATCCTTTTGATGATGCTCCGCCATACGTTCCCAACGAACAGCCTGTTGCAATTTACAGAAAGCTTTTTGATGCAGAAACAAAAGGAAAGAAGTTTATACTTTCTTTCCTCGGTGTAATCCCCTGCATTGACCTTTATATTAACGGCAAATTTGTCGGCTACAGCGAAGGTGCTCATAACACCGCTGAATTTGATATTACCGATTACGTTACCGACGGCGAAAACGAGCTTTTTGCCGTTATTCACAAGTGGTCAAACGCTACTTTCCTTGAATGTCAGGATATGTTCAGAGAAAACGGAATATTCAGAGACGTTCTTCTTTATGAAATGCCCGAAACATATCTCAACGACATTTATTACAGAACAAAAGAAACCTCAAAAGGCTGGAATCTTGACGTTAACTTTGATATCTACGGCGATGCTGCCGATTACAACGTTTCGGTTGAAATTTATGATGCCAAGAAAAAGCTTGTTGCAAAAAAGTGCGTTGTTGCCGATAATAAACTGAACGTCAGCTTCAAAAATCTTGACGTAATCAGCTGGAATGCCGAAATTCCGACTCTTTACACAGCTTATGCAACACTATATAAAGACGGCAACGAGATAATGACCGTCAGAAACTACGTCGGCTTTAAAACAGTTAAAATCAAAAAAGATATTTTCACCGTCAACGGCAAAAAAATCAAGATTAAAGGCGTTAACCACCACGATTCGCATTACAAGACAGGCTACACAATGAGCTTTGCCGACCTCGAAAAAGATATCAAGCTTATGAAATCGCTTAACGTCAATGCTGTTCGCACGTCGCATTATCCGCCCGATGCTCAGTTCCTTGTTCTTTGCGATATGTACGGTCTTTACGTTGTTGACGAAGCCGACATCGAAACTCACGGCTGCGGCTGCTCGCCTCACGAAAACATCGACCTTATCAGCCACGATCTTGCTTGGGCACCCCGATACCTTGACAGAGTCAAGAGAATGTATCAGCGTGACAGAAGCCGCGCAGGCATCATTATGTGGTCACTCGGCAACGAAGCAGGCGGCTATGCCTGCCAGGACGTCTGCTATGAATATCTCCACAACGTTTGTCCTGAAATCCCCGTACATTATGAGGGCGTTGTCAGAAATGAAAGACACTCATACGACGTTGTTTCCGAGATGTATACAAACCACGCCGATTGCGAAAAATGCGGCAAACACACAAGAGGCAAAAAGTATACTCCCAAGCCTTTCTTCCTCTGCGAATATGCTCACGCAATGGGCGTTGGCCCCGGCGGACTTGAAGAATATTGGGACATTTTCTATAAATACGATAACCTTATGGGCGGCTGCATCTGGGAATGGAGCGACCACGCATATTATCATCCGGGCGGCAAGCTCAAATTCACCTACGGCGGCGACCACGGCGAGTGGCGTCACGACGGTTGTTTCTGCGTTGACGGTCTTATGTATCCCGACAGAAGACTTCACACAGGCGCAAAACAGATGAAGAACGTTTACAGACCCATTCGTGCTTCACTTGACGGCAATAAGCTTACTTTCCTTAATACCAACAGATTCAGAAACACGTCATATATCACCGCTGTCTGGGAAATCGTTAAAAACGGCAACAATTTGCTTGCAGTTGACGAAGCCGTTATGGATATCGAACCCGAAGCAACAATGAGTGTGCCCTTTGATTTCAAACTTCCCAAGGACAAATGCGATTGCCACGTTAATATTTACTATTACAGCGGCGACGATGAAATCGCTTTCGAGCAGATTGCGCTTAAAGAAGATTATACATTCAAGCCCGATAAATCAAAAGAAAAGATCTCTCTTGCAAGTAACGAAGAAAATACCGTTGTTAATTTCTGCGGCGGTAGTATCACTTTCAACGCTGTAAACGGTATGATTGAAAGCTACGTTGTTAACGGCAAAGAAACCGTCAACAACTCCCCTGCTTTTGCAAAAGGCTTTATACCCAACATCTACAGAGCTTATCTTGACAACGACACACGTTACCGTGATGAATGGATTACGGCAGGTTATGACGATTACGCCTGCATATGCACCGATTTCGAGGCAGAGCTTGAAAAAGGCAAAGCTGAAATCGAAATCACCTATAAACTAAAGAGCAACAAAACAAAAAAGATTCTTGCAGAAGTTGAGATTGAATATGACGTTTATGCTGACGGAACGGTTAAAGTTGAAACAGAATTCAAGCCTGTAACAGGTAAAAAGCTTGCCGCTCATATGCCCAGATTCGGACTTACCCTTGAAATGCCCGAAGCTTTCAGAAACGTAGAATATTACGGTATGGGCGATTGCGAAAACCTCAGCGATATTTACTCTCAGGCTATTGTCGGCGTCTACAATACAACTGTTGAAGATATGCACGAACCTTATATCAGACCGCAGGATTCAGGTAACAGATGCGCCGTAAGATATCTCAAGGTCACCGACGCTGACGGCGACGGTATCAAATTTACATTTGACGATAACTACTTCAATTTCAATGCAAGAGAATTCACTCAGAAGCTTCTTCAGAATGCCGCACATCAGGAAGACCTCCACGATGAAAACACAACCGTAGTTAACATCGACGGCTTCACAAGAGGCACAGGCACCGCAAGCTGCGGACCCGACGTTCTTCCTCAGTTTGAGGTTGACGGCAGTAAAGGACTTGAATTCAGCTTCTATATGATGCCTGCAAACAAATAAGATATAAAAATAACCCGTTGAGTTTTAATGCTCAACGGGTTTGTTTTCTTCTGATTATTTAGTGCCAAAGATTCTGTCACCTGCATCGCCGAGACCGGGTACGATGTAGCCGTGATCATTGAGGTGACTGTCAAGCGCGCCGATATAAACGTCAACGTCGGGGTGAGCCGCCTTGAGAGCCTCAAGACCTTCGGGAGCGGCAATAATGCACATAAACTTAACGTTCATGGGATTACGCAATTTAATCTGAGTTATAGCATCAATTGCTGAACCGCCCGTTGCAAGCATCGGGTCAAGAACAATTACCTCTCTGCGCTCAATGTCAGCAGGAAGCTTGCAGTAATATTCAACAGGTTTAAGCGTCTCGGGGTCTCTGTAAAGACCGATATGACCGATTCTTGCAGAAGGTACAAGCGACATAACGCCGTCAACCATACCCAGACCTGCTCTGAGAATGGGAACAAAAGCGAGCTTTTTGCCTGCAATTACCTTTGTTTTTGCTACGCAGATAGGAGTTTTTGTTTCAACTTCTTTAAGAGGCAAATCTCTTGTTGCTTCGTAGCACATAAGGGTTGCAATTTCACTGATAAGATTTTTGAAATCCTTTGAACTTGTCTTTTCGTCTCTGAGGATTGAAAGCTTATGATGAATAAGCGGATGATCCATTACCATTACGTTTGCCATATCTTTAAACCTCCGTCAATCAAAATCTGTCTTCAAGGTCTGTTACCTGAGCAATTCTTCTCATATGACGCTCTTCACCGCTGAATTCAGTGTCAAGAAATACGTCAACAAGCTCAATTGCTTTTTCAACGGTAACAACTCTGCCGCCAAGGCAAAGAATGTTGGCGTTATTATGGAGTCTTGTCATTTCAGCGGAAAACTTGTCCGAGCAGCAGCAAGCTCTGATGCCCTTAACCTTATTTGCCGCAATTGAAATACCGACACCTGTGCCGCAGAAAAGCAAACCAAGTTCGCATTCGCCGCTTGTAACGGCTTTTGCGGTCTTTTCAGCATAAACAGCATAGTCCGCGGAATCGGGAGTGTATGTACCGTAATCCTTGTATTCAATGTTTCTTTCATCAAGGTGAAGCTTAATTGCATTTTTGAGTTCAAGACCTGCGTGATCACAACCGAGAGCTATCATATTATTTATTCTCCTTTTTTTAATTTCAATTCACGTTCAGCCTGAGGCAAACGAAGATATACAGGCGCAAGCAAAGCGGAATCAGCAAACAAATCCTGACGTTCATTTGCGGCAAGCGCAGCACCGTATGCCCTTTGATATCTTCTGAATTCTGCAGATAATCTGACGTTGGGAACGGCATCTTTCATAGCTTTGAAGCAAAGCTCTGCACCGTCGCCCGCCATAATAACCGCTTTATCTGTTATTTTTTTTATTTCCTGCGTAAGTTCGTCAATCGGAACTGCATAATCGTCGCAAAGTCTTGTCACAACACCGTCTTCCACGCTGAAAAGCGCAGCATAAACCTGGTTACAGCGTGCATCCATTGCGGCGCAGACAACGGCATTTTCGTCAACAAAATTATAAGCTATTGCTTCAAGTGTTGAAACACCGGCGCAAGGCTTTCCCGAAGAAAGAGCCAGACCTTTGACGGCTGCAACTCCGATTCGGATACCTGTAAAAGAGCCCGGACCCGAATTTACGCAAAAAACATCAATATCGTCTATTTTCAAATCGGCTTGACTGAGAGCGTTATCAACCATCGGCATAAGTGTTCTGCTGTGGGTAAGACCTGCATTAACAAAACACTCGCTCAAAAGAGTTCTGTTTTGTGTAACCGCAACGCTCGCTGTTTTTGCCGAAGAATCAATCGAGAGAATTTTCAACCGTTTCAACTCCGATAACTTCAATTATTCTTTCTTTTTCATCATCAGTTTTTCTGATAGTTATTCTGATGCAGTCGTCAGGCAGCACAGCCTCAATATTTTCGCTCCATTCAATAATAAGCGAAGCACCTTCATCAAGATAATCAAAATATCCTGTTGAATATAAATCATCCCAGCCGCTGATGCGGTACATATCAAAATGATAAAGAGTTTTATCCGTGCTTCTGTATTCATTTACAAGCGCAAAAGTCGGACTGCTCACGTCGCAGCTGATTCCCAGACCTTTTGTAAATCCGCGTGTAAACGCAGTTTTGCCGGCTCCCAAATCGCCGAACATTGCTATTACCTTTCCGTAAGGAATCTTTTCAGCAAGTTTAAAGGCAAGGTTTTCTGTTTCCTCGGGACTGTATGTTTTGAATATAGCCATAATTCACCGCCTGACTTTTTGAATTATAACATATGCAGCATTTGTTTTCAACAAATTATACCGAATATTTTTTAACAAGCTCGTTAGCCATTGCCGGAAGGTCTGTGATAAGACCGTCAACACCGAATCTGATAAGCTTTTCGGCAATTTCAGGCTTGTTTACTGTCCATACGTTGACCTTGATTCCGTTTTTATGGAGCTTTTTAACGTATGTCTTTGTAACTGCAAAAAAGTGGGGATGCAGATAATCGGCCTTGATTGATTTAGCAAATTTTACATAACCGAAAAGCATGGTTTTATAGAAAAATGCTTTGTTGGGAGCATAAAGGAAACCCGTTTTGCAATTGGGGTCAACCTTTTTGCATTCAACAAGAACTTCGGGGCTGAAGCTTGAAATGAGAAGCTTTCCGAAAAGACCTTTTTCCTTAACGGCATCAATTGTCTTTTTTACAATTTCCATATTTCCGTCGAGCGGAGGCTTAATTTCAATGTTCATTATTTCGACCTGTTCATCCTTGCTTAATTCAAGGAATTCATCAAGCAGAGGAAGCTGTGTGCCCTTGAATTTTTCATCAAAATATGAACCGAAATCATATGTACGAAGCTCATCAAGTGTTTTAGAACGGATTTCGCCGTTACCCGTTGATGTTTCGTCAACTGTGTAGTTATGGCAGATAACGGGATGTCCGTCCGCCGTGAGATGAATGTCCGTTTCAAAACCGTCGCAGCCGATTTCAAGCGACTTTTTGAAAGCCGGAATTGTGTTCTGAGGAGCCTCTTTGTTTGCGCCTCTGTGTGAAATTACTTTGCATTTAGCCATATGTATACCCTCCGCAAATAGTGTAAAATCAATTAATCCTTTGTTTTATAATAAAGCATACAGTGGCAGTATCCCTCAAAATCAGGGTCTGCAATCTGAGCTTTAAATTCGTCGCATATACACTTATATTCTTCTTTGATTTCAAGTCTGCAGGGACAGTATCCGCCCTTACGCTTTAATCCTTCACGGATTGCAGCAACAACATCTTTATCTTCATTAAGTTTTACTGCCATAAAAATCCTCCTTAAGCCGTAACAGTTTCCGAAACGTTACCTGCCGCATCATAAGCTGTAACGGAATATGTATCTTCTGCGCGGCCAAGCGAATCAGAATAAACCAATTCTTCATCACCCGAAATCATTTCAACTCTTGCAAGGAATTTGCCGTTTTTCTCAATACGGTAATATGCAATACCGAAATTGTCGGTTGATTCTTTCCATTCAAGCAAAACACCGACATCGGTCTGTGTTTTGCTAAGTTCTCTGACCGCTGCAGGTCTTTCGCATTCAAGCACGTAACCGTTATCAACGTAGTCTAAATAAGTATTTATAAAAGCGGAATTCACCTGATCGGGACTGAAATAATGATTATAAGAAAACGTTATGATATTCTCGCAATATTTCGACGCAACCTCCATCTGCCACACAAAACGGTCAAGAGTTGAGGTTACGTAAGCGGTATTTTCAGTCGTCGGTCTTGTAAGAATTCCGTTTAAGGGTGATTTTGCAATTGCAATGCAGAAATTCTCACAGTTTGCCCAGAGTCTTAAATCAGCGTCACAGGCTTTAACCGCCTGCGAATACATCTTCCAGGTTTTATCAAGATTTTTGGAAGAAGTCCATAATGCGCCGATTGCATCCTGCGGCGCAAAAATATCGCCGTCACGGAAATTTACGGAATTTAGAAGTCTCACAAGATTTACGAGAGTACCCGTGTGAGTGTTTGCGAGGTATTCAGCAAAAAACGGACTTAAAAGAAGCGGCATATCAGCATCACCGCTGTTGATTGCATCAATAATTTTGTTGAGTCCCCTGCTCATACCGCTGATGTTTACCTGACAAGTAAGAACGTTATTGAATTCGGGTGTAAAATACCAGCCGTAAAAGCAATCGCTGTAACGTGAATAATACTTTGTGTAAATCTCCGTTACCATCTGCGATGCAACGTCACACATTTCGGCATACTGTCCTGTGATTGCGCCTTCCGTCCAGAAATCGTCAAACATTGCAAGACCGACAAAAACCTTTATGCCCGTTCCGCTGCAGTTGCGCAGAGCTGATTCAATGACATCATTATAAACCGTTGCACCGTCAAAAACGTCAAGGTCAGAGTCATAATAGATGCTCCAGCCACCGCCTGAAGATTTATATGCCTTATTCGCAACGTCCTGCAATATTAGGTACTCGATACCTGCATCTTGCATATTTTCAATTTCACTCTGCCACTGTTCATCGCTCCAGCTTGAACTGAGCCAGGACTGAATGAAAGTGCCGTTGAATTCCGGTTTGCACTTTGGTTCTTCTGTTTTATTACCAAAAGGTGAAACAGCTATAATAAAAGCAAATATTGCCGATAAAATTTTAAAAACAATATTCATCGATTCTTCACCTCAATTGACTATTATAACATAATAATAAATATTTGTATAGTAATAGCGCTAAATTTTTGAAATATTATTTCAAATCAACGTCATCGGTTGCAGGGTTATCTATAAGCTTACCGTTTTCTTTGAATCTTGAACCGTGACAGGGACAGTCCCACGAGTGTTCGGCTTTGTTATATTTCAGTGCACACCCCAGATGCGGACATCTCGGGACCGTAGGAGTAAGCAAATTGAATGCCGTTTCAAAAACATTTAAACAAAGTTCAGGCTGAAGAATGCTTCTTGACGGGTCAAAGATATCGGCATAAGGATTCTTTTTATCCGTAATCATATCTTTTAAAATCTCTGCCGCTACCATAGCAGAAGTCATACCCCATTTATTAAAGCCTGTTGCAACGTATAAATCAGGAGTATTTTTTGAGTATAAACCGATATAAGGAACTCCGTCAAGCGATATACAATCCTGCGTTGCCCAGAAAAATTTTTCTTTTGCTTTTGGAAAATGAAGCTTTGCAAATTCACGCAGTTCCTGCCAGTTTCCGCCCTTTTTGCCCGTTCTGTGTCCTCCGCCGCCAAGAAGAAGCAAATCACCATAATTTCTGAATGACATACCCTTATTGTTTTCATCAACGTACATTCCGTTGATTTCAGCTGCGTTTTCAAGCGCCAGAACGTAAGAACGGTGCTGATAAAGCTTCATAAAATACAAACCGTGTTTATTGATTATCGGAAAATGCGTGGCAATAATTATTTTGTTTGCCGTAATCAACCCGTTGTTTGTAAGCGCCTTATGCGGTTCTATATTTATAACCTTTGTATTTTCAAATATATTCAGCTCTTTTGAAATTGTATAAATGAATTTCATTGGGTTGAATTGCACCTGATTGCCGATTTTAACTGCACCTGTAACCGTTAACGGCAATGGCAGACTTTCGCAATACTCTGATTCAATTCCGATTCTTTTATATGCTTCAAACTCTTTTTTTATTTTTACGTTATCTTCAGTTGCATAAACAAAAGAATCTTTCTCTTCAAAATCGCATTCAACGGTTTTACTTATTTCACGGTAATTATCAAGAGCTTTTTTATTGGCTTCATAATAAAGCCTCGCTTTTTCAAGACCGTACCTTCTGATAAGCTTATCATATATCAGACCGTGCTGAAAGGTGATTTTTGCGGTTGTGTTCTGAGTTACTCCCTTACCGATTTCGTCAGCCTCAACAAGTACGCAGTCAACGTTTGCTTTACGAAGCATATAAGCGCACAAAACTCCCGTTATACCGCCACCGACTATGAGTACGTCTGTTTTGATATCACGGGTCAGCTTATCGAACTTTGGTTTTTCAGCGCAGTTTATCCATAACGATTTCATAATAACACCTCAAAATTATTATTATAAATTCAATTTCAATTATTTACATATCCAGAATTGAGTGATATAATTTTTGTTCAGAGGTGATTATAATGAAACTGGGAATAATCAACGGCTGGAGCGAAGGCTGCATCAAATACGTTCACGATAAAGGACTTGATGCGGTTGAATTTTGCGTAAACTATAATTACGATTCAGCAGAATTTCTTTCGCTTGCCGAGGATATCAAAGGCTATGCTGAAAAATATAACGTTGCGGTCGGCTCAATCGGCAGATGGGGTATGCAGAGAATTGACGACAACGGTGAAATTATTGACGAAGCTTTGCAGAATGACAAAAACCTTATCGAAGCTGCTTCAATAATCGGTTGTCCCGTTTATAATTGCGGCGTTAACTATACCGACGACAAGAGCTTTTTTGAAAACTGCGAAATAGCAATAAACTATTTCAGAACACTCGTTGATTTTGCAAAGGATAAAAACGTTAAAATTGCCGCTTATAACTGCCGTTGGGAAAACTTTGTTGTTGAACCTCAGGCTTGGAGAGTAATTCTTTCCGCAGTTCCTGAAATGGGCATCAAATACGATCCGTCACACTGCATCGGCGACGGCGGAGATTATCTCAAAGAAATACTTGAATTCGGCGAGAGAATCTTCCATTTCCACCTTAAAGGCACCGTTTCGGTTAACGGCGAGCATTACGACGATGCACCCGCAGGAATGGACCAGACCGACTGGAAAACTATTATGGATTTGCTTTATACAAAAGACTATAACGGTATGCTTTCAATCGAACCTCATTCGAGCTATTGGGAAGGCAAAAAAGGTCAGTGGGCAATTGATTTCACCGCCAATTATTTCAGACCCTACGTTATGCCCGATGATTACCCCTACAGCGATAATCCTTATATGCCGTAAAAAATCAAGCTCCGAAGCTTCAGGCCTCGGAGCTGTTTTTATTTTAATAATTGATTTATTTATAATATCTGTTTGTTCGTTTAAGATAATCAACAAGCATCATAGTCCAGTCAGTCTGAATAAAATCAAATCCTCTGTCAGCAAGCCAGCCCCAGCCGTAATCCTCTGAAACCGTCAGAGCTGAATCGTCGCTGTGACCGCCCGAAAGCTGTTCCTTATAGTTATAGATTATCGAATTAACCCACACAAGCTTGCCGTCGCGGTGCATCATATCAATAAATTCTTTGCTTGCAAGCTGAGAATCCTCCTTTTCAAAAAGAACCTCTGCGCCGATATAATTGATGTTCATTTTCTTCAGCTCTTCGTGCGACGGATGCTCTTCCGAAACTATAGGAATAAACGGCAACTCGGGACAAAGCTCCTCAAGAATACCTGTAACGTTTTTGTTAAGCTTGCTTTTGACAAGTATCTGGTCAACCATTCCGTGGCGTTTGACTGCCTGATAAATCTTTTCGGGATTGCCCCAGAATTTATCTATATTAATAAAACATCTGCCTTTGAACTGCTCAAGGAAATCGTCAAAGCTGTCAATGCCGAACTGCGTGGGTGTGTTATCATAATTTACGTATTTGGTTTTCTGAATTGAGCTGAATTTTTTATGCTTCAGCGACATTAATTTATTAAGATGCGGTCTTTCCATTCCCGGATGAAACAAAAACAGCTTACCGTCCGCACTGCAGCTGACGTCAGCTTCAATCATATCCGCACCTTGCTTAAGCGCAATTTCATAAGCCGCAATTGTGTTACAAGGTATATTGCCGCCTGCTGCGCCTCTGTGCGCAACAACAATGATATTTTCTTTTGATTTTTCAAGAAGATTCATTTGAGCACCCCATTTCAAAACAATAATAACACAATGCTGGCCGATATTCAAGAAAAAACCTCCCCGATTTACGGAGAGGTTTAAAAAATTACTGAGGATTTCTTGTAATCTCTTCTTCGCCTGCGGTTACCGTTCTGCCAAGAGCTCTGTACATAACGTCAAGCTTGCCCCTATCAAGGTTATATCCGAACTGGAAGATGAGGAAAACAAGCGTATAAACAATTGCAGGAATAATTGTGCAAACGGTAAGAATACCTTCGCCTACACCTTCAATATAACCTGCATCAGCCATTGTTTCGCCGTTGTAGCCTGCAATTTTGCTCAGGAGCGTAATTCCGCCTGTGTCGGCAAGTGTCTGACCGAGGTTGCGGCAGAAAGTATAAACGGCATAAACTGCGCTTTCGCTGCGGATGCCTGTTTTATATTCCTGATAATCAATAACGTCAGTTATAATAGCCCAGTTTGTGATGCTTACAAACGAATAACCGAAGCCGATTATAAAAGTAAAGAGCATAAACATAACGGGACCTGAGCCGAGTCTGTCGCAGTGCGGAACAACAAAATACATAAGAATTGCCGCAAGAGCCGAGAAGAAAGTTCCGAAACCGCAAAGCTCCTTTTTGCCGAAACGTTTCACAAGCTTCGGCATAAAGAAAATCATAATTGCCATAGGCAGATAGTTCGCAACGGTTCCGATTGCACCAAGACCTGTGTTTTCAAAATAGTTCTTATAAAGATACTGGTTAAGCGAACCGAACTGAAGCTGACCGCTGATAAGTATACCCGAAAGCGCCGCCATGATAAACGGTCTGCTTTTAAGCATACCCTTATACATACCCTTGATGTCAACGTCGGGTTCTTCTTCTGACGGTACTCGTTCTTTTGAGAGCTTATAGCAAATAAAGAATGAGAAAATTGAAAGCACGCCCATAATGATGCCGAAAACAAGCATACCGTTTGCGTCAGCAACCTCAATTTCTTTGCCTGCTCTGTTATATTCGCCGGTGCCCTGATATATTATAAAAGGAGCAATAATCAGAGGAGCTGCACCGCCGAGACCTGCGCCAACAGTTCTGAACGTTGAAAGCAGCGTTCTGCCTGCAGGGTCATCGGTGATAACCGAAGCAAGAGAACCGTAAGGAATGTTGATTGTGGTATACATCATACCAAAACCGATATACGTTATGTAAGCCAAAGCAAGAATAAGATTCTGGTTACTCGTAAAATTTGTAAAATTAACGTAGCAAAGCATAGCCGAAATGCCGAGAGGAATTGCAAACCATTTGATAAAAGGTCTGAATTTACCGTCTTTCGTCGGCTTTTTCTTTGCAATCAGACCACCCCAGAGAGGGTCGTTGATTGCGTCCCATAATCTTGCAATAAGGAACAAAACCGTTATTCTTAACTCACCGAGCTTGAGAACGTCGGTATAAAAAACTTTCAAATACGACGAAACGTAAGTAAGAATAAAAAGGTTGCCGGCGTCACCCATAGCGTAACCGAGACCGTCTTTAAAGCCTATTCTGTTAGGATGCTCAAATTGTGCATTCTCAAGAGAACGTCGCTTTTCCATCGCATTACCTCCTAAATTCTGTTTCAGCTTATTCAGCTGAATGACCTGACAAGATTATCAATCATTGTGTAAATAAAACCAAGCAATTCAATCGGCTTATAGAGAAGCTTTTTGAAAAACTTGTTCGCGGTTTTATCGTTAAATTCAACCGTCTTTTCAATTGTGATGCTGTCAAGAAGCTCGCTGTTATCCCCTCTTCTTGTTTCAAGAATCAGTTTGTCACCTTTAAACTCAAGCGTCGTATAAGTTGTAACTTCATCCTCGACGAGCTTATATGCCAGATGCTCGGCATCAAAATTATCATCATAGACGTTACGTACGCAATTTGAATTAAGATAAACTATGCCTTCGGGGTTAACAAAGGTGCCGCCACTCGGAGCTTCGCTTTTAATTTTGCCGCTTTTCATAAAATGGGAACGTCCCTGTGAATGCGTGTGTCCCGTTATAACAAGGTCAAGTTCATATACTTCAAATATAGGTGCAAAAATATTTTTAAGCAAAATCTCGGTTTCCATATCGCCGATTGCGTCGCCTGCACCGTAGATACCGTGATGAACAACACCGATTCTCCATTTTGCATCCTTATTCTGCTCAACAGCCTTTTTTGCAAAACGCATATGGTCGGGCGCATTACCCGAAGTTGAGTCAAAGAAAAGATAAAGAACGTCACCGTATCTGAACCAGAAATCGCGGTCAAGACCGCTGAAAAATCTGCCGTAATCCTCGTTAGGCATATTGGTAAAGTAATTATAGGTCATACCTTTTTTATCGTGGTTACCGATAGCCATAGCAACAGGGAGACTTCTCAGCGATTCAGGCATAAGCAACGTCTGCCATTCTTCATCGGTGGAGCCGGTTGACGTATTGTCACCGGGTGTCACAAGATAACTGATGTCAGGATTCTTTGTAAGCACTTCAGAAAGATAATTATTCCAGAAATAACCGATGTTCATCTGTTCTTCGTTATTTCCGTCATAAATCTCGTTAATCTGAATATCACCGACAATCATAACCTTATGGTCACCGAATGACTTGGTTTCATATTTGTACACGTCGCTCCAGCCATCGCCCGTGTACCACTGATAATAATAGGTTGAATTTTCCTCAAGACCCGTTAAAACAACACGGCAGACAATCTGTTCATCTGTTTCGGCAGGTGTTTTGTTTCCGCTGAAAGTCTTAAAGTTATTCATCTGCTCATTGTCGGCAAGCCTGACCTCGGCAACGGCATTGCTTTTTTCAGCGTGCCAGCAAAGGCTGACCTGTGTTTCATCAGCACCTACGTTGAGTGTCGGCAATGTGTTGGAACTTATCATTGAAGCGTAGAGTGAATCCCATTCTTCTCTCGAAAGCTTGGGAGCATTGAATTCAGCATTTGCTGATATAACTGTTTGTGTCATAATAATTATACTAAAAAATAAAGATAAAAACTTTTTCATTGCTTCACCTGTTCAATTCAAACTGCAACTTCGGGTGAAGGCTCCTGAACGTCAGATGTCTGGATTGACTGAATAAGCGAAATGAACTTTGACATAATAAGCTTCATATATGCAGGTGATGCCAGATCAATCAAAGTATAGATAAGACCCATAATGCCTTGACTCTTTTCATAATCGGGATGAGCATATCCGATTATTGTCGCTCTTGAGCCGTTAACGTTTCTTGTTTTTTCGGTAACGTATTCGGAGCCTTCGTAATTAATATTGGAAGTATTACCGCCGATGCATTTGATCTTAGGATTCTTCTTTGTGCCGAAGAAGCCGTCCTCGGTTATAATTTCAACGTGATGTACGTTGTCGGTACCGTCAACTTCAGTGTTCATAAAAACTATGTCACCCTTGCAGGGAACGTAGTCGCTTGTAGCAGGATAATAACGATCTCTCATCTGATACCATACACGCATACCTTCAACCGTTGATCTTTTAGGGATAGCAGTGCCGCTTGCACCAACCTGAGCACCGCACCACGAAACGAATATGGTGCACCAATATGTATCAGTGGGATAACCGAAATACCATTCAGTGAACTTATTGGCGTTGCTCTCATAATAACCCTTCTGTGCACGTGCTACTTCAACGATTTTTTCGTTGACAGGCAGCTTGGGTTCTTTGGGAACTTCCGGCGTCTCAACTTCTTCATTTATAACAGTAACGGCATAAACGGGAACGGTCATACTGAATACTGTTGTAAATATAAGCAATAAAGATATAATTGCAGCAAAATATCGTTTTTTAGTCAATTTAAAAACCTCTTTCTGAATTTATATCAAATTATTTGGCAACGGGTACGTTGATTTCAAGGTCTGTGAGCGGGAATGAGCAGCAAGGATGAATACAGTTGAACTCAAAATCAGCGAGTCTGCGTTTTTCAAGATGTTTAGGTACGTAAACCTTGCCGGAGATAAGATGTGAATGGCAGAAACCGCATTCACCGCTTCTGCAGCGGGCAGGAGCGGAAAGACCGTTTTTCTCAAGAATCTGCATGACAGAGTCAGAAGAACTGCCCTTGATGATATAGGTTTTATCCTGAATTGTTACAGTGATTCTGACTGTTTCGGGAATACCTGCAGGATAATCCTCCTGTGTCTGCGGATTATGGAATTCGCCGAACATTTCATGGCGGATATATTTCTTTTCAAGGTTCAGTGTTTCAAGCTCTTTATCAACAAAATCATACATCTGCTGAGGTCCGCAAATGAAAACTGAATATTTTTCATTTTCAGGCGCATATTTCTTAATCAGCTCAGCAGTGATAAATCCTTTTTCAATTCCCTTGCGTCTGCATTTTTTATCGTCACTGAGAACGTGAACAACCTTGATTTTATCGCAACTTGCGGCAATTTCTTCAAGCTCGTCACGAAAAACGATGTTGTCATAATTACGGCTGCCGTAAAGAAGAATCATTTCAAAATCCTCGTCGCCGTCCGCAATTGCTTTTGCCATTGAAACAAACGGAGTGATACCGCTGCCGCCCGCAATGCAGATAACGTTCTTGGCGTCACGGAGAGGCTGATATTCAAAATTACCTGCAGGTGCCGAAACCTCAACGGCAGTACCTTCTGTCCAGTTATCAAAAATATAACGTGAAACAAGACCGCCCTCAACAAGTTTAATTGTAAGCACGTATTTGCCCTCAAGAGATTCCTTGGGTGATGACGAAATAGAATATGCTCTTGTTACGGGCATACCTTCAATCGTTTCAAAAACGGTAAGATATTTGCCTGCTCCGAAATATGCAAGCTCTTTTGTACCTCTTTCGGGATCGGGAACAAGCGTAAAGCTTTTTGTGTCCGCCGCCATATCCGTAACAGCTGCAACCTTGAGATACTGACGCTTCGGATGAAGCGCACGGGCAAGAGCCATTGCATTGTCAGGCATCTCGGGCAACTGTGCATCTGCCGCTTTGAATCTTTTTTGTCTGTCAAGCATAAGAGAAACAAATTTTGTGGCTTTCATTGCTTTGATTTTACTTGCCATTATTATTTGCCCCCTTTCTTATTTTCCATCATAATAATTTCTTTGGCTGCCTGTTCGCCCGTAAAGTATGCGCTGCTGTAGCCGTCACCTCTCTGCTGTGAAGCACCGCAGAAGAAGAAGTTATCAAACGGACGGTCCATAACAGCCTGTACGGTTCTGGGAATAATGCTGTCCCATTTTTCAAGCATATAGCCGTAAGGTGTACCCCAGGGTGTATTCAGATAACGTGCAAAGGTCGGCGGAAGAGCTATTTCAATTTCTTCGATATAAGGAGTAATTGAAATATTAAGTGCTTTTTCACAGGTTTCAATCATATCCTTTGCAACCTCGGTTTTGAATTTCTTATAATCCTGAGGTTTGATGCCCTTCATTGAATCACCAAACGTTATGGTTGTAAGGAAAAGCTGAGTTGTTCCTTCGGGTGAACAGTCGGGAATAATATTGTTAACGCAGTTAATGATGCAATAACCGTTAAAGAATTTCTGAGCAGCTTCGTACTGCTTATCGGAATCTGAATCGGGAGCAATAAATATTGAATAATCCTTAAGTCCGAGTTCTTCTTTTGATTTATTAAGACCGATATAAACCGTTGAAAGAGAACAGGCAACTTTTCTTGCATTAAGCATTCTGAGCTGCTTTTCGGGTACGTCCTTTAAATCAAACAGCTCGCTCCACGCAACATTGGGAACTGCGTTGCAGATAATGTATTTACCGTGAACTTCTTTTTCGCCGTTGATAACAACGCCCGCAGGCTTACCGTTTTTGGTTATAACCTTTGTTACTTCGGAATTATACCAGATATCACCGCCGTAATCACGGATAGCCTTGTCGATGGCAATGCTGATTGCATGGCTTCTGTTTCTGGGTACAACAGAACCGAATTTAACGTAGCTGCCGATAACCGTTAAATATATTGAGTCAAAAATTGATGCAGGTGCGCCCATATAAGACCAGTATGTGCAGAAAATATCCTGTGCCTTTTTAGGCATACCAAGCGTATCAAGCAAGTCTTTGAGAGAATGCGAAACAAGACGCATAACGTCGGGCAAATCTTTGATTGTACCGGGAAGCAAAGAAAGGTCTTCAGTTGCATCAAACAAAGCATTCATACGGATTGACAAATCAAAAGCAGCCATACAGCTGTCGTATGAACCGGGTACAAGTTCATCAAGTTTTTTTGCAAATGCTTCGTATCCGTTGGGCATACGGGCATCAACCGTAACACGAACACCGTCTTCGTTCACAAAAGCGTCTGTGTCGCCTTCTTTTGCAGGAACAATAAGGCGGAACGTTGACGGATGTGAACACCAGTCAATATCAATGCCGATTCTGTTGAATATCTCATCAACAGTGCCGAGCTTGTCTTGGGTACCTACTTCGCAAAGTTCGTGCAGCGAAGGGTCAAACTCAAATCTGCCTCTGACAAACGAAGAAGCAGCACCGCCGGGGATATTGTGTTTTTCAAGCAAAAGCGTTGAAAGACCCGCTTTTGCACACGTTGCAGCAGCGGCAAGACCGCCGTTACCCGCACCGATAACAATAACGTCATAATTCATAACCGAATTACCTCCGTACAAACAAAATTAATTGCCTAAATCAACTAAATATTATAGTATATTTAAACATTTAAGTCAATGTTTTTATGCTTTGTTCATTTTTAAATACTTAAATTTTTCTGTAAATCGTCAAATTGACTAAAAAAAGCTCAAAATATATGTTATTTTATCCTGTTTAAAAATTGACAACCACTAAATGTAGTAGTATAATAAAAACACAGTTTACATGACTGACGGATTTTGCGGATAACCGCAAGGGAATGTAAACCGATAAAGCCGACCGTCTGGGCAATTCAGTTTTGTTGAACTGATTTGCCTTTTTTTTATATGGCAAATCAGAAAGTTAAGGAGGATTTAATATGAAGCACGAAAATTGGAACGGTTTTGTTGCCGGCGAATGGCAAAACGAAATCAACGTAAGAAACTTTATTCAGCTTAACTATAAGGAATATCTCGGCGATTCGTCTTTTCTTGCCGAAGCAACCGAAAGAACAAACAGCCTTATGAAAAAGCTTGAGTCACTTTTTGCACTCGAAAGACAGTTTGGCGGCGTGCTTGATATTGACACAGCTACCGTATCATCTCTTACAAGCTACTCCCCCGGTTACATAGATAAAAACAACGAAATTATTGTTGGTCTTCAGACAAACAGACCGCTTAAAAGAGGCGTTAACCCCTTTGGCGGTATGCGTATGGTCAAGCAGGCTTGCGAAGCTTACGGCTATAAGCTCGGAAAAAAGGTTGAAGAAGAATTCCGTTTCAGAACAACTCACAATGACGGCGTTTTCAGAGCGTATACAGACGAAATGCGTCAGGCAAGAAAGTGCCACGTAATCACAGGTCTGCCCGACGCTTACGGCAGAGGAAGAATCATCGGCGACTACCGCAGAGTTGCTCTCTACGGTGTTGATAAACTTATTGAAGAAAAGAAAAAAGATAAGTCAAAGCTTGCAGGCGGTTTCTTCAACACCGAAGCTATCCGTCTTGACGAAGAATTATACCGTCAGATAGCGTTTCTCGGTTATCTGAAAGAAATGGCTGAAATGTACGGTTACGATATCAGCGAACCTGCAAAAAATGCAAAAGAAGCTGTTCAGTGGACTTATTTTGCTTACCTTGCTGCAATCAAAGAGCAAAACGGCGCCGCAATGTCGCTCGGCAGAGTCAGCACTTTCTTTGACATTTATTTTGAACGCGATCTTGCAAACGGTACTCTTACCGAAGCCGAAGTGCAGGAAATCATTGACGATTTTGTTATGAAGCTCCGCTGCGCACGTCATCTGCGTACTCCCGAATACAACGAGCTTTTCGGCGGCGACCCGATGTGGATAACCGAAGCAGTCGGCGGTATGGGTGAAGACGGCAGAACGCTTGTAACCAAGAGCAGCTTCCGCATACTTAACACACTCTATACACTCGGCTCTTCCCCCGAACCTAACCTCACAATTCTCTGGTCAAACTCCCTGCCCGAAAACTTCAAGAAATTCTGCGCTAAGGTTTCGGCAGACACAGATTCAATTCAGTATGAAAACGACGACGTTATGCGTCCCATTTACGGCGACGATTACGCCATTGCCTGCTGCGTTTCAGCTATGAAGGTCGGCAAGCAGATGCAGTTCTTCGGCGCACGCTGCAACCTTGCAAAGCTTTTGCTTATTGCAATCAACGGCGGCTACGACACAACAAGCGGCATTAAAATCGGTCCGCAGATGCCCGTACTTGACGGCGAAAAGCTTGATTTTGACGAGGTTATGGAACGCTATGACGTTTATATCAAATGGCTCAGCAACCTTTACGTCAATACAATGAACATCATCCACTATATGCACGACAAATACGCATATGAAAAAATCCAGATGGCTCTTCACGATACCGACGTTGAGCGCTTTATGGCTTTTGGCATTGCAGGTCTTTCCGTTGTGGCAGACTCACTCAGCGCAATCAAATATGCAAACGTTGCACCCGTTAAAAATGAATCAGGTTACATCATTGACTTTGTAACGACGGGCGATTTCCCCAAATACGGCAACGACGACGACAGAGTTGACCTCATTGCAAAGGATATGACTCATAAAGTTATCACCGAACTTCGCAAAACTCCCGCTTACAGAAAAGCTATACACACCCTTTCTGTTCTCACTATCACTTCAAACGTTATGTACGGCAAAAACACAGGTGCAACTCCCGACGGCAGAAAGGCTTTTGCTCCCTTTGCACCCGGCGCAAACCCGATGCACAACAGAGAAGAAAACGGCGCACTTGCATCCCTCAACTCCGTTGCTAAAATCAGCTACGATGACTGCCGTGACGGTGTTTCAAACACTTTCTCAATCACACCCGAAGCTCTCGGCAGAGACGAGGACGAAAGAGTATCAAACCTTGTTTCAATTCTTGACGGTTACTTTGCAAAGAAAGCTCACCATATAAACGTAAACGTTCTTAACAGAGAAACTCTTATGAAAGCATACGAGAATCCCGAAGCTTATCCCAACCTCACAATCAGAGTTTCAGGTTATGCAGTTAACTTCAACAAGCTTTCAAGAGAACAGCAGAGAGAGGTTATCAGCAGAACGTTCCACGAGGCAATGTAATGAAAGGTTATATCAACTCTTTTCAGAGTCTCGGTGCTCTTGACGGACCCGGAATCAGATTTGTTGTTTTTATGCAAGGCTGCAATCTTCGCTGCGGTTGCTGCCATAATCCCGACACATGGGATTATTCGGGCGGCAAAGAATTCAGCGCAAGCGAGATTGTTGGAAAAGCAAAGAGATATAAAGAGTATTTCGGCAAGGACGGCGGAATCACCGTTTCAGGCGGCGAACCGCTTCTTCAGGCTGAATTTGTTTACGAACTGTTTCAACTGTGCAAAGCAGAAGGCATCAATACCTGCCTTGATACCTCGGGTAGTATTATGGATGATTCGGTCAGAAAACTGCTCACTGTCACCGACAGAGTTTTGCTTGATATCAAATACACGAATGAAAACGATTATCAGAAACACGTCGGCTGTTCATATACGTCAGTGCTTGAGTTTCTTGATTTTCTTAATAAAAATCAAATCCCCGTTACGCTCCGTCAGGTAATCATCCCCACTCTTAACGACAACGAGGAAAATATAGCTTTGCTCAAAGCGCTCAAAGAAAGCAACACCTGCATTGATAAAACCGAACTTCTGCCGTTCAAAAAAATCTGTCAGGTCAAATACGATAAGCTTAAAATCGAATTTCCGTTTTCCGCAATCCCCGAGCCGAAAGCTGACACAATGGACAAACTTAATAATTTAATCAACATATAAAAAATCTCCTGCGGCTTAAAAACCGCAGGAGATTTTTAACGTTTATTTCATTTCATCAAAAGCTTTTGTCTGCATCTTCATTCTGCATATATCGTAAACGCAAAGGCGCATTGCGTTGCCGAAGCCGATCGGGTCACGCATATAAGCAAGACGAAGAGAAATCATCGTCTGCGGTGCAGATATAACGTAAAGCATAGTCAGAATGCCGCTGTTTCTTGCATAAACAGCAAGTACGGGGTCAAGATAGCCTTCACCGGTAAGATCGATGCTTGCATCTGTGATAACAAAACCGTCAAAACCCCATTCATTTCTTAAAAGGTCGGTAATAAGAGCCTTGCTGCCGCCGCACCACTGTGCACCGATACGGTTATAAGCAGACATAACGCCCTTTGCCTGACCTTCTTTAACCGAGATTTCAAAAGGTTCAAGATAAAGCTCACGAAGAGCCTGTTCATTGACCCATGTATAAAGTCCGTTGGACTGTCTGTTGGTTTCCTGCTCGTTAGCAGCAAAGTGTTTTACGGTAACAACAATGTCTTTTGACTGAACGCCGCGAATGACAGCCGCTGACATCTTGCCTGAAAGCAACGGGTCTTCGGAATAATATTCGTTATTTCTGCCACCCTGAGGACTGCGGTGAAGATTACAGCCGGGCGCATACCAGA
>JAGBAK010000059.1 GCA_017938985.1 Clostridia bacterium
AGAGAAAACAACCGTCAATGACTCAAAGGGGATGTGTCCTTCTTTTATGTCACCAGATTCAAGGCGGAAATCAGGGATGCTGCTGTTGCAAGCTTCAAATACCATATATACAGATACGTTTGAGATTTCAAGCTTTTCGGGTTTGTATTCCGTTGTTTCATTATTTACGGCAACAAAACCTGATTCATCAATCGAATAGGAAGCGGCTGACAATGATGCGTTTTCTGCTTTGTTTAAGACACTTCCGGTATCCTTATAATCAAGCGTTATTGCCGCAGAGAAGCTTCCGCTTGCAATTGTTTTTTGTTCGCCGTTTTCTTTAATCAAAACCAAGTCTTTCAGCGTGATGTCAATTGATTCGGGTATTGCTGTTTCGCTGCCGACAGTTATGAAAAAATCGGCTGAAAGAGTTTTGGAGTCGGTTTGAGAAAGGTCAACCGATGACACAACGTTTGCTTCCGAGCCGTCAGGCATTATAAATGACTGCGAATTAAAAACAAAAATATCCGCATCGTTTTTGCTGAATTCGGTTTCACCGGTTGCTTTGATTTCAAGATATATTGCAACGTTATGCCTATCGCCCATAATGCCGCTGCAGATAACGTCAATTTCATCGGAGTTATCATCAAAAATAACGTTTTTTTCAGAATAAAGTGAATCTGTGAACTTACTGTCACCAAGAAACCAACGGTTGACCCATTCAGTAAAAGTATCCGATGATGCAAATGCAGGAATGGTTGCTGCGATAACCGCAAAAGCTGCAGCAGCTGCAATTATCGGTCTGAAGGAAACAAACTTTGTTTTCTTATCGCAGGCGATTTGTTCAAAAAGAGAGTTTTTCCATTCTTCGGGGGTATTTACATTAAAATTCTTCATTAGTCAAAGCTCCTTTCAAAAGTTCCTTGCCCCGTTTTAAACGAGATTTAACTGTGTTTTCTTTTGCAGAAAGGATAACTGAAATTTCGCTTATTGAATAGCCTTCAAAGTAAAATAAGATTATTGGCTGAGAATACTTTGACGGAAGACTTCTGACAAGACGGATGAGGTCTTTGTCAAAATCTTCATTGTATGTAATGCTCAATTCGTCAATATCAAAATGACTGCGGTGGAACAGCTTTTTTCGTATATCACGACACTCGTTAAGCGCAACCGTTACCAGCCATTTGTTCATTTCGTTTTCGGGCAAACTCCAAAGATTTTTTTCTTTGAATAGCTTGAGAAAAACATTCTGCCAAGCGTCCTCGGCATCTGCACGGTTCTCGAGATTCATAAAGCATATGCGTGTTACCGTGTCGGCGTGCTTTTCAACAAGCGCTTCAAACTCATCCTTCATTTCATCAGCTCCTTTCAATGAACGGTTTTTGTCCGTTCAACCATAAGAACGATTCAAAACTTTGAAAAGTTGCATTTGATGCAAAAAAATTTCAATACATTATAACATATCAGAGATTTTTGCAGAAAACAGTGAAATTTTTTGTAAATCAGTCTTGACAAACCGCATTTTAAGGTGTATCATACAAACATCACTTTAGCACGTAAAAGCTTTAAAGCTTTAAAGATTTAAAGGAGCGATACAAGATGGATAAATTGCCTATCTGGATAACGATTGGTGTATACATTATTATTATGGCAATCATCGGAATTACGCAGGGCAAAAAAGCTCACAGTATTGCCGACCTTACGGTAGGCGGACGTAATGCAGGTGCGTGGCTTTCAGCTCTTTCCTACGGTACGGCTTATTTCTCGGCAGTTATGTTTGTCGGCTATGCAGGCGGAACAGGCAAGGGCTTCGGTCTTTGGGGTGTTCTTGCCGGTATCGGCAATGCCGTTTTCGGCTCTTGGCTTGCCTGGAAAGTTCTTGCCAGAAGAACGAGAGACGTTTCGGCAAGACTCAAAATCAAAACAATGCCTCAGCTTCTTGATACAAGATATTCAAGCTCTGCAATGCGTCTTTTCGCTTGCGTTATAATTTTTGTTTTCCTTATTCCCTATTCGGCATCCGTTTATAAAGGTCTTGCATCGGTTGCGGATATTCTTCTCGGCATCAAAGTTGAATACTGTATGATCATCATTGCTGTTGTTGCGGCGCTGATGCTTGTTTTCGGCGGATATCTTGTTCAGGCAAGGGCTGATTTCTTCCAGGGTATCGTAATGATGTTCGGCGTTGCGCTTCTTATTATCTGCGTTATTCGCTGTGACGCTGTCGGCGGCGTTCAGGGTCTTATGGAATATGCAAAGACCGAAGGAGTTCAGCTCAGCAGAACAAACGGACTTCCCAAGCTCAATGCCGACCAGTGGATTTCTCTCTGGGCAACCGTTCTTATGACAAGCTTCGGCACTTGGGGTCTGCCTCAGATGGTTACAAAGTATTTCGGCATCAAAGACGACAAGCAGGCAAAGAAGGGTATCACAATCTCAACGTTCTTTGCTCTTCTTGTTGCAGGCGGCGGATACTTCATCGGCTCGCTCTGCTACAGATTCTTTGATTGGGAAACACTTAATAATCCTGCAGCAGAAGGCTTTATCAACCAGGACTACATAGTTCCCAGAATGCTTGAAGCAGCAAACATTCCTTCGGTTCTTCTCGGTATCGTGCTTATGCTTCTCATTGCAGCGTCGGTTTCAACTCTCTGCTCGGTTACTCTTACCGCAAGCTCAACCCTCACAATAGATTTTATCAAGCATTTCAAGAAAGATATGGATGAGAAAAAATCATCATTTACAATTAAGGTTTTATGTGTTATATTTGTTATCAGCTCTTATGTCATAGCGAATTCAGACACACCGATTCTTGATATGATGAGCTATTCCTGGGGCATTATCTCAGGCTCCTTCCTTGCACCTTACGTTCTCTCTCTTTTCTGGAAGAAGATGAACACCAAGGGAGCATGGGCGGGAATCCTCGGCGGCTTCATTATTGCGATTGTGCCTGCCGCCGCAAAGATTATGACAAGCTTCACAGCAAACGAAGCTGTTGTTAAGCTTGCAGGCAAAGGACCTCTGTTTGCTTGTGTCGCTATGGCTGCTTCAATTGCGCTTTGCACTGCTGTCAGCGCAGTTACAAAGTCAACGAACGAAAAAGAAACAGAGTTCTTCTATACCGGTGAGGTTACACAAGAATAATATATATTTCTGTAAACGGATTGCTTCAAAAAGCTTTCCGTTTACGGTTGTTTATAAGAATAAAAGAAAAGGATTGAATTTTTAAAATGCCTATCACAAAATTCCTCGAAAGAAACGCAGAGCTCTACAAAGATGACGTGAGCCTTGTTGAAATCAACCCCGAGATTCAGGAAAAAAACCGCGTTACCTGGCGTGAGTATTCCCTTATTGAACAGGGTTCAAAGGGCGACGGCAGAAGCGAAATCACTTGGGAAGAATTCAATAAAAAAGCAAACCGTTTTGCAAACTTTCTTCTCTCAAGAGGTATCAAAAAGGGTGACAGAGTTGCAATTCTTCTGATGAACTGCATCGAATATCTGCCCATTTATTTCGGTATTCTCAAAACAGGTGCTCTTGCTGTACCGCTCAATTACCGCTATACAGCCGAAGAAATCAAATATTGCCTTAAGCTTTCGGAAAGCGACGTTATTGTTTTCGGTCCTGAGTTCACAGGTCGTATGGAGCAGATTTCAGACAGAATTCCCAAGGTAAAGCTTCGCCTTTATCTCGGTGAGGACTGCCCCACGTTTGCTGAAAGCTATAATAAGCTTGTTACATACTGCACTTCAAAGAATCCCGATATTGAGCTTACCGATGACGACCATGCAGCAATCTATTTCTCATCGGGCACAACAGGTTTCCCCAAAGCAATTCTTCACGCTCACAAGGCTCTGGTTCATTCCTGCCTTGTTGAACAGAATCACCATTCGCAGACAAAGGATGACGTTTTCCTTTGCATTCCTCCGCTTTATCATACAGGCGCAAAAATGCACTGGTTCGGCAGCCTTCTTGTGGGCGGCAAAACCGTTCTTCTCAAGGGTGCAAAGCCTGACAGAATCATCAAAACCGTTTCGCAGGAAAAATGTTCAATCGTTTGGCTTCTTGTTCCGTGGGCGCAGGATATTCTTGACGCAATTGAAAGAGGCGATATTGAGCTTGATCGCTATAATCTTGACCAGTGGAGACTTATGCATATCGGTGCACAGCCCGTTCCGCCCAGTCTTATCAAAAGATGGCTTAAGATTTTCCCGAACCATCAGTATGATACCAACTACGGTCTGAGTGAATCCATCGGTCCCGGCTGCGTTCACCTTGGAGTTGAAAACGTTCATAAGGTTGGCGCAATCGGCAAAGCAGGCTACGGCTGGGAAACAAAAATCATTGATGAAAACGGCAACGAGGTTGCAAAGGGTGACGTTGGTGAACTTGCAGTCAAGGGTCCCGGCGTAATGCTCTGCTATTTCAATGATGATAAAGCAACAAGCGAAACCATCCACGGCGATTGGCTTTATACCGGCGATATGGCTCAGGAGGATGAGGACGGCTTCATCTATCTTGTTGATCGTAAGAAAGACGTTATTATTTCGGGCGGTGAAAACCTCTATCCCGTTCAGATTGAAGATTTCCTCCGCAAGCACGAAGCTATCAAGGACGTTGCCGTTATCGGTCTTCCCGACGCAAGACTCGGCGAAATTGCCGCAGCTGTCATTGAGCTTAAAGAGGATTGCAAGGCTGACGAGGAAGATATCAACGATTTCTGCCGCGACCTTCCCAGATATAAGCGTCCGCATAAGCTGATTTTTGCCGAGGTACCTCGTAACCCCACGGGCAAAATCGAAAAACCGAAGCTTCGCAAGATTTACTGCGGCGAAAGCCTTGTTGCAACACAGGTTGAGATGAATGTTAACAAGCAGTAAATTTTTGACGAAAAAAACAAGATTTTTTCTTGTAATTTCGATTATATAATATTATAATTAAAGATAATTTTCTTTTCAGGATTAGGAGGACTACAGTTGAAA
>JAGBAK010000060.1 GCA_017938985.1 Clostridia bacterium
CCCGTGTCAGTCCTGCTACATTAAAAAAGAACCTGGCGTTGATTAACGCCAGGCCCAAGAAAGTTTTAAATTACCAAAAACCGCTGGATTTATTTGATGATTCTATCAAAAAGTGTTGCACTTAGTTTGACAAATCATCATGTCAAATTCACTGTTATTCTGCACAAATAAAAATGTCAAGCTTTATTAAAAAAGCAGAAACTTCAAAAAATCCAATTTTCTTAAAAATTTCCGCGTAACATTTAGCGAAAATTGTCATATATGTAAGGATTGCCTTGATAATAGCTCGGCTTTTCCAATTATTGAAAAAACTATAAAAATAATGTAAAATAATAAATATGCTACAATGTCATTGAGGAGTTGTTTGGATATGCAAATTTTATTGAACTGTTTTAAATAGTTTAAGACCTTCAACCACAACAAAATGGTTGAAGGTCTTTTAATGTGTGGCTATTATTTATTTGTAACTGTAATACCAATAACCGCAATCGAATCACTTTGAGAAATAGTTATGATAGTATTATCATTTGTAATTCCCTTATAGTTTAAAATAGGATAATCGTTTTTATCAAAAACATTAAAAACTTCTCTGGATATTCCTCTTTTCTCAAGAGTATATATATAGTTTTGAGTTTCTTGTAAATTTATATTCTCAACCCTAAAAGAATAATGGGAACGCTCTTTGTTGCTATCAAAAGAAACATAAATGGTTTCTTTTGAAGCTGGTCTAGGAATGTTCTCATATAAATACTTACCTTCAAAAAGATCGCCATTTTTTAACGAAAAGGAATATTCTGTTTCGTTGCTTTCGGTTATTGTATTTGAACTTCTTGTAGAACAAGATGTAGTGCAAACTATAAAGACGAAAACAAAAAAGAAAACCTTAATCATATTATTACTCCAATACATCGCCTACACCGAATTTACTTTTAGAATTTATTTTCGTTCTGCTAAATAATATATTAACTTTACAGTATTTGAGGTTGCATCTGTGTAAATTGGACTGTGCCCATCTGGAGTTTCGATATAAAAATCTTCGTCCAGAAGAACAACGTTTGCAAATGAACCGTCGTCAAATATCAGCTTTACATAAAACGCACCGCCGAATTTTTCTTCAAAGTTTGGATTTTCGGTAAACTCAATGTTAGATAAAAGTGAAATTATATCCGCTTTTTCTTTTTCGCTGCAGCCGTGATATGATTTGCCGGAAAGAAGCTCATAACTGTCGGTCCATTCGATTGATGAAACGGTTTTTGAAAGAATATCGTCAAGCGTTAAGTTTATTGAAGCTTTTGTTGTGCTTTGTATTACCTGTGGCGGCTGTTCGGAAAAATCAAAATCTTCTGTCTGAGAATTGCCGCCTGCCGTTATCTCTTCTTCAGGTAAGGGTGTGACCTTAATGCAACAGTTATCATCTGTCAGAATTCCATACGAAAAAACGTTTTTGTCTGTTTTGTATCTTCCGTAATAATCAACATTATCATCAAGACTTACAGATGTTCTGCCGCTTATAATGTGAAAGCTGTTTGACGGCAAAATAACAACCTCGGTCATTCCGTCAACATAAAAGAAGGCAAGCTCGGTTTCCTTGTTATCCTCAATAATCCTGTTCAGTCTGTTGAAGCCTTCCCCTCTTAAGCTGATTGACTGAATTATTCTGCCGCCTTCTTTCAGAACAGTTACACTTGAAACAATTTTCCCGTTAACCGATACAGGCAAAGTAACGGCGTTCAGGTGCAGCGTGTTTGTTGCACCGAGAGAAACGTGGCAATATCCTTTTGTGATTATCCTGTATTCCGACTCAAAATCGCCGTATTCGGCGGCAATTGCACCAACAATGTCATACTTATGCTCTTCAAGGTATTTCACAATTTCATCATCGGTGAAAGCCGTTCCTTCAACAACAATATCGCCGTCGCTTATTTCTTCTGAATGTGCACCGCCGTAATAAAGCGTGTCTGTTGTTGTTTCTGCTTCAGTTGCAGATAAGCTTGGCTTCTTGCCGCTGTTGTTCCCTGCAATCACAGCCGCAACAATTAAAATTGCAAAAACTGCGGCAACTGCAACATACTTTTTATAGCTCTTGCCGACACTCTTATCTGAATAGGCGTTTGAAATCAAGTCATCATCAATCAAATCAATTGCTTCGTTCAGTATATTGTTAATCATATATAATATCCCTCCTGTTCGAGAAATTGTTTGAGCTTTTTTCTTGTTTCAAACAGAATGTTTGAAATCTTTTTTTCTTTGAATCCGTAATCGGCAGCTATATCCTTTACCGAATCATAATACCAATAGCGGCGCACAAAAATATTCCTGTTGGTTTCGCTCTGGTTGTTTAAAAAAGCACTGATGCTTTTGCCGAGCTGTGCCGCGTCATAGCATGCTTCGGTGTCTGACGGAGACGATATGCATTCCTGCAATTCGTTCAGAGAAACAAGCATTTCAGGCTTTCTTTTTTGTGCGGTAATATGCTCCAGTTTTTTGAAAGACAGATTCTTGACTATTCTGCATAAAAAAGCCGAAAAGTTATTCGGTCTTTCATCGGGGATAGAATTCCACACCGTCAAATACGAATCGTTAACACATTCTTCGGCATCACAACTGCTGTTCAGAATGTTGTTTGCCAAACGGTTGCAGAGCTTGCCGTATTTTATATCGGTTTCTTTTATGGCTTTTTCGGAACGTTCCCAGTACAAACCGACTATTGATGCATCGTTCATTGCGTTCTCCTTTCTGTTGAGGCTCCTCAACAATATGTACGGATATTTTACCGTATTTCTTAAATTTTTTCAAAAAGTTCTTATCATAGAAAAAACCGGTGAGCCGAAACTCACCGGTTGATTTTTTATATTGTTCTTACTTTGATAGCGCCGTCAATCTTTGCGGTGTCAAGGGGTTTATCTGTATCAATAACAGTGTAGCCCATACCCTTTTTGCTTGCGCTGAAAAGGTTCTTGATTGCTGCGCCCTGTGCGATTGCTTCGGCAGAAACCTTTGAGCCGAAAGCTTCGTCTTCCTTATGGATGAAGCAGGTGCGGCATTCAAAAGCTTCGGGAAGAGCGGCATTGGGCAGGTTAACGGAATTCTTGATAACACCCTTTTCAAGGTAATCAGCAAGCTCCTGTGCTGCCATAGCGGCGCAGTTTTCTTCGCTCTCGGGTGTTGATGCGCCGAGATGAGGAATGGCTGTGATGCCCTCAACGCAAAGCTGCTCATCGTTGGGGAAATCCGTAACGTAAGCAGCAGCCTTGCCGCTTTCAAGAGCAGCGATGATTGACTTTGAGTCAACAAGCTCGCCTCTTGCAAAGTTGAGGATTCTTACGCCATCCTTCATTGCTGCAAGTGTATCTGCGTTAATCATTCCTCTTGTGCCGTCGTTGAGAGGCAGGTGAAGAGTGATATAGTCGCTCTTTGCATAGATTTCGCTGATATCGGAAGCAACCTCAATGCCGTCCTTTTCAGAAACGAAGGGGTCATAGCCGATAACGCTCATACCAAGAGCCTTTGCGCCGTCTGCAACCATTGCGCCGATTGCGCCCAGACCGATAACGCCGAGGGTTTTGCCGAGGATTTCGGGGCCCGCAAATGCGCCCTTGCCTTTTTCAACAAGCTTGCCGACTGCTTCGCCTTCGCCCTTGAGGGTCTTTGCCCAGTCAATAGCTGCGCCGACCTTTCTTGATGAAAGGAAAAGTGCGCAGAGAACAAGCTCTTTAACTGCATTTGCGTTTGCGCCGGGTGTATTGAAAACAACAACGCCCTTTTCGCTGCAGGCAGGAATCGGAATATTGTTTACGCCTGCGCCTGCTCTTGCAATTGCAACGGTGTTTGCGTCAAGCTCCATTTCGTGCATTGAAGCGGAGCGGACAAGCACTGCGTCGGGTGCTTCGATGCTGTCAGCGCAGGTGTATTTTGCGCTGTCAAGCTTATCGAGGCCGATTTTTGAAATTTTATTTAATGTGAGAATGTTGAACATTGATAATCTGTCCTTTCAAAGATAAACCGAATTAGTTTTTCTTCTCGAATTCTTTCATGAATTCAACAAGCTTTTCAACGCCTTCAATGGGCATTGCGTTATAAATGCTTGCTCTCATGCCGCCAACGGAGCGGTGACCCTTGAGGTTAACAAAGCCTGCTTCTGTTGCTTCCTTAACAAACTTTGCGTTGAGCTCGTCGCTCTCTGTTACAAAGGTAACGTTCATAAGTGAACGGTCGCTCTTCTTAACGGGGTTGTGGAACATCTTGCTGGAATCGATGAAATCATAGAGGATTGAGCACTTCTTCTCGTTGTGGAGCTTCATTGCCTCAAGACCGCCGAGGTTCTTTATCCATTCAAGCACAAGCTTGCACATATAGATGGAGTAGCAGGGCGGTGTGTTATACATTGAATCGTTATCTGCAAGTGTTTTGTAATCAAGCATTGTGGGCGTGTAATCCCTTGCATTGCCGAGAAGGTCTTCTCTTACAATAACAACCGTCAGACCTGCGGGAGCAACGTTTTTCTGTGCGCCGCCGTACATAACGCCGTATTTTGAAACGTCCATCGGCTCTGAAAGGAAGCAGGATGAAACGTCTGCAACAAGCGGAACGTTGCCTGTGTCGGGCAGTTCGGCAAAACGTGTGCCGTAGATTGTGTTGTTCTGGCAGATGTAGAAATAGTCTGCATCGGGTGTGAAGGTTGACTTGTCAAGCTCGGGGATACAGCTGAAGTTCTGCTCCTTTGAGGAAGCAACAACCTTGATGTCGCCGTACTTTGTGGCTTCTTTGTAAGCCTTTGTTGAGAACTGACCTGAAAGAACATAGTCTGCCTTGCCGCTGCCGTTAAGGAAGTTGAGGGGAATAGCCGCAAACTGTGTTGAAGCGCCGCCCTGGCAGAAGATAACTTTGTAGTTATCGGGAATGTTCATAACTTCCTTGAAAAGGTCACGTGCGCCAAAGATGATTTCTTCATACACCTTTGAACGGTGGCTCATCTCAAGAACTGACTGGCCGCTTCCTTTATAATCGAGCATCTCCGCAGCTGCTCGGTTAAGTACGCTTTCGGGAAGCATTGAAGGACCTGCCGAAAAATTGTAGACTCTTGCCATTGAAAAAACATCCTTTCTATAAAAATGCATTTGCATTATTTACACTATGTGAGTGAACTGTGAAAAGTGAAAATCATTGTTTTCGGTTGAACCGTGCTTTAAGAGTAGTGGCGGATACTATCCGTCCGAAGCTGACGGTAACAGGTCAGACGGGCAGATGATATCTGCCCCTACACCGTACGTTATTCTTTGTTCCGTAAATAAACTGTTTTATTCATCCGTTTCCATTTCGGTGATACCGAGGTCACGAAGCTGAACCTCGTCAACAACTGCAGGGCAGTCTGTCATAGGCTCGCTTGCGTTCTGAACCTTGGGATATGCGATAACGTCACGCAGCGATTCACAGCCGAGCATCTGCATAACAAGTCTGTCAAGACCGATACCCATACCGCCGTGAGGAGGAGCACCGTATTTGAAAGCATCAAGCAGATAGCCGAACTTTGTGTGAGCTTCTTCTTCGCTTAAGCCGAGAAGAGAGAAGATTCTGCCCTGAAGGTCAGGGTTGGTGATTCTGATTGAACCTGAGCAAAGCTCAACGCCGTTGAGAACAAGGTCATATGCCTTTGCTCTGACGGAAGCCTTGTCTGTTTCAAGGTAATCAAGGCACTCATCCATGGGTGATGTAAAGGGATGGTGCATTGCAACAAACTGCTTTGCATCCTCGTCCCAGTCAAAGAACGGGAATTCGGTAATCCAGAGCAGATTATAAACACCTTCGGGAATAATATCAAGCTTCTTTGCAACAATCTGGCGAAGTGAGCCGAGAACAGAAAGAACAAGCGAATTCTTTGTGTCGCCGACGATGATAACAACGTCGCCCGCTTCTGCACCTGCCGCTTTAAGAACAGCAGCCATTTCTTCCTCTGTAAGGAACTTTGCAAATGAGGAGCTGAAAGTGCCGTCCTCGTTCATTCTTACCCAGGCAAGACCCTTTGCGCCGATACCTCTTGCAGTTTCGGTAAGCTTATCAATCTCTTTTCTGGTGTAAACGTTAACAGCCTTCTTTGCCGTGATACCTCTTACGCTGCCGCCTGCTTCAATTGCGCCCGTGAAAACGCCGAAGCCGCAGTTTCTGACAGTTTCGGTAAGGTCATAGATTTCCATACCGTAACGGGTGTCGGGCTTATCGGAGCCGTAACGCTCCATAGCCTCTTTATAAGTGAGTCTGGGCAGAGGAAGCTTGATTTCTGCGCCGATAGCTTCTCTGAAAACTCTTTCCATATAGCCTTCGCCGATAGCAAGAACATCCTCCATATCAACGAATGACATTTCAAGGTCAATCTGTGTGAATTCGGGCTGACGGTCAGCTCTCAAGTCCTCGTCACGGAAGCAGCGTGCAATCTGCATATATCTGTCAAAGCCTGCAACCATTGAAAGCTGCTTGTAAAGCTGAGGTGACTGGGGAAGAGCATAGAACTTGCCCTTGTGAATACGGCTGGGAACAAGATAGTCTCTTGCGCCTTCGGGAGTTGACTTGATGAGAATGGGTGTTTCAATCTCGATAAAGCCGTTTTCGTCAAAATAGTCTCTTGTGATTTTTGTAATCTTGTGGCGAAGAAGAATATTCTTCTGCAGGTCGGGGCGGCGAAGGTCAAGATAACGGTACTTGAGTCTTGTGAGCTCCGAAGTCTGGCAGTTTTCGATAATTTCAAAGGGAGGTGTTTCGCTCTTGTTGAGAATGCGAAGCTCCGTAACCTCAATTTCGATTTCGCCTGTGGGGATTTCGGTATTCTTTGCCGAACGTTCTCTGACGTTACCCTTTGCCATAAGAACGTATTCGCTTCTTGCTGCGGAAGCCTTTTCAAAAACTTCCTTTGCGGTTGATTCGTCAAAGGCAAGCTGAACAATGCCTTCTCTGTCTCTTAAGTCAATAAAGATAAGTGCGCCGAGGTCTCTCTGACGCTGAACCCAGCCTGCAACAACAACCTCTCTGCCAACGTCGCCGATGCGAAGGTTGCCGCAGTAATCGGTTCTTTTAAGTCCTGTCATAAAATCCATTTATGTTAACACTCCTTCGTGTGTTCTGATTAAAGCAAAGCAGATAAGTCAACGTCACCGATATCTTCGCCGAACGAAAGGCGCAGAGCCTCGGTTTCCTGCTTGATAAGGAACTGCATAAAATCCTCTGCAAGGCTTTCAAGCTCAACCTCGGTAACTTCGCCGTTATCCATATTCTTGAGGTTTGCCTTGCCCTGCTCAATTTCGTTGTCGCCGAGCACCATTGTGTATCTTGCACCGATTTTATCGGCATATTTCATCTGCGCTTTAAGGGATCTGCCCGCAACGTCGGTCTGTGAGCTGATGCCGTTCGAGCGAAGGTCGTGAACAATTTTCATTGCTTCAAGCGATGCATTCTCGCCCATAGGTGCAATATAAAGCTCGCAAGCGCCGGGAGCCGGAAGCTCGATGCCCTGTGCTTCAAGAAGCATAAGCAGTCTGCCCGTACCCATTGCAAAGCCGAGCGACGGTGTGTGGGGACCGCCGAGCTCTTCAACAAGACCGTCGTATCTGCCGCCGCCGCAAACAGTGCCCTGAGCGCCGATCTGAGTTGAAACAAACTCAAAAACGGTGCGTGTGTAATAATCAAGACCTCTTACGATTCGGGGATTGACAACGTAGTCAATGTTCATCACGTCAAGGTACTTCTTAACGCTTTCAAAATGTGCGGAGCAATCGTCGCAGATATAATCAATGATTGCGGGAGCACCCTCGCAGATTTCCTTGCAGACGGGGCTCTTGCAGTCAAGAATTCTCATCGGGTTTTTGCCGAGTCTTTCAAGGCATGTGGGGCAAAGGTTTTCTTTCTTTGACTCAAAATATTCTCTGAGTGCATTGTGATAATTCTTTCTGCATTCGGGGCAGCCGATTGAATTCAGCTCAAGCTGAAGATTCTCAATGCCGAGAAAAGCAAAAATCTCGTTTGCAAGCGAAATAACCTCTGCATCAGCCGCAGGGGATGACGTGCCAAGCATTTCAACGCCGAACTGCTGGAATTCTCTCCATCTGCCTGCCTGAGGCTTTTCGTAGCGGTAGCAGTTGATAACGTAGCAAAGCTTCTGGGGCAGAGCCTCGTTGAAAAGACCGTGTTCAAGGAACGCCCTTGCAACGCCTGCAGTGCCTTCGGGGCGAAGAGTGATTGACCTGCCGCCCTTGTCGTCGAAAGTGTACATTTCTTTCTGAACAACGTCGGTTGTTTCGCCGACACCTCTCTGGAAAAGCTCCGTATGCTCAAAAACGGGAATGCGAAGCTCTTTGAAGCCGAATTTGCCCGCTATATCAATAACAATCTGCTCAATAAACTGGTTTTTGTAAACCTCTGAAGGCAGAATATCCTGTGTGCCTTTGACGGCTTTTGTAATAAGTGCCATAAATTAAACTTCTTTCCTGAAAAAATGAATTGTGTTGTTATGTGCAAATGGGGTCGTCTTGAATGACGACCCCCGAAAATATACTATTAATTCCTTGCCGATTGCATATAAAAACAAGCGGTTTATTTGGGATTAACGATATCACGCCAGTCGAGGTCGCCTCTTGCAAGAGAGTGAATGAGCGCCTCAGCCGTAGCAATATTTGTTGCAACGGGAACGTTGTGAACATCGCAGAGTCTGAGAAGCGTAGCTTCGTTAGGCTCGTTGGGTTTAGCTGTCAACGGGTCTCTGAAAATAAGCAACACGTCGATTTCGTTGCAGGCAATTCTGGAAGCAATCTGCTGGTCGCCGCCCTGTTTGCCGCTGAGGAATCTTGTGATGTCAAGACCTGTTGCCTCTGCAACCATTTTGCCTGTTGTTCCTGTGGCGTAGATATTATGACGGCTCAAAATTCCGCAGTAAGCTATGCAGAATTGAGTCATAAGCTCTTTTTTAGCGTCGTGTGCAATAATTGCAATGTTCATGTGCATCCCCTTTCTGATACATAATATTATCAAAAAAATTTCAATTTAAAGATATAATAGCAATATATTATTAAATCTGTCAAGTATCTGCAAAAATTTTTTTAATTATTCTTGCATTTCAGCCGAAATTGCTTCTGTATTTTCCGATTCAGAAATAACTTCTTCGGCATTTTCCGCTTCATCATCTTCAACCTTGACAGAAACAGCGGTTATGAGCTTTTCACCCTCGGTAACTTTCATTACTCTTACACCCTTTGAAGGTCTTGCACAAAGGCGGATACCCTTGTCGCCGCCCATCGGGATACGGATAATGATGCCGTCGGTCGAGATGAGCATAAGGTCATCTGCGGGGTCAACAACCTCAACGGTTGCAACGTCGCCGTAATCTTCAACATGATAGTTGGTCAGACCCTTGCCGCCTCTTGACTGCAGGCGGTAATTATCAATTTCGCTCAGTCTGCCGTAGCCGGTTTCGCTGACGGTGAGGACCTTTCTGCCGGGAACAAGAATATCCATACCGATAACCTCGTCGCCCTCTTTAAGCTCAATCGCCTTAACGCCTCTTGCAGTTCTGCCGATGGCTCTTGCACCCTGCTCATTAAAGGAAATTGCCATACCCTTCTTGGTTGCAACGATGAGGTTATCGTCACCCTCGGTGAGCTTAACCCAGGCAAGCTCGTCATCGTCATCAAGATTGATAGCAATAATGCCGCTCTTGCGGATGTTCTTATAGAGGTCAAGTTCAGTACGCTTGATGATACCGTTTCTTGTTGCCATACAGAGGAAATAGTTTTCTTCGCCGAATTCGGGAACACGAATCATTGCCGAAACTCTTTCACCGTCTTCAATGGGAAGAAGATTAACTATGTTCATACCCTTGCTCTGACGTGAACCCTCGGGAATTTCATAACCCTTGAGTCTGTATGCTCTGCCCTTGGTGGTGAAGAACATAACGTAATCGTGAGTTGAGCAGGTGAACATCGTCTTAACAACGTCCTCTTCACGGCGTGTGAGACCCTTAACGCCTCTGCCGCCTCTGTTCTGCTGCTTATATTCAGACATGGGAATACGCTTGATGTAGCCCATGTTTGTGAGTGTGAATACGCAGGTTTCTTCGGGAATAAGGTCTTCGATATCAACCTCGCCCGAAACGTTGACGATTTCTGTTTTTCTTTCGTCGGCAAACTTGTCACGGATTGCCATTGCCTCTGTTTTAACGATTTCAAGCACCTTTGCTTCGTCAGCAAGAATAGCGTTGAATTCGGCAATCTTCTCCTTAAGCTCGTCCAGCTCGTTTTTAATCTTGAGAATTTCAAGACCTGCAAGACGTCCAAGCTGCAAAGCAACGATTGCCGCTGCCTGAGGCTCGTCAAAATCAAAATTTTCCATAATGGCAGCCTTGGCTTCAGCCTGACCGCCCTTGCAGGCTCTGATTGTTGCAATAATATCGTCAACTATATCAATAGCTTTTGCAAGACCTTCAAGGATATGCGCTCTGTCCATCGCCTTTTTGAGGTCATATCTTGTTCTGCGAACGATAACCTCGGACTGGAACTTGATATAGTGGTTAAGCACTTCCTTGAGCGTTAACTGCTTGGGCTCGCCGTTGACGAGAGCAATCATAATAACGCCGAAGGTATCCTGAAGCTGTGTGTATGAGAAAAGCTGGTTGAGAACAACCTGCGGATTTGCGTCTCTCTTGAGGTCAATCGAAATCAGCATACCCTTCTTTGACGAATAGTCATTAACGTCGGCAATGCCTTCAATTCTCTTATCCTTAACAAGGTTTGCAATGCTCTCAATAAGCCTTGCCTTGTTGACCATATAAGGAATTTCTGTGACCTGAATTTCAAATCTGCCGTTCTTCTTTTCAACAATTTCTGTTTTTGCGCGCAGAGTGATTTTACCTCTGCCTGTCGAGTAAGCGGCTCTTATGCCTGCTCTGCCCATAATAACGCCCTTGGTGGGAAAATCGGGTCCCTTGATATGCTCCATAAGACCGTCAAGCTCAATATCGGGGTTATCAATAAGAGCGCACATACCGTCAATAACCTCGCCCATATTGTGAGGCGGAATGTTTGACGCCATACCAACCGCAATACCAACCGAACCGTTAACAAGAAGATTGGGGAATCTTGAAGGCAGAACGGTGGGTTCTTTAAGACGGTCATCGTAGTTGGTTGTGAAATCAACGGTGTCTTTATCAATGTCCGTGAGCATACGCAGAGCGATTTTGCTCATTCTGGACTCTGTATAACGGTATGCTGCAGGGGGGTCGCCGTCAACGGAACCGAAGTTACCGTGACCGTCAACAAGAGTATATCTCATTGAGAAGGTCTGGGCAAGACGAACCATTGCGTCATAAACCGATGCGTCACCGTGGGGATGATAACGGCCGAGAACGGCACCGACGGTGTCGGCACATTTTCTGTATGCTTTATCGGGCGTAAGACCGTTTTCGTGCATTGTGTAAAGAATTCTGCGGTGAACGGGTTTCAAGCCGTCTCTTACGTCGGGAAGTGCACGGGATGTGATAACCGTCATCGAGTAATCAAGGAACGATTTGCGCACTTCTTTATTCAAATCAACGTTTATAATCTTTTGGGTGTCACGTGCGTCACCAAAGCTCATTTCCGATCAGTCCTTTCTCCAAAAATCATATATCGAGATTCTGAACGAATTTTGCGTTCTGCTCAATAAATTCACGGCGGGGCTCAACCTTGTCACCCATAAGAATTGAGAAGGTTTCGTCAGCCTCCATAGCGTCCGCAAGTGTAACACGGAGCATAATTCTTGTTGCCGGGTCCATTGTTGTTTCCCAAAGCTGGTCGGGGTCCATTTCACCAAGACCTTTATATCTCTGAATATCGCAGCTGCCGCCGAATTCTTCAACCTTCTGATCTCTTTCCTCATCAGAGAAAGCATAAGCAAACTTCTTGCCCTTGCTTATCTTGAACAGCGGAGGCTGAGCAAGAAAAACGTGACCTTCTTCAATAAGAGGACGCATATAGCGGAAGAAGAAAGTGAGCAGAAGAACTCTGATATGAGCACCGTCAACGTCGGCATCGGCCATAATGACTATCTTTTCATAGCGGAGCTTGCTCAGGTCAAACTCATCGCCGATACCTGTTCCCAGAGCCATAACAACGGGCTGAAGCTTTTCGTTGCCAATAACTCTGTCAAGCCTTGCCTTTTCAACGTTGAGCATTTTACCCCAGAGAGGAAGGATAGCCTGGTAGGATCTGTCTCTGCCTTCTTTTGCAGAGCCGCCTGCCGAGTCACCCTCTACGATGTAAATTTCTGTGCCTTCAGCCTGCTTTTCGGTGCAGTCTGCAAGCTTGCCGGGAAGCGAGTTGCCTTCAAGAACAGATTTTCTTCTTGCCTGTTCACGGGCTTTTCTTGCAGCTTCTCTTGCTCTTGCTGCATCAAGCGCCTTTGAGAAAATTGCCTTTGCAACAGCAGGATTTTCTTCAAAATATGTCATCAGTTTGTCGTAAACAAGAGCGTTCACGAGCGACTGAATATCCGTATTACCGAGCTTACCTTTGGTCTGACCCTCAAACTGAGCCTCCGTAAGCTTAACGGAGATGATTGCTGTAAGACCTTCTCTTACGTCATCACCCGAAAGTTTCTTGTCGCCGTCCTTGAGGATTTTATATTTTTTGCCGTAATCGTTGAATACTCTTGTAAGAGCATTTTTAAAGCCTGTTTCGTGCGTACCGCCGTCAACGGTGCGAACGTTATTTGCAAACGAAAGAATGAGTTCGTTATAACTGTCGTTATAGAAGAGAGCAACTTCTGCGTATCTGTCGCCCTTTGCGCCCGAAAAATGAACGGGTGTTTCGTGCAGAGGAGTAAGACCTCTTACGCCTGTAAGATACTCTGCGAAAGACGAAAGACCGCCCTCATAGCAATATTCGTGCTCAACAATGTTTTCGGGGTCACGGCTGTCTGTAAGCTTGATTGAAAGACCTGCATTGAGGAAAGCGGATTCTCTGAGCCTTCTCTCAAGGGTTTCAAAATCATAAACCGTTGTTTCCTGGAAAATAGCGGCATCGGGCTTGAAACGGATAAACGTACCCGTTTCTTCTGTATCGCCTACAATTTCAAGGTCGGTTGCTATGTTGCCGCCGTTTACAAAGCGCTGACGGTGAACGTGACCTGCCTGCGAAACCTCAACCTCAAACCATTCGGAAAGAGCGTTAACAACCGACGAACCAACGCCGTGAAGACCGCCCGAAACCTTGTATCCGCCGCCGCCGAACTTACCGCCTGCGTGCAGAACGGTGAGAACAACGGTAACTGAAGGCAGACCCATTTTTTCGTTTATACCAACGGGAATTCCTCGTCCGTTATCCCTTACGGAGATAATGTTGCCGGGTTCGATTTCAACTTCAATGTGTGTGCAGTAGCCTGCAAGAGCCTCGTCGATTGAGTTGTCAACGATTTCGTAAACAAGGTGATGCAGACCTCTGGGACCTGTTGAACCGATATACATACCGGGTCTTTTGCGAACCGCCTCAAGACCTTCAAGAACCTGAATCTGGCTTGCGTCATATTCCTCGGTAACAACCGTATTCATTTCTTCGGCATCCGCTTCAAAAGCAGGGATTTCTTCCTCGGGAACAGCCGGAATATCGTTCATTTCGATGTTCTTTTTGTTTTCCACTTTTATTGCCTCCAAATCACATTCCAAGATTTGACATCATGCCTTTTTTCTTTTTCTTTGCAGGTCTGTACTGCGGGGGATTTTCGAGCTTCATTCTGGAACCTTTACCGGACTTTGAAGCAAGGTACTTGTTGACGTTGATAACGGGAGAGGTCATATCGTCGCTCATATAATCAACGCAGGCGGCAAGCATTTCCTGGTCATTGTTGAGTGAACCGAGGATAGTTACCGCAATGATGCTCTGAACTTCATTACTGCCGTCCTCATAAATATCGTTGAGGAGGTTGAAAAGCTTTTTCATCTTTGTGGGATTGTTTTCTTTTATGGTTGCGCGAACAGCCGCATTACCGTGGTTCACAAAGAAATCTTCAGGCAGGAACTTGCCGTATTTTTCGCAGTTCGCTTTGTATTCGTCACGAAGCTCGGGATAGATTGCGGTGAATCTGTTTGCGAGAGTGTTTGCATCATAGGTAACCGTGCCGCTCTTTGCAGCAGCCTTTGAAACAGGCTGGGGAAGCTTGCTTTTAACAGGCTTCTGAGTGCTTGTGCCGAATGTTTCAACAAGAGTTTCGCCGAATTCGTTGACAATGAATTTCACATCCTTGTCGTTTGCAACTTCGGGTTCAAGCAGTGAAACCGAAAGCTGCGAAAAATCGCTTGCAAGAATCTCGCCTTCTTTTCTTGCACCGAAAAGAGTGATTTTGTTGTTGAAATATTCAATCTTAGCCGCTTTGTTTTCGCCTTTGTATTCAATAACGATTCTGCCGCTGTTTTCAACCGCAGGCAGCGTGCCTTTTTCAACCCCTGCAGGAATAACGGGTTCAAAACCGCAGTCTTTGGCGGTTTCATCTAAATTTTTAAAAATATCGTTGAGAACGGAATAAATGTCTGCCATTTCAACTCTCCTTTTTCAAACAAAAAATATTTACGGCTTATTATAACATATTCTATCTATATAATAATTCTAAATTAGAATATAAATACAAATATATTTAAATTATTTTATAATATAATTATATAATAGTGATATTTATGTTTCCACATTGTGTAATATTTTGTCCGTTTTTCCGTTATTGACTAATTTTTCTTGTTGTGATAATATATTAGACTGATAAAATATAATGGGTATTAAGCGCATTTATCTTGATTTTTGCAAATTTTCAATCAAAGGTGATATAAATGAAGAAAAAAGTTCTTGTCCTTTTCGGCGGCGTTTCGAGTGAACACGACGTTTCGCTCAAATCCGCTTCATCGGTTATGAAAAATATTCCTGCCGACAAATATGACGTTGTTCCCATGGGCATAACCAAAGACGGCAGATGCTTTGTTTTCAACGGTTCTCCCGACCTTCTTCCCGACGGCAACTGGCTCAACGATGAATCCCTTCTTGAACCTGCCGTTATTTCCTGCGACCGTTCGCACCACGGCATAATCCGCCTTTCGGACGGTGCAAAAGTCGAACGCGTTGACGTTGTTTTTCCCGTTCTTCACGGCAAAAACGGCGAAGACGGCACAATGCAGGGACTTCTGGAAATTTCGGGCATCCCTTACGTCGGCTGCAACACTGCAGCAAGCGCAATTTGTATGGATAAAGCCGTTACAAACGCCATGGCGGACTTTCACGGCATTCCGCAGGCAAAGTGGACTGCCTTTGACAAATACGCTTATTCGGGCGATAAAGCAGCCGTTTTGACCGCTGCGGCAGAAAAACTCGGCTTCCCGATTTTTGTTAAGCCTGCAAACGCAGGCTCATCGGTCGGTATCAGCAAGGCAAAAAACATTGCCGAACTTGAAGCCGCCTGCGAAAAAGCTTTTGAACACGATACAAAGGTTGTTCTTGAAGAAGGCATTATCGGCGTTGAGGTCGAATGCGCCGTTATGGGCAACAACGAACCCGTTGCATCTGTTGTCGGCGAAGTTGTTCCCTGCAACGAATTCTACGATTACGATGCAAAATACCTTGCAAACGAGAGCGAGCTTCACATTCCCGCAAGACTTTCTGACGATATGCTCAAAAACGTTCAGAATGCGGCAATCAAGGCGTACAGAGCGCTCGGCTGCGCAGGCTTTACAAGAGTTGATTTCTTTGTTTGCGCAGACGGTTCAATCCTTCTCAACGAGCCCAACACAATTCCCGGCTTTACCTCAATCAGTATGTATCCCAAGCTTTTTGCCGCTTCGGGTGTACCTTATTCGGAGTTGCTTGACAAGCTTCTGCAGCTTGCAATGGAGAGATAAAAATGAAAGAAGCAGTTGTTAAAATAACTGACCGTCACGTTCAGGACGGCGAGGAATACACCTGCGAGCTGACAACGAGCGGCTCTCTGGATTTCCGACCCGACGGCTTCACGGTCACGTACTTTGAAACTGACGAAGAACTCAAAGGCTGCACAACAACCCTCAGATACAGCAGCGGAGCCATCGTGATGACCCGAACGGGCAAATACAACACCGAGCTTATCATCGAAAAAGACCGCCGCCATACTTGTTTTTATGAAACACCCTACGGCGAGCTGATGATGGGCGTTTACACAAAAAATATGTTCACCGATATGAACGAAAACGGCGGCACACTCCGTTTTTCATACACAATCGATTTCAATAACGACCTGGCATCGGAAAACGATTTAACAGTCACCGTTGCCGTCAAGGGAGGTTAAAATATGTCACTTTTAGTTAAACAGGCGGTTAACGAAATCCGCACAGCAATTCTTGAAGCCGCAGGCAAAGCCGTTGCCGACGGCGAATTCTCCGAAACAGCTTTCAGCGATTTTATCGTTGAAGTGCCCGCAAACAGAGATAACGGCGATTATTCATCAAACGCAGCCATGGCATGGGCAAGAGACCTCCGCTCCGCCCCCAGAAAGATTGCCGAAGCAATCATCAGCCGCCTTGAGCTTTGCGATACGTTCATCGACAGATGCGAGGTTGCAGGTCCCGGTTTCCTCAATTTCTATCTCAAAGAAAGCTTTAACGCCTGCATCATTCAGGATATTCTTGAAAAAGGCGACGATTACGGCCGCTCCAACTACGGCGGCGGCAAAAAAATCAATATCGAATTTGTTTCCGCCAACCCCACGGGTCCCATGCATATGGGTAACGCAAGAGGCGGCGCACTCGGCGACTGCCTTGCAGCGGTTATGGATTGCGCTGGCTATGACGTAAGCCGCGAATTCTACGTCAACGACGCAGGCAACCAGATTGAAAAATTCGGTCTTTCTCTCGACATCAGATATCAGCAGCTTTATAAGGGTGCCGACGCCCCCGAGCTGCCCGAGGACAGCTACCACGGCGAGGATATCATTGTCAGAGCGAAGGAGTTTGCCGAAATCCACGGCGACAAATTCATTGACGCAACCGAAGCAGAACGCAGAAAGGCTCTTGTTGACTACGCTCTGCCCAAAAACATTGCGGCAATGAAAGAAAATCTCACAAAATACCGTATCGAATACGATACCTGGTTCCTCGAAAGCACACTTCACAACGGCGGCGAGCTCGCCGAAACCCTTGATATTATGAAGAACAAGGGTCTTACATATGAAAAAGACGGCGCCGTATGGTATAAGAACAAAGAGGTTCTCGGTGCAAGACTTCTTAAAGAGGGCAAAACCCCCGAAGAAATCGAAAAGCTCGAGCTCAAGGACGAGGTTCTTATCAGAACAAACGGCAATCCCACATATTTTGCCGCTGATATCGCTTACCACCGCAACAAGCTTCAGATAAGAGGCTTTGACAGAGCAATCAACATCTGGGGTGCTGACCATCACGGTCACGTTGCAAGAATGAAGGGCGCACTTGACGCAATCGGCTGCAACGGCGATGACCTTGATATCATTCTTATGCAGCTTGTACGCCTCACACGCGACGGCGAGGTTGTAAGAATGAGCAAGCGTTCGGGCAAAGCAATCACGCTTGTTGACCTGCTTGAAGAAATCCCGATTGACGCAGTCCGTTTCCTCTTCAATATGAGAGAACCCGGTTCTCAGATGGACTTCGACCTTGACCTTGCCGTTGAGCAGAGCTCGCAGAACCCCGTTTACTATTGCCAGTATGCTCACGCAAGAATCTGCAGCATTCTTAAAAAGCTTGAGAGCGAAGGCAAGGCGGCAAGAGAATGCACAATTCCCGAGCTTGCTCTTCTCTCGGCAAACGAAGAAAAAGAGCTCATAAAGCATCTCTCGGCTCTTACGGACGAGATTATTCTCTCCGCAAAGAACTACGACCCTGCAAAGATAACTCGCTACGCCGTTGACCTTGCAACACTGTTCCATAAGTTCTATAACGCTTGCAGAGTTAACTGCGACGATGAGGCACTTATGCAGGCAAGACTCAGCCTCTGCCTTTGCGTAAAGAACGTTCTCAAAAATATTCTCACGATGTTCAGCATCACCGTTCCCGAAAGTATGTAATAACAAAGAGCACCCACACGGGTGCTCTTTTTGTTGCAAGCCGATCTGAAGCATAAAAACCGCCGAAGTCATCGACCTCAGCGGTTAATTTTATGTAGCTGTAAATTAAAGAATTTCGCCCATCAGACCGGGAACAGCGCCTGCAGCGTTGCTTTCGTCTGTATCAATGTGCATTGCAAGAGCAAAGTTGGGGTTAACTCTTACAACAACATCATCAAAAATGAGTGAGCGACCGTTTGATTCAATTTTAACGGTTACAACCTGCTTGTCCTGAAGACCGTATTTCTCGGCATCTGCAGGAGTAGCGTGGATATGTCTTTTTGCAGTGATAACGCCACATTCGATTTCAACTTCGCCCTTGGGACCAACAAGCTTGCAGGAGCCTGTGCCTGCAATGTCGCCGCTCTCTCTTACGGGAGCATTAACGCCGATGCTGCGTGCATCTGTAAGGGAAAGTTCAACCTGTGTTGCAGGACGAACGGGACCAAGAATTGAAACCGCAGGGAAGCTGGACTTTGAGCCAACAACTGCAACTCTCTCTTCGCAGGCATACTGACCGGGCTGTGAGAGATCCTTTTTGTGTGTTAATTCGTAGCCTTCGCCGAAAAGAATGTCCAGAGCCTCACGGCTTACGTGAACGTGACGGGCGGAGGTTTCAACGAGAACTTCTTTCTTCATTGAGAAAACTCCTTTATTATTAATTTACGCAAATTCGGCGACCGCCAAAAGACGGTCACCGAGCAATTTGTTTATTGATTAATATTCGATTTCGTAATGGTCTGTTGTCTTGAAGGGAAGAACGATGTTATCACCGAAATTGATTGTCCAGTTGATAACGTACTGTGCCTTAACAACCTTACCTGTGTCAAAATCAATGTGAACAATAACTGAGCATTCGGGGTAATCCATTTCAGCGTCACCGCCGAGCAAACCTGTTACAGCACTGGGAACGTTATCGTTAACGACGCCGGGAAGAACAACGTTGAAAGCCTTGGGAGCATGGCCTTCGCCGTGCTTAACTGTTGAGCTCTTTGCGTCGCTCTTTGCAACGATCTGAACGATGAGGTATTTGCCGTCGTCTGACCACTGTGTTGCAGCGCTCTTAACGTCGTCAGCAGTAAGCTTACTTGCATAGTCTTCGCCTTCAACAGGGAACTTAGCCTTGATGTCAGCGCCTGTGTAAACCTGTTCACCCTTGCTCTGCTTTGCAAGCTGATCGCTAATAAACTTATCTGCGCCGCCGAGAACCTTCATAGCAAGGTCAATTGCACCGGGAATCTGGCATTCGCCGTTAAGTGTGATTGATGATGATTTGTGAACAATCTTTGAAGCGCCGGGCTTAACGCCGTTAACTGCTTCGTTGAAATATGCAACGATTTCTTCCTTTGTTTCGGGAATCTTTGCTGCTTCTGTGGGAGCTTCTGTAACAACTTCTGTTGCAATTTCCGTCTGGCCTTCAGCGTTTGTAACAACTTCTGTTGCGATTTCGGTTTTTGCTTCCTGAGTGGGTCTTGCGCCGGCAACTGCGTTGGGGTCAATTGTTGAAGCTTCGGTACCTTCAACTGCAGGCTTCTCTTCCTTTTTGCAAGCTGCAAAAGCAAAAACGAACGAGAAAGCAAGAAGTAATGCAAGAATCTTTTTCATTATGTTTATTCCTCCTGATAGTTTGCGGCAAAGCCGCTTGAATTAAATTTGCTCACGGTTGCACCGTGAAACACGTATGAAATTAGTATAATATATTTTATTCGTAATTTCAAGTCAAAAATGATAAATCAGTGTTCATTTTTTGTTGCAAACTGCAAATAATTTAAAGTTTTTCTTGTCGAATCGTCGGTTGCAACAAAAACAAAAGTCATTTTTTGTGTGTTATGACGAACACACATATCAGATGCCGTAATATGCCGAATCCGCAGGTGCGGTTATCTCTGCGCCGCAATCAGCATAAAAATCAACGTTTGCTTCAAACGCCGCCTTCATTTCTTCGCCGTCAAGGTATACAAAACCTACAGCGGCTACGGACTTTTTGGCAAGCTCAAAATCGCTGAAATATCCGTTTTCGGTCAGAATCTGAGCAAGATAACCGATGCCCGCTTCATTGTCAATGCAGGAGTTGGTTGCCATTTCAAATTTTTCGACCAGTTCTTCAATGTATCCGGTATTTGCTTCAACGTAATCCGTTCTTGCAACAACGCAGGTTGCCGCAGGAGCAAAATCCTCTTTCCAGAGACTGGTCAGCGGAAATTTTTTGGTAAATCCTTCGTTGGCGTTTGTAAGACCTGTGCCGTCAAATTCGGGCAGAATGCAGATTTCAGCCTCTCCGCTCTTCATTTTTGCGTCTATTTCGTCAACCGTCGCATAAACAATATCTGCATTCACGCCGTTATCGTCAAGAATTTTTTCCGTTACCCACTGAACGTAAGTTCCTTCGCCGCAGGCATAAATTGTTTTGCCGTCAAGCTCTTCGCAGCTCAGTATGCCCTCGCCCGAAGCAACAACCGAAAGAACAAGGTTAGTGTTGATGGCAATGATTTTAATGTCAGCCTGCGAAGAAAGCGCGGCCGCATCAGCGAGCGTAAGCGCAGCAACCTGAGCCTCACCGTTTTTGATTTTTTCGGCAGCCGTTGCAGACGTTATGCCCTTCTGTTCAACGGAATAAGCATAACTGCAGTCGATAGCAAGCTTTGAAAAAGCAAGACCGCCCGAATCGGCAGGCGCCGCAATTTTAATTTTATTTTCGCCCCTGTCGGGAACGGTCACTTCCACATCGGGTATTTCCTTGTCTTCGTGGTTTGCCGCAGGAGCGGTTGTTGTGACATCTGCTTTTTCGTTTTTGCCGCAGGCGGCAACCGATATCAGACACACGGCAACAAGAAGCAAGGCAACAATTTTTTTGAAATTACTCATAGCTACCATCCTTTATGATAATATTCTGTTGATTTAAATTTTATAATAATCGCACCCGAAAGTCAAGCAATGTTATTCTTGACTTTTCGCGATAATATTTATATCATATTAATGTTAACATTATATTAAGCCGCAGTTACTGCACAAGGAGGTACTATGTCAGCTCCTCTTGCGGACAGACTCCGTCCCAAAACAATCGAAGATATTATCGGTCAGCCCCACCTGCTCGGTGAGGGCAAGCCTTTGCGCAATATAATCAAATCAGGCGAACTGCCGAATATGGTTTTCTACGGTCCGCCGGGTGTCGGCAAAACAACGCTTGCAAGCATCATTGCCAAAACAACAGACCGCCATCTTGTCAAGCTCAACGGCACAACGGCAGGCACGGCGGATATCAAAGACGTTGTCGCAAAGCTCGATACATTTCTTGCGCCCAACGGTATTCTGCTCTACCTTGACGAAATCCAGTATTTCAACAAAAAGCAGCAGCAGACGCTTCTGGAATACATTGAAAACGGCGCAATCACTCTCATTGCGTCAACAACCGAGAATCCGTATTTTTACGTTTACAGCGCAATCCTGAGCCGTTCCACGGTGTTTGAATTCAAAAGCGTTACGCCGTCCGAAGCCGAAAAAGCAGTGCGTCGGGGCTTTGATTTTATGGCGCAGGACAAAAACGAAAAATATGAAATCGAGGACGGCGTTTTCGGTCACATTGCAACAGCCTGCGCAGGTGACGTGCGCAAAGCAATCAACAGCGTTGAGCTTTGCGTGCTTTCGGCAGGCGAAGAAAACGGCGTTAAAAATATAACCCTTGAAAACGCAAAATCGCTCACTCAAAAAAGCGCAATGCGCTATGACAAAGACGGCGACGAACATTACGATATTATTTCCGCATACCAGAAATCAATGCGTGGTTCCGACCCCGATGCTGCGATTCATTACCTTGCAAGGCTTCTTGAAGCGGGCGACCTTATTTCCGCCTGCCGCAGACTGCTTGTCTGCGCCTGCGAGGACGTAGGTCTTGCCTATCCGCAGATAATTCCGATTGTCAAAGCAGCCGTTGACACGGCAATGATGGTCGGCTTGCCCGAAGCCAGGCTCCCCCTTGCCGATGCGGTCATTCTTGTTGCCACAAGTCCCAAATCAAACTCCGCCCACGATGCCATAAACGCCGCAATGCAGGACGTTGCCGCAGGCAGAACGGGACCCGTGCCCCGTCAGCTGCAGAATATGCACTACGACGGCGAAGATAACCCGAACAAGGGTCAGTTTTATAAATACGCCCACGATTACGAGCACCACTGGGTTGACCAGCAATATCTGCCCGACGCAATCAAACACCGCCGCTATTACGATTTCGGCGATAACAAAACCGAACAGGCGGCAAGAGAATACTGGGCAAGGATAAAGAAGAAATAGAATCATTCGGGTGTGGGCAGAGCCCACCCGAAACTTTTCACTATTCACTATTAATTATTCACTGAAAAAGCGTACCGCATCAAACGGTACGCTTTTATTGTTTTATACTGTTACGTCAACCATTTTTGCGCCGACGAAATCAGCAAGGACACTCGGTTCAATGCCGAGCATCGCTCCCCTGACACCTGCGCTGACGTAGATTTTGTCAAACAGGCAAGCCGTTTCGTCAATAACCGTCGGGAACTGCTTTTTCATACCTATCGGCGAGCAGCCGCCCCTGATATACCCCGTCACCTTGAGCAAATCCTTGACGTGAATCATTTCAACCTTCTTTTCGCCAAAGGCTTTTGCGGTTTTCTTGAGGTCAAGCTCGTCGCACGCAGGTATGCAGCAAACGCCGTAGCCGTTCTTTTCGCCGCTGAAAACAAGGGTTTTGAACACCTGCGAATGGTCCTTGCCCGTTTTTCTTGCAACGTTTTCGCCCGAAAGGTCGCTTTCATCAACCTCATATTCCAGCAAATCATACGGTATTTTTGCTGCTTCAAGCAGACGCATTGCGTTGGTTTTGTTCATTCTATCACTTACTTTTTGGAAATTCTGAATTCAAAGCTGTACTTTCTGCCACCCTTGAGTTTATAGGGCTTGTGGAGATAAGCGCAACCCGGCATATCGCCGCCGACACCTCTCATTGCCGCATCAAGGCAAAGAGTGATGCAGTTATCCTTTTCAAGCTCAAACAGATGCTTTGCCTTGTCAAGCTTTTCGGGATTATAGTAACCGAGGTTGAAGCCGAAAGGAATATCCATTGCATCAATAACGATTCCGAAGCCCGAATCGTCGGTGACGCAAAGGCTTCTGACGTCTGTTCTGTGGCCGTTTTCCTGCGGTCTCATATATCTGTGTTCAAGCTCGGCAACGCTCATTGCGTGTCGGGCAATTTTTGCGCCTGTTTTGCGGTCGCAATACGTTTCGTGAGGTCCTCTGCCGTACCATTCAACGTTATCAAGTGTGCTCTTGATGCCTGCTCTCATACCGACCTTGAGCATAGGCAGAGCAAGACCTCTTGCCTTGTGCTTAACGGTAACTTCGCCTGCAGGCGAGAAAAGATAAACCGTTGAAACGTCCGCAACAAACGGCGCCGCCCAATTAACTCTGACCTCAACGCCCGAGGGAGTGGAACTTGCATTAACCGAATATGCCGTGGTCATAAGAGTTGACCTTTTCCACTGATAGATGGGGTGAATGCCGCTGATGAAAGGCACAAAGTTGAGGTATCCCCTGTCGTTATCGGTAGGTGCTCTGAAAAAGTCGGGTCTGAGAGGCGAATTCTCGTCAATGATTTCTTTTTCGCCGTATTTAAGTGAAGCAAGCGCACCGCCTCTGATTTCGGCAGAGAAATCTTCGCCTTTGATTTTAACTGTTGTGCCGCTGTGAGAATATTTAAGCTCGCCGCAGGCAGGTCTGCGTTTTGCGGCAACTGCTTCGCGAAGCACAAGCTGACCGAAATTATGTTCAAAACCTGCCTTTGCCCAGGCCTTGTCAACGGCAAGCACAAAAGCAACAGTCAGAATAACCTCGCCGTCGGGATAATCCGCAAGGCTGACGGGAAGCTGAATTTCTTTTTCCGTAAGCGGCTCAACAACAACGTCGTCAACAACGCCGTTTTTAACCGTTTCGCCGTTTACCGCAAGAGTCCACTCAAATCTGTAGTCTTTTGTTGAAATAAAGAGATTCTTATTCTTGATAACAACCTTGCCGTTTTTGCAGTCTGCATCAACGAGCTCAAGGTTTGAATATACTTTTTTAACCTCATAATAAGAGGGTTGGGGCATTCTGTCAGCGGTTATAATACCGTTTGCGCAGAAATAGAAGCTTGTGTTACCCTCTTTGAAGTCACCGCCGTAGAGCCATTTTTCTTTGCCGTCCTCTACCTTGCGGATTGACTGGTCAACGTAGTCCCAGATAAAGCCGCCGCACATATGCTCGTAATTTTCAAAATCATCAACGTATTCCTTGAAGTTGCCGAGGCTGTTTTCCATTGCGTGGGCAAATTCGCAGTACATTACGGGATGAGTTTCATAAATTTCCGCAGGTACGGGCTTGTTATCTGCAGCAAGAGCGTTTGCAACGTTATCATAGAGTGTAGGTGTGAGCGCAATTTTATGGCGCATTTTTTCAACAACGCTCTCAACAGGATACATTCTGCTTATGAAATCGCTCTTTCTGAAATCAAAATCGCCCTCGTAGTGAATCGGTCTTGTGTTGTCAAGAGCGAGAATTGCGTTTTTCTCGTGAACAAAGTTTTCGCCGTCACCCGCTTCGTTGCCGAGTGACCAGAAGCAAACGCAGGCGTGGCTTCTGTCACGCAGAACCATTCTCTCGGCTCTGTCCTCAACAGCTTCTTTAAATTCGGGATTGTCGCCGGGACAGTTCTTGCGGCGAACGCCGTGGGTTTCAACGTCAGCTTCATCCATAACGTAAAAGCCGAGTTCATCGCAGAGCTCATAGAAAACCTCGGCATCGGGATAGTGGCTCGTTCTGATAGCGTTTATGTTTGCCTGCTTCATCAGGTAAAGGTCCTGATAATATCTTTCAAGCGGAACAGCCCAGCCGTTGTCGGGGTCAAAATCGTGGCGGTTAACGCCCTTGATGATAACTCTTTTGCCGTTCATATAAAGTACGTTGCCCTTGATTTCCATTTTGCGGAAACCGATGCGCACGCACTTTGCAGAAAGAACCTTTCTGCCCTGTTTGAGAACAATTACAAGTTTATAGAGATTGGGTTCTTCCGCAGACCACTGCTTTGCGTTTTCCTCAATATGGTTAAAGTTAAGAACCGTTTTGCCGACTGTTGCGGTAATCTTTTCGCTTGCAAGCTTTTTCTGCTTGCCGTCAGCAACAAGTATGGCTTCAACCGTGCAGTCAACAGGCTCGGTGTTGTAATTCTTGAGCGTAATTTCAAGGTCAAGAACGCCGTTTTCGTAAGTTTCGTCAAGCGAAGTGTTTGCAAAAAAGTCTCTTACGCAAAGCTTCTCTTCAGCATAAACAAAAACCTCTCTGTAGATGCCCGAAAGGAACCACATATCCTGGTCTTCAAGATAGGTGCCGTCGGTATAGCGGTAAACTTCAACCGCAATTTTGTTTTCGCCGATAACAACATAGTCGGTGATATCAAACTCGGCAGGGGTCATTGAACCCTGTGAATAGCCGACTCTTTTGCCGTTGATATAGAGGAAGAAACCTGCTTTGACAGCGCCGAACTGAATAAAAATCTTTTTGCCGTCAAAGGATTCGGGAATATTGAAGTTGCGACGGTATACGCCGATTTCGTTTAAGTTGTGATTAATTTTGGGCAGCTCGTTTTTATTGTTTGAAAGAGCCTTGGGATATGAATTGCAAAGATAAATCGGCTTGCCGTAACCCTTGAGCTGCCATACGGAAGGAACTTCAATATCGTCCCATGCGGAATCGTCAAAGCTGTCTGCACAGTAATCGACACACAAATCATCCGCACCCATCTGCCAATAGAATTTCCACGTACCGTTGAGGCTCAGACGCAAGGGTGCATCCTCACCGTCAATTGCCGCTTTAACAGTATGTCCGGGCAAAACGGTGTTGTGACCGTCCTCTTTGTTTTCTTTGATAATGTACGGGTTTTCCCAATATTTAAGCTCCGCCATTCTTATCTTCCTTTCTTACGTGAAATGCATATACACATTTATTTTATAATAAAAATTCCGTTTTGTAAACAGGCAAAACAAAATCCGCTTTTTCAATAACGGCAAAAGCTCACTGCACCTTGAATATGACTAATGAAAACAATATTATCATTCCGTTTCTTTTGTTCTTCGAAGCGTCAGCGGTTGGGACTGCCTCACGCAATGAAGAAGGCGTTTTCTTTCGATGACAGGCGTATGCGATACGCCGAATCGAAAAAAACGGCTAAAAAGAAACACAAAACAAAATCCGCTTTTTCAATAACGGCAAAAGCTCACTGCACCTTGAATATGACTAATGA
>JAGBAK010000004.1 GCA_017938985.1 Clostridia bacterium
CGTCACCGAAGCGCCGCCCGTGGCGGATGAAGCGAGGTGAGGTTCTGCTCAAAATAGGAAGAATTTCGACCGGTAGGGAGAAAGGCGACCATATTTTGAGTGGCATTTCTTTTTCGGCAACGCCGAAAGCCTGAGGGTTGCAAAAGATAAAGCTGAATATCAATATTAATAAAATTATACCACGCTCAACCGCAATCGGCAATATTCAAAATAAAAATAGTTGAATATGCAAAAGCGATGTGTTAGAATTAAGGCATCACAAAACGAAAGGATATTTTTTATGTTTTATAAAATAGAAAATGAATTTTTTACCTGCGAAATCGACGATATGGGCGCACAGCTTCACTCGCTCAAATCAAAGGAAAACGGCAAGGAGTATATCTGGTACGGCAAAACCGAAATCTGGTACGGTCAGGCACCCGTTCTTTTTCCCGTAATCGGTCAGCTTATCAACGATAAATATTTCTATAACGGCAAGGAATATTCAATGCCCAAACACGGTCTTGCAAGAAAGCTGCTTTTCAGCGTTAAGGAGTGTGCAGGCGCAAAGGCGGTTTTCAGCCTTGAAAGCAGTGAAGAAACGCTCAGAAGCTATCCCTTTGATTTTGAATTGCTTGTCACCTTTGAGCTTAACGGCAAATCGCTTAAAAACACAATGACCGTTATCAATAAAACCAAGGGCGAAATGTATTTTTCAATCGGTGCACACCCCGGATTCAACTGCGCAGTCGGCGATATCATTGAGTTTGAGCAGCCCGAAACCCTTGCAACCGAACGAATTGACAGCGATAACCTCATTATAGATAAAAAATTCCCCCTGCTTGAAAACAGCAGAGAGATTGAAATTACAGAAGATATTTTCAAAGCCGATGCACTTATTCTGTCGGGCATCAAGTCTGAAAAGCTTCGCATCAAGGGCGAAAACGAGCTTGAATTCACCTTTGGCAAATGCCCCTTCCTCGGCATTTGGGCAAAACCCGGCGCACCCTACGTTTGCCTTGAACCGTGGTACGGCGTAAACGACGGCAGAGAAGTCAAGAATGATATCTCCGAAAAGAGGGGAATAGAAAAACTCAACGAAGGCGAAACCTTCGAGTTCTTCTGGAATGCGGAGATAATTAAATAACAAATCAAAACCACCGGCTCAGCCGGTGGCTTTGATTTGTTTGCGGTTTTATTCAACAACTATGCCCAGACTTACCGATAGGGCACGGTCAACACGCAGCATATCCGTATCGTCAAGTATGCCCATTTTTTCGCGCAGACGCTTTTTGTCAAGCGTGCGCACCTGCTCAAGCAAAACAATTGAATCCTTGGCAAGTCCGCAGCCGTCGGCGTTAACTCTTATGTGGGTCGGCAGGCTCGTTTTGAAGCGCTGGCTGGTTATTGCCGCCGCAATAACCGTTGGGCTGAATTTGTTGCCCACGTCATTCTGAACAATCAGCACGGGTCTTGTGCCGCCTTGCTCCGAGCCGATTACGGGACTTAAATCGGCATAATAAATTTCTCCCCGTTTAACGGTCACTGATATCACTCTCCGTCAGCTTAATGTTTACGATTATATTTTGAACAGGATTTGGCATATTTAAACGCTGATTTGAATTCGGGGAGCAAAAAAATTCAAAATCGCCTGTCCGTTTGGTATCATTATATTCTTATGGCAAAAATATGTGCTTGACATCGGGTTTTGGCTGTGCTAAACTAAATTAAACCGTTGAGGCGGGAGTAAAGGTGAAAAATGCTTCCACAGAGAGTCCGTGTTGCTGAGAATCGGGCGAAAAACAGTTCATCAAATGGGCCGCTGAGGGTGCAGTGAAATGCTTTAGGGCAAAGTATTCTGCAACGTGTTGACATACGTCAGTTGTCGGGGATATATTCGTATTCCGCAAAGTGCGCAGCGCTGCTGCGAATCAAGGTGGCACCACGGATAATGCTTTTTATTCGTCCTTGACAGAGAGAAAACTGTCAGGGGCGTTTTTATTTTTATAATGAAGGTGTTTTTATGGTTCTTTTGACAAAACGATGGTGAGGCTTGGCTCATATCTCTGAAACGTTAACCAATCTCACTACTTTATTTATACGGAGGAAAAAACAATGAAACTTAACGGCGTTGATTTTGACACATATTTTAACAATTATCCCGATAAAAACGGCTATTTCGGCAAATACGGCGGAGTTTATATTGACGATAAACTCAAAGCAGCTATGGCTGAAATCACAGAGGCATATTATTCAATCTGCCAGTCCAGAAAGTTTATCGCAGAGCTTCGCAGAATCAGAAAGGAATTTCAGGGCAGACCCACTCCCGTAACACACCTCGAAAGACTTTCGGATTCGCTCGGCGGCAAGGTTCAGCTTTATGCAAAACGTGAAGACCTCAACCACTCGGGCGCACACAAGCTCAACCACTGCATGGGTGAAGCTCTTCTTGCAAAATATATGGGCAAGAAAAAGGTTATCGCAGAAACAGGTGCAGGTCAGCACGGCGTTGCCCTTGCAACGGCCGCAGCATATTTCGGTCTTGAATGCGATATTTATATGGGCTCCGTTGACATCAAAAAGCAGGCACCCAACGTTGCAAGAATGAAGATTCTCGGCGCAAACGTTGTTGAGGTTACACACGGTCTGCAGACACTCAAAGAAGCTGTTGACGCAGCTTTTGACGCATACAGCAAGGAATACAAGGATTCAATCTATTGCATCGGTTCGGTTCTCGGTCCTCATCCCTTCCCGATGATGGTCCGTGATTTCCAGAGCGTAGTCGGCATTGAAGCAAGAGAACAGTTCATCGAAATGACAGGTCATCTGCCCTCGTCAATCGTTGCCTGCGTAGGCGGCGGTTCAAACGCAGCAGGTCTGTTTGCGGGCTTCCTCAATGACCCCGTTGATATCTACGGCGTTGAGCCTCTCGGCAGAGGTCCCAAGCTCGGCGACCACGCCGCAAGCCTTAAATACGGCACAGAGGGCGTTATGCACGGCTTCAACAGCATTATGCTCAAGGATGAAAACGGTGACCCCGCACCCGTTTATTCGGTTGCCAGCGGTCTGGACTATCCTTCATCGGGTCCCGAACACGCATTCCTGCAGGAACTCGGCAGAGTTAAATATGACGTTATCAATGACGAAGAAACTATTGATGCGTTCTATAAGCTTTCACGCCTTGAGGGCATTATCCCCGCAATTGAAAGCTCGCACGCAGTTGCTTTCGGTATGAAGCTTGCAAAAACAATGGATAAGGGTTCAATCCTTATTAACCTCTCGGGCAGAGGCGACAAGGATATGGACTATGTAATCGAGCATTACGGCATTCCCGAATAATTCGGATTTCTGTGACGGCGATATTAACGTTTTTTCGCCCTCGATGTATACCAGATACATCTTCGGTCAAAGAAAACGCCAATCTCATCCGCCACAAAACCCCGAACGGAAACTGTGACGGCGATATTAACGTTTCGCCCTCGTTTTTAGCTCTTCATTTAAAACAGGTGTGGACGAAGTCCACCCTCAACTATTCACTCTTCACTATTAGCTATTCACTAAAAAACGGATGTACCAAATCGGCACATCCGTTTTTGCTATTTATTCTTCAATATATATTCGTTGATTGCAAACGCAACGCCGTCCTCGTTGTTTGAGGGGAGAACAAAATCCGCCTTTTCTTTAAGCGTGTCAACGGCATTACCCATTGCAAATTTCATTCCCGATGCCTCAAACATCGGCAAGTCGTTTTCGCCGTCGCCGATGCAGGCAATTTCTTCTTTCTTTATTCCGAGCTGCTTTGCAAGCTCCGCAAGGGCAATACCCTTTGAAGCACCGTTTGCAAAAATCTCAACGTATATGCTGCTGTATGCGGCGGTAAGTTCTTTGTACGGAGCAAGGATTTCTTTGATGATATCCTTGCTTTTCGGCTTTATAAAATAAAGCTGGATTTCTTCAACGGTCTTTTTGCTTTTTGCAACAAAATCCGCAATGCTTTTTATGCAGATTGATTTTTCGGCGTCCTTGCCGTAAAAAAATCTGCCTGCAACGGATAAAACTCTGCCCTGAATATAATATTCTTCGTCAATGTGTGCCGCAGTGCCGAAGCCTTTGCCTTTGCATTTTTCAAGCAATTCTGCAGCAGCGGAGCAGGGGATGGGCAAATCAAAAATGCGTTTGTTTTCTTTTAAATCAACAACACCTGCGCCGTTTGAGGTTATAACGTATCTGTAAAAGCTTTCTGCCTGCAATCTGTGCGGCAGGCATTTGAGGTTTCTGCCCGTGGTCGGCACAACGGTTATTCCGTTTTCAGCTGCCGCTTTTAAAGCGGAAACAGTTTTTTCGCTCATTCTGCTTTTTGAATCAAGGCAGGTGCCGTCCATATCAACGGCGATAAGTTTAATCATATTTTGTCACCCCGTCAGAATTCTTATTCTGCGTATAATTTTATCATTTTATTATCATAATTTCAATTGACAGATTTAATATTTAAAAGTATAATTTTAGAATATTAACAGATACGGAGGCATATTTATGGCAACAGTCAAGCTCGTAATCTCATTTTTTCTTGCATTTTTTCAGGTTCTTTCGCCCGTGGCATCTTACGTTACACATTTCGGCGAGGCAAGCTTTTTTGACGAATGGTCTGCAACCGATACGTTTACAGAAGATAACTATATTGAAATAAAAAAAGATCCCGACAAGGATTTTGTTATTCTCAACCTTGCCGACGTTCAGTTCAAGGATGATATCCTTTATACCGAAAAAGGCTATGAAACGCAGAAGATGATTGATGCCCTTGTCAAAGAACATCAGCCCGACCTTATCACCCTTACGGGCGACAATGCGTGGGGAACAATGGCATATATCGAACTCATAAAGTGGGTTGATTCTTACGGAATTCCTTGGGCACCCGTAATGGGCAACCACGACGGTCAGTGCCTGATCAGCGAATTCTGGGCGGCAAATCTTCTTTATGAAGCCGAAAACTGCCTGTTTGAATTCGGACCCGAGGATATGGGCTACGGCAACTATATTATCAACATCACCGAAAACGGCAAAATCATTCACACCCTGTTTATGATGGATACCCACAACAATGCCGAGTATACGCTTGAGGACGGCTCTGTTATCGGCGGCTACGACCATCTCTGGGAAAATCAGATTGAGTGGTATAAATGGGCGGTTAACGGAATCACCTCAATCGCAGGCAAAACAGTTGAAAGCACGGTGTTTATGCACATTCCCGTTTACGAATACAAATATGCTTGGGAAAAATATTACGGAAGCGATGCGGATGGCGAAATTGCTCCCGAATTTGCTCCCGATGCACAGGGCACAAGAGGCGAGGGTATTTGCAGCGCACCCGTCAACAACGGCTTCTTTGGTGTTTGTAAAGACCTTGGCAGCACAAAGAATATGATAGTCGGTCACGACCACGTCAACGATTTCCGTATTGTTTATGAAGGCATCGGTCTCAACTATGCCGTTAAAACAGGCTACGGCAGCTATTATACAGATGACCTTCTCGGCGCAACAACCGTAACAATCGGCTCGGACGGCTCAGCTTTTGTTGAGCAGAACTACGTTGAGTGTCTTATACCTTCAACGGAAGATTGATATAATTAATAACACTGATAAAAACAAAAACAGCAGGCAGCCGAATCGGTTACCTGCTGTTATCTTTATGTGTTTATGTCAGCAAGCGCACTTTTCAATGCGTGCAACAAGTCTGCCGACTGTGTTGCATTCTCTGTAATCGTCAGCGTTAAGAACGATGCCGAATTCTTCGTGGATTTCGTCGCTGAGGCAAACAAGGTCAAATGAGGTCATGCTCAGACCGTTTTTGATATCTGTGTCGGGTGTGATGGATTCTTCGGGCTCAACGTAGTTGAGAATGATGTCAACAATTTTTTCAAACATTTCTTTCTGCATCCTTTCAATTCTGATAAATTAACGGTGTTGATGCCGAGTGCAGCGGCGCTCAACAGCCTGATGAATCTGCGATTTTTTGAGTGAGGCGTTACCATTAAAAAACTTTATTCCGAATCATTACGTCTTATGTAAAATCCCCGTTTTTATGCCTCTGAATCGCGTCCTTAGGGATAATACAACATTTTGCACAAGAAAGTAAACAGACAAAATAACCAAAAATACTGAAAACAAGCGTAAAAACAGACAAAACCGAAAAACTGTATAGAAAAATCAAGTGATTTTGGGGTTGACAGCATCTTAAATTGCGCCGAAAGTGATTGACAACGGGTCTACAGGTGGTATACTTTTAATCGTAAAGACGTCGTTGTCCCCAAAGGAGTGATAAAATGACCAAAAAGTTTTTCGGTACATATTACCAAAAGGGTCAGAATCCTGTTTTTTGTTACAGAAGCGATGAGGCAGTTTATGAGGAGCAGTTTTATAACGGCTCGCTGATTTCCTGCGGCTGGAATGCGGCGGGTTATCCGCTCAACGTGCTTTCGGGTTTCCCGAACAGGCTTGAAAAAAGAAGATTTACAGAGCCTTTTGCTTTTAATATTGAGATTGACGGTGTGAGCCTTGATTTCGGTCTTGAATTTGTTGATTTCAGCACCGGGAGAGGCGAAAACAGCGAAACGGCAACCCTTGTTTTGCAGAGTAAGGTAAAGCCTGTCAGAATAAAGGTTATAACCGTTCTTGACGGCACTGCGATGTTCACACGCAGACTTGAAATTGAAAATCTTTCCGATGAATATATGAATATCAGCAGGCTGAGCCTTATCGGCGGCGGTATGGAAACGCTTGATAAAGGCAGGCTCGGCTATGACGATAAGCCTGATGAAATTTACTCCGTCGGCTGTTTTGACAGCGATAAATGGGGCAAGGAGGGTATGTTCGGCTGGCACAGGGTTTTGCCCGGTGTTACAAGCATTGACACACGCTTCGGGCGTGACCGTTTCCGCCATCCGCTTGTTTTTATCCGTAATAATCTTATGGGTAAAATCTGGTTTGCTCAGCTCGGTTGGAGCGGCGGCTGCAGATTTACGCTTGATTATAACGCACAGCCGCACAACGATTCTCACCTTTCTTTTAAAGCTGAAATCACCTCTCACAACCCGATGTATGTCCTTGCACCGAACGAGTGCTTCTCAACGCCCGAGCTTCATATCGGTCTTGTCAGCGGCGGTCTTGACGATGCCGTCAATCAGATGCACTCCCACGTTCGCAAAAGCGTTCTCAACTTACCCGAAGCCGACGGCGCAGCGGCACTTGTCGGCGCAGGTATGGGTGCAGAGCACGATATGGGCGTTGAATCAACAAAGGCGTTTATCAACAACTTTGCCGAGCTTGGCGCAGAGGTGTTTATTGTTGATGCAGGCTGGGTTTGTCCGCCCGGAAAGCAGACGCAGTGGGGCGATTATAACGGCATCAATATTCCCGATGCTGACCGTTATCCCAACGGAATAGGCGAAATTGTTGATTATTGCCACGAAAAGGGAATGAAATTCGGTCTGTGGGTTGATATCGAGAGCCTTGGCGATTATTGCGATGCAAGAAAAGAACACCCCGACTGGCTTGCCGACAACGTTTTCGGTGAGCAGGCAAGACGCTTTATGGATTTCACGGTACCCGAAGCGGCAAGGTGGGCAGAGGATGAGCTTGCAAGAATCATAACCGAATACAGGCTTGATTTGCTCCGTGTTGACTATAACACCGATTATACGGAATATTTCAATATGCGTGATACGGGCTGCGGATATCCCGAATGCCTTAATCTGCGCCATTTCAATGCAGTTTATAAGATGTATACAAACCTCAAAAAGCGTTTTCCGAACGTGATTTTTGAAAATTGCGCAGGCGGCGGAGGAAGAACGGACCTCGGCATAATGAAAGCTTTTAATCACACGTGGGTTTCGGATTGCCAGTGTGCGCCCGACTCGGTTTTCATAACCAACGGTATGACAATGGCGCTGCCGCCCGAAAGGGTTGACCGACTCTTTGCAGGTATGAGCTGCCACGTTTACGGCTCGCTCGGCATTCAGATGCGCAACACAATGCTGACTCATATGACCCTCAACGTTATTGCTCCTTTTGATACGGTTATGAACGGTCGGCAGGCGGCTTTCGTCAAGCACAGCGTTAAGGTTTATAAAGAATTTATCCGTCCTTTCCTTGCCGAATCAAAGGTTTATCACCACACGCCCGAGATTGAAGAAACAAAGAAAACGGGTGTTTCGGTGCTTGAAATTGCCGCACCCGACAAAAGCAGGGGAGCGGCGGTGTTCACTCTTGTCAATTCGGGCGAAAAGACCGTCATATTCAAGGCAAAAGGTGCGGATAAATCAAAGAATTACGTTGTTTATTTTGATAACGATGGCGAAAGCTTCACTCTTTCGGGCAGAGAGCTTTGTATGAACGGTGTTGAGATTGATATATCGTCTGCTCTCTCATCGGAACTTATTCTTTATAAAGAAATATGAATCAAACAGGTTTTCTGCTTTTGCGGAAAGCCTCTGACTGTCGATAAAGTCGCTGAAACATAAACGAAAACAGAGTATGGCGGGATGTCTTCATCCCGCCGTTATTTATTGTAGGGGACTGAGACCCGACGTCCCGCAAAACAACAATATTATTTCGTTTATTTGCCGTTTTTTCGCTTTTCGATGTATTTTTATACACCTTCAAGCGAAGAAAACGTCATTCAGCTTCCTTTCTCAACAGCCACACCTTGCCGAAAAATAAATTTTTCGACAAGCTGCAGGCTTTCCGCTTTTGCGGAAAGCCTGTTTTTTCTGCGGTTGACTTTTTTAATGTTTAAAATTATAATAAAAACATAAATTATGCGGAGGTGCGTTATGGCTGCTTTTTTTAAATCCGTTCTTGCATTTATTTTGTCGCTTTTTGTGCTGCCGTCTTTCGTGACCGTGCGTCTTTACGGCACCGATAATATCAACGAAAATACATACGGCGAGGTAAGACCCGACACCTGGGTTGCCGTTGACGGGCTCGGCAGAAGTCTGCCTACCTACGAAGAGGTCGGCGAAACGGATAACGAAAAATTTGTCGGCATGTTTTACTGGCTGTGGCATTATAACTTCGCTTCGGGCTTTGAGGCGGATAACGTTACCGAGATTCTTGAGCAGTATCCCGAAGCGCTTTACGATATCAACCATCCTGCGTGGGAAAACACCGAAAACGGCAAGCCTTACCATTGGAACGAGCCGCTTTACGGCTATTATCAGAACCTTGACGAATACGTCGTCAGAAAGCACGCCGAGATGATTGCCGATGCAGGCGTTGACGTTATAATTTTCGACTGCACAAACGGCTCATTTACTTGGCAGCCTGCCTACGAGGTTCTTTTCAGAGTGTTTGATGAAGCAATTGCAGAGGGCGTCAACGTGCCGCAGATTGCATTTATGCTTCCTTTCGGTGCATCGGAGGATACAAACACCTCCTTGCGTGACCTTTATAACAACGTCTATTCAAAGGGCAGATACAAGCACCTCTGGTTTATGTGGGAGGGCAAGCCTCTTATCATGGCTCATCCTCAGCAACTTGACAAATCCGACCCCACAGACAAGGCTATTTCCGAATTCTTTACGTTCAGAGAAAACTATGCCGCATATTTCGGCTCAGACCAGAGCATATCCAAAAACAGCTGGGGCTGGTGCAGCGATTATCCGCAGATGCAGTTCGGCACTTCGCTTCTGGGTAACCCCGAGCAGATGTGCGTTTCCGTTGCGCAGAATGCCGCTGACGGCAAGCTTGTTGCAATGAACAACGGCGGCAACGTTCAGGGCAGAAGCTTCACAAAGGGCGATTATTCATATTCATATAAAAAAGGCGACGAAATGGTTACCGTTGACGGCTCAACCGAAAACGCAATGCTCTACGGTCTTAATTTCCAGCAGCAGTGGGATTATGCCATTGAGTGCGACCCCGATTTTATCTTTGTAACAGGCTGGAACGAGTGGATTGCAGGCAGACATTATGAGTGGATGGGAACAGAAAACGCTTTCCCCGACCAGTTCTGCGATGAATTCAGCCGCGATATCGAGCCTTCCGCAGGCAAAATGAAAGACCATTATTACTATCAGCTTGTTGCCAATATCCGCAGATTCAAGGGCGTCGGCAAGCCGATGGAAACTGTTGGCGGTCAGACAATTGACATAAACGGTGCCGACAGCCAGTGGAATGCCGTTACAAACGAATATTTCCACTATACGGGCAGCACCCGTGACAGAGATGCCGACGGCTGGGTCGGTCTGCACTATGAAAACAACACAATGCGCAACGATTTCAGAAGCGTAAAGGTTACTTACGATAACGAAAACGTTTATTTCAGAATTGAAACCGTTGACAACATAACCGCATACACTGACCCTGCGTGGATGAGAATACTGATTGATACCGATTCAAGCGGCAACAGTGCAAACTGGGAAGGCTTTGAGTATATCGTCAACCGCAGCAATGCAGACGCATCAAGCGTTACGGTTGAAAAATCAACGGGCGGCTGGGTATTTGAAGAGACAGGCTCGGCAAGCTACACCGTCAACGGCAACGTTATGCAGCTTTGCGTGCCGAGAAGCGCTCTCGGTTTTGAAAACGGCAACGAGGTTCACTTTAATTTCAAGCTTTCAGACAATATGCAGGCTGACGGCGACATTATGGACTTTTATCAGAACGGCGACGTTGCACCCGGCGGCAGATTTATGTTTGCATTCTGATATATAAAGGAGAAATGAAATGAAAGAAAAATTCGGCTTACTTATTGATAAACTCAAATATACCCCTGTAGGCTGGGAAACGTCTCCGCTTGAAAGAAAGGGATATTACCTTTATTTTGCAGGTCAGAATGCAATTTATTTTCTGCTTGCAAACTACCTTAATACTTATCTGATTTTCCTTGGCATCAATCCGCTTAAAACTGCAGGCGTTATGCTTGCCGTTAAAATCTGGGACGCAATCAACGATGCGATTTTCGGCGCGGTTTTTGACTCCGTAAAATTCAAAAGCGGCAAAAAATATCTTCCCTGGCTCAAAATTTCAACCGCACTTACACCTGCGGCAACGCTTCTGCTCTTCTGCATTCCCAAAGGCTCAAGCGAAACCGTCAAGCTCGTCTGGTTCGCAATAGCTTATATTGTCTGGGATACGGTTTACACTCTTTGCGACGTTCCGATTTACGGCTCAATCACCGCAATGACACTTAACCTTGATGAAAGAAACTCAATGCTTTCATACAAGAGCATCTGGGCAGGCGTAGGCATTGTGTTCATCACTCTTGCAGGTACTGTTCTTGTCAGCGAACACGTTGGTATGAGCTACGGCTGGGTTGCTCTTGCAGTTGCGATTTTTGCGGTTGTTACAATGGTTCCCGTTCTTAAAACGCTTCAGGAACGCCACGTTCCCGAAGAAGAGGATACCTTTACGCTGGGCAAAATGTTCAGCTATCTTTTCAGAAACAAATATCTTCTTATCTATTACTTCGGTTATTTTTTCTATTCAGCCGCAAACATCAGCGGTGCGCTGAATCTGTTTGTTTCATATTACCTTTTCAACGATACGCTGTTTTCGCTTGTTGTGGGTGCTTGCGGAACCGTTCCGTCGCTCATTGCATCGCTTCTCGTGCCCCGTCTTATCAGAAAGGTTGACAAGATGGCGGTTTATAAGATTTCCGCAGTGCTTATGGTTGTTCTCAGCCTGATTATGTGGGTTGTGGGTTACGACAACCTCATTCTCCACATCGTTCTTTACGTTCTGCGTTCAATTCCGCTTTCGGTTATCGGCGTTATTATGTTTATCTTTACGCCCGACTGCGCAGAATACGGCAAATACAAAACAGGCATTGAAGCAAAGGGCATCACATTTGCCATTCAGACCTTTATGGTTAAGCTCACTGCCGCCGTTTCGGGTGCATTGAGCATCGGCATACTCGGTCTTAAGTCAACAGGCTGGGTTACTGTTGAAGTTGAAAGCTTTGAAGAGCTTCAGGCTCTTGGTGTTACACAAAGTGCACATGCGCTTGACGTTCTCTGGTTCAGCTACGTTATGGTGCCTGCAATCGGTTGCTTCCTTGCATATCTTTGCTGGGTATTCTATAAGCTCAACGATAAGGACGTTCAGATTATGGCAGACTGCAACGCAGGCAAAATCACTCGTCAGGAAGCGCAGAGCAAACTCAGCAGAAAATATTAATAAAAATCAGACCGTCGGAATCCGTTTGGGTTCCGACGGTTTTTGACACTACGTTTGACGTATGATATAATTATTGTGAAAAAAGGTGAGAGTTTTTGCTCTTGTTTGCGAATAAAGGTTGAAAGTGTTAACACGGAGGTTTAAACCTATGGATAACGGTGAAAGTAGCTACCGCCGTTTCCTTGATGGTGACGACAATGCCTTTGGCGAGATTGTTGAAATCTATAAGGATAATTTAATCTTCTTTATTAACAGATATGTGCGTAATTTTGCCGTTGCGGAGGAGTTGGCGCAGGACGTTTTTGTTGAACTGCTGATGCATAAACGAAGATATAATTTCAAAACGTCTTTAAAAACTTACATTTTCACAATCGGCAGGAATCTTGCAGTCAGCTACATAAGAAAATGCAGCCGCAGACCCGAGTGTGCCTATGAATTCATAGAGAATGAGCAGGATACTGCCTTGCTTGAAGATGAATTCATCAAAAAGGAGCAGCAAAGGGAGCTTCACGAAGCACTCGGCAGAATAGCCGAGGATTATTCAACTGCACTGCATCTTATCTATTTTGAGGGTATGAGCTATGAGCAGGTCGGCAAGGTAATGAAGAAGAATAAAAAACAGGTGGAAAATATTGTTTACAGAGCAAAAAAGGCTCTCAAAAAAGAAATGGAGAAGGAGATGAGTCTTGATGAAAACGAATGAAGAGTTTATTCAGGGTGTTTACGGCAAACGTGACGCTCTGGTAAAAAAGCGCAAAAAGCGTATGGCGTTCACTGCAACGGCGGTTTGCGCCGTGCTCTGCGTGGCGGCTGCAATAACGGCAAACTTTTTTGACGATAACAACTTAACAAAATTCAGCCACACAACGGAAATCGAACAGGGCGGATTTATGAATCAGAACGGCAACGAAGCGCATTCGGGTCAGCTCAAGGCGGAAAATAAATATTCGGATAAGGTTCAGTCTGAAAAGACCGAAGCGTTCACCAAAGTGCCGCAGGATTACAGCCTGCTCTGCGAGGATAATGCCCTTATGCCCGAAATCGCAACCGAAATTGCAATTGAGGGTGTGCCCGAGGGTGTTGCCGGATATGACGGCGAGAAGGAAGAGGGCGGTGCAGAATACGCAGGGGAAACGGTTACAATGAACGGCAGTGCGGTTATCGAGCCTGCAACAGAGGTTCACAAAAACGGTAATACAAACGAGGTTAAACCCACAATGCCCGCACCGTCAAAAGAGCCGATGGCTTCAACAGAAGAAATCGTTGAAGCGGCTTACAGTGTGATTCCCGAAGAGGAAAGAATATACGTTATAAAAGATTCTGCGAACGCAACCGTTACAAGATACGCCGACGGCAGACAGGAATATGAGGTCGGATTTCAAACGACGCAGGATAAATATATAAAAGTCAAGCTTGATTCGGAACTGAATCCGATATGGCAAGGCGCATAATCAGACAATGCGTCCTGATTCACAGCTTAACAAGATATTTTAACCGACAAAAGTGATAACACAAAAGGAGTGATAATATGAAAAAATTCACGGCGATTTTTTGTGTAATTTCAATTCTTGCGGCTCTGTGCGCCTGCGGCAAGGCGGTTGAAGATGCAGGCACGAGCCTTGCAGACAAGGTGACCGAGGGTGTTGTTAAGGTTACCGATAAACTGACAAACGTTTCCGATAAAAACATAACTCTTGAGCCGCTCGGCAGAGAGGACGAAGAGGATTCGATGCTTGGTCCTCTCGGTTACGGGGAAAGTAAAAATATAAGCGATGCCACAGCCGATTTCGGTTTTGAGCTTTTCAGATATTCTCTTATGAACGGAGATAACGCACTTGTTTCGCCTGTTTCGGTTATGGCGGCTCTTGCAATGGCTGCCGACGGTGCAGACGGCGAAACACTTGCCGAAATGGAAAAAGTTCTTGGTATGACCAACGAGGATTTGCGCAAAAACTACGGCGGCTACGTTCACCCTGCGAATTCAAGTGAAGAGTTGCAGTTTGCAAATTCTCTGTGGCTTCGCAACGACGGCAGCTTTCAGGTGAACAAAAACTTTGTTGACCGTACGCTTGAAGCCTATGGGGCGGATGTTTTCAGCGAGCCTTTTGATGCTGATACAAAGGATAAAATCAACTATTGGATCAGCGAAAATACGGATGGCGAAATTAAAAATATGCTCGATGAAATTCCGCCCGATGCGGTTTCATATATTATCAACACCGTTCTTTTTGAAGCGGAATGGGCAAATAAATTCAACGAAGCAAGCGTCAGAGAGAATCAGACGTTCACCGCCGCAAACGGCGAGCAGCAGACGGTCACGATGCTTGGCTCTGATGAGAATTGTTTTGTAAGAATTGGCAAAACAAAAGGTTTTATCAAAAATTATAAGGGCGGCGAATATGCGTTTGTGGGTCTGCTTCCCGATGAGGGCGTGAGCGTTGAAGAAGCCGCGGCTTCATTCAGCGGTGAGGAGTTTATGAATGCCGTCAGCAATCCCGAAATTAAAGAGGTTGTTGTTAACGTGCCGAAATTCAGCTTTGACTGCAAATTTGAACTTAACGAAACTCTCAAAGCAATGGGTATGCCCACGGCGTTCAATTCATCAAAAGCCGATTTCACAAAGCTCGGTGTTTCGCCTATGGGCAATATCTATATCGGCAGAGTGCTGCATAACACCTTTATCCGTTTTGACGAAGCAGGCACAAAGGCAGGCGCCGCAACGGTTATTGAATTTGATGCCGAGGGCGCAATGGTTGATATTGAATACCTGACCTTTGACAGACCGTTTATCTATGCAATCGTTGACACCTCAACGGGTATGCCGCTGTTCATCGGCGCGGTTGAAAGTTTTGCTTAATTGGCTGTCTTACGGAGCGAAGATCAAAAGAAACAGAATAAACAGTAACAGGCTTGTACGGGTATTTTACCGTTTCAAGCCTGTTTTACTGTTTGCTGAAACTGCAAATATTTTTTGCCGTTTCTTTTTAGCCGTTTTTTCGGTTCGACGTATCAACATACGCCTGTCACCGAAAGAAAACGGCTTCTTCATCTCCGTAAGCCAGCCCTTTGATTCTTGCAAAAAAAGAGGATGCGACCTTCGGGTTGCATCCTCTTTTTGTTAGTGTGTTGCAGTAATTAAAAATTGTAGGGCGGGATGCCTACATCCCGCCGCTTTAATCATAAAACCAATCTTCGGCGGCTTGTGGGCAAGCCGCCCTACGTTGTTTCGGTGGACTTTGGCAATACTATTGCCGACCTCTTGGGCTCCTTTTCAAAGGAGCTGGCGCATAGCGCCTGAGGATTGCAAAAGGTAAAATATTACAGCTTTTTCGGGCGGATGATATCTGCTCGAAAAAGCTGTTGCTGTTTATTTCACTTTTGCTCTGATTTCTTCAATGCTCATTTCGGTGAGCGTGCCCTTGTTCGCATAAAAGCATTTCTGACCCAGCTCAAAAATATGAATGTCATTCTTGAGCGAATCCGAATAAACGTTGATGAATTCGGCATCGGGCAGGGTTTCGGCAAGTCTTATCGGTTTTTGCTTATCCTTGCAGTTGAAGCCGTTGATTTTTCCCGTTTTGGGATTCATCGGGGTTGCAATCAGAGTGTGTACGTTGTATTTTTTGCAAATCGGTTTAAGAAAGAATTCGGGCGAAGCGGAGCAAACCACAACGGGTCTGCCGCTTCTGTTTTTTTCTTCAAATATCGGATAGATATTTTTCTGTTGCTTTTCCCAGAATTTTTCTGCCATTTTTTCGCCGTTTACAAAGCGGAGAAACGAAAAGCATCTGCCCTTGAAGCTGTCGCCGAAGCCGAGGAAAAACAGAATCAGATTCAGCAGCAGCCACGGCGCAAGCAGAATCAGATATGGTCTGTGCGCAAGGCAGTAAAACAGAAAAACTGTTTCCGAATCCACGGGATAAACCGTTTTGTCAAAATCATAAAGGTCAAATTTCATTTGCTTGCTTGCGTCACGCAGTAACAGTTTTCTTTGTACCGTCAAGCGAAACGGCTGTTTCCTTTCCGTCAATTATAACAGTGAAATCGCCCTTGCCCTCAAGGCTGTAGCTTGCAAGCTTGCCGTTTTTCCACTCGATGTCAACAATTACGTTGCCTTTTGCAAGCAGACCCTTGATACTGCCGTTTTTCCATTTTGAGGGGAGTGCGGGCAGAAGATAAATTCTGCCGTCTCGGCTCTGCATAAGCATCTCTGTGATGCCGCTTACGAAGCCGAAATTGCCGTCAATCTGGAAAGGCGGATGTGCGTCAAAGAGGTTTTCATAAGTACCGCCGCCCTTTGTATAGTTGATACCAACACTCTTAACGGGGCGAAGCTGCATTTCAATGAGCTTGAGTGCGTGGTCGCCGTCAAAAAGTCTTGCCCAGAAATTGATTTTCCAGCCAAGGCTCCAGCCTGTGCCGTTGTCGCCTCTGCGCTCAAGAGTTTTGCGGCAGGCGGCTGCAAGCTCGGGTGTGCCGTCAACGGTGATGATGTTTGCAGGGTGAAGAGCATAAAGGTGTGAAACGTGTCTGTGGTGAATTTCGCGCTCGGGATAATCGTCGTCAAATTCAAGAAGCTGACCTTCGCTGCCGAGCTTGAATCCTGCAAGCTTTCCGAGAGTATCTTTGAGTGTTGCGGCAAATTCTGCGTCTTCATCAAGCACTTCGCAAGTCTTAACACAGTTTTCAAAAAGCTCTCTTGCAATGCTCATTGACATTGTGGTGTATTTGCCCACGGAGCAGGGCTTGCCTTCATAAATAAAGGTGTTTTCGGGTGAAGTGCCGGGTGCAAGCACAAGCTTGCCGTCATATTCAACAAGAATATCAAGATAGAATTCGGCAGCCTTTTTCATAAGAGGATATGCCGTTTCACGAAGATATTCAACGTCGTTTGTGTATTCGTAATGCTGATAAACGTGTTCGCAAAGCCAGCCTGACGAGCCGTGCCAGAATGCCCACTGTGCATCGCCCGCAACGGGGGTGGACTGTCTCCAGAGGTCAACGTTGTGGTGGCTTACCCAACCCTTTGCATTGTATTGACCTTTGGCTGTTCTTTCGCCGCTGATGCTCAGGTCTTTGACCATATCAATAAGGGGCAGGTTAACCTCGGGCATACGGCACATAAGTACGGGCCAATAGTTCATTTCGGTGTTGATGTTAACCGTATAGTTTGAACGCCAGGGCGGATTCGTTTTGTCATTCCAGATACCCTGAAGTGTTGAAGGCTGAGTTCCTTTTCTTGAAGAGGATATCGAAAGGAATCTGCCGAAATTATAAACAAGTTCAATCAGACCGTCGTCGTTCTTCTTCCTCTTGAAGCGGCAGAGTCTTTTGTCTGTGGGGATATCTTCGTCGTCGCTCTGAAGGTCAAGCTCAACTCTGCCGTAAAGCTCGGTGTAGTCTGCAAGGTGAGCGGCTTTGACAGCTTCATAGTTATATTCCTGCTTAAGGATTGCATCAACTGCAGGCTTATATTCTTTGCCCTCAAGGTAGGGGTGCTTATCCCAGCCGTTAAAGGAGCTTTCTGCGGTGAAATAAATCTCTGCATATGTAGCTTCTTTTACTGTAAGGTGGTTATCTGTTCTGCGGATTTCGCCGTCGGAAACAATCTTCATACCGCCTCTGTAACGGATACCTCTTTTTTCGGGTTCATCGGAATAACCGAAGTTTTCTTCGTAGCCTTCAACGTCGGGTACGCCGGGGCATTCACCGTCAAGATAAACGATGTTGTCAGGTTCATTAACGATGCAGGAACCGCGGAGCTTTGTTGTGAACTGTGCTTCAAAGGTCATTTTGCCGCCCTCTGCGGTAAGGTGCACAACAATCATCTTTGCGGGGTTTGAGGCAAAGTATTCCTTTTTATAAGTAATTCCGCCGCAGGTATATTCCGTTGCGGCAACAGCAGTTTTAAGATCAAGCGAACGTTTATAATTCTTAACTCTGCCCTTGGTCTGCATAACGATTTCAATGTTGCCCAGCGGCACGTATGCGTTTGTAAAAACGCTCTGGAGGTTTTCTTCAAGCTCTTTCTGTGCTTCGTGAAGTCTGCCCTCAAGTGCAAGCTTCTGAGCCTTTTTAAAAGATTCGGGAGC
>JAGBAK010000061.1 GCA_017938985.1 Clostridia bacterium
CCAAAGGTAAGCAGAGAGGTATTTTCTCCTTTGACGATGTTGTTAACGTAAAACTCAAAACTCTTAAAAAGAGAATTTACACCGATATCGAATCTCTCCCCGCATGGAAAATGAAGGAGTGCATTTATAAGGGTATCGGCGATTACGAATATCTTTATGACGAATGGAAAGAGCTCAATGTAGGTGACCGCTGGGGCAACAACGGCTGGAGTGCATTCTTCAAGAATTCGTTCGATATCCCCGAGCGTTTTGCAGGCAAAAAGGTAACCCTTAACGTTTATTTCGGCGGCGACTCACTTCTTTCACTCAACGGTGAGCCTTATCAGGGTCTTGACCCCTTCCGTAACAGCGTTCTTCTTTCAGAAAATGCAGTTGCAGGCGAGCACTATGACGTTGACATTGAATCATATTACGTATGGCATTCAAACGAATCAACAGTCAAAACTCTTTCCTGCTCATTCATCGGCGTTGTTGACCCTGTAATCGAAGAGGTTTACTGGGATTTCAAGGCTGTTTTCAACGCTCTCTTTATGCCTGTTCTTGACACAGGTCTTGCAGAGCTTATCAGAAGCGCTCTCAAGGAAGCATTCACACACGTTAACTTTGACACAACAGGCGACGAATTCAAGGCAGGTCTGCTTGAAGCACAGAAAGTTCTCAAGGCAAGAGTTTATAACAACCCCAACTATAAGACCGAGGGTATGCTTTCACTTGTCGGCAACTCACACCTTGACATCGTATTTATGTGGGCTTACAAAGAATATGTTCGTAAGCTCGGCAGAACTCACGCAACAATGCTCCGTCTTATGGAGCAGTATCCCGATTTCATCTTCTCACAGAGCACAGCTCCCACTTATATCGAGATGGAAAAGAGATATCCCAACATCTTCAAGCAGGTCAAAGAACGCATTGAAGAAGGTAGATGGGAATACATCGGCGCAATGTGGGTTGAACCCGATTGTAACCTTGTTTCGGGTGAATCCTTTGTCCGTCAGCTTCTTCACGGCGTAAGATATGCAGAAAAGACATTCGGCATCACACCCAAAACCTGCTGGGTACCCGACGTATTCGGCAACGGTTATGCTATGCCTCAGATTCTCAAGAAGGCAGGCGTTGAATATTTCGTAACCCATAAGATGGGTATCTGGAACGATACCAACCCCTGGCAGTATAACACATTCTGGTGGGAAGGCCCCGACGGTTCAAAGATTTTCTCAATCGTTCCTCCCACACATTTCATCGGCACAGTTGAGGCTGACTCGCTCAAGATGAACTGGAAAAAGTATACAGACAAGGCAACCATCGGCGAATCAATGTACTGCTACGGCTGGGGTGACGGCGGCGGCGGTGTTGACACCGAAATGCTTGAATACGCAAAGCGTTATAAGCGCTTCCCCGGTCTGCCCGAGACCAAGCCCAGCAAGATTGAAGATTCACTTGCAAGAATGAAGGCAAAGGCAACCGATACAAACATTCCCACATGGAAAGACGAGCTTTATCTCGAAGAGCACAGAGGTGTTCATACCACAAAGGCTCTTCTCAAGAAGCTTAACAGATACAGCGAAAATCTCTACCGTCAGGCAGAAATCTTTGCTTCAATCGCAATGAAGAACGGCTACGAGTATCCTCTTGAAAAGCTCAACGAAGGCTGGCAGATGATTCTCACAAACCAGTTCCACGATTCACTTCCCGGCTCACACATCACAGAAGTTTTCGGGGACCTTTGCGCTATATATGACGATATCATCGCCATCGGCGAAAGCGTTCGTGACGAAGCTCTCAACGTAATTGCAGGCAACATCAGCGGCGAAGCAAAATACGGCAAGCCTTTTGCACTCTTCAACTCACTCGGCACAGCTGCAACCTCAAAGGTTGAGCTTCCCTATAAAGACGTTGAAATTTACGATGCAGACGGCAACAAGGTTCCCGTTCAGGCATACACAAAGCTTGACGGCACAAAGGTTCTTGTTTTTGTTGCAAAGGATGTTCCTGCAGTAGGTTATAAGGTATACTATACAAAGGATGCCGCTGTTGCAGAAGCAAAGGCAGTTGAAAGCGCAGACGTTGAAAACGCAAACTTCAGCCTTAAGTTTGACGCAGCCGCAGAGCTTGTTTCAATCTTCGATAAGAAGAATAACCGCGAAGTTCTTGAAGGCAAGGGTAACGTATTCCGCATTTACGAAGACCTCCCCGGCAAGTATGACGCCTGGGATATCGTTGCAACCTATACTGACCGTGAGTTTGAAACAGAGGCAGGCAAGGTTGAAAGCGTTGTAAGCGGTGACGTATTTACCTGCGTAACAATCGCAAAGAACATTATGAAGTCAACTCTCAAGCAGAATATCATTATTTATAATGAGCTTGACAGAATTGATTTTGATACCTTCATCAGCTGGCATGAGCAGGAGAAGCTCCTCAAGGTTGGCTTCGACGTTGATATCAAGGCTCAGAAGTTCACAAGAGATATCGCTTATGCAACAATCGAAAACTCCAACTACCGCCACAATCCCTATGACAAGGCAAAGTTTGAGGTTTCGGCTCATAACTTCATCGATATGTCAGAAGACGGCTACGGTCTTACAATCCTCAACGACTGCAAGTACGGCTATGAGGTAAACGAGCAGAGAATGATTATCACTCTTCTCAAGGCTCCCATGAATCCCGACCCGAAATCAGACAGAGGCGACCATTACTTCTCATATTCACTCTATCCGCACGCAGGCGGCTGGAAGGATGCCGAAACTCTTGTAAGAGGTCTTGAATTCAACAATCCTATGCTTCCCGTTGAAATTGCTGCAGATGCAAAGGGTGCAGAAAGCGCATCGTTCATCAGCGTTGACGGCAAGAACGTTACTCTTGAAGCTGTCAAGAAGTGCGAAGACGAGGATGCTTACATTGTTCGTTTTGTTGAAAAGTCAGGCAGAAGAACAGCTGTTAACGTTCAGTTCTTCGCTGAAATCGCAAGCGTTGCCGAATGCAACCTTCTTGAAAGAGAAGACGTTGCGGCTGATATCGCAAGCGGTAACACAATGAGCTTTGAAATCAAGCCCTTCGAAATCAAGTGCTACAAGGTTAAAGTAAAATAATCAGATAATAATAACGCAACCCCTCCGAGGCTCGCTGCTTCGGAGGGGTTGCCGTTTAGGGAGGTTATGCTGAGGGCAAATACAAATGAAAACAGTTAATTCATCGTAAAGCTGCTCATAAATAACTGCATAAACATTTCAATGAATCTTCTGACGAAAGATTCAAAGAAGTCGTTGACAGGTACGGAGTTGCCTGATTTGCAGCTTCTTGTGCTTATCTGTCCGCATACAGTGCATTCCCTGGTGCTTACTTCGTTTCCGCTCTCGTGGTCGTGAACGTATTCGCTCCATTCACCGAATTCGTGACCGATAACGGGGATACAGCTCTCGTTGCAGGTGAATCCGCAGTTTGTGCAGACGTCGGCAACCGTTCCCTGCGTTGTGCAGGTTGAATGTGTAAGAATTGTTGTAACAAAAACTTCGTGATTGCAAGCAACCTTTTCTGTCATTGCCTGAATGTAGGCGTTCTGAACGTTGTAGCTTGATGATTCTTTCCAGTTGGGTCTTGACATATTTGTGTTGATATAGCTCTCTCTGCTGCGTGAATAATAAGCGTTTTCGTTTGAGCCGTTCTTTTCTACGGGTACTCTTGCTATGCCTGAACAGCCTGTGTATCTGACTGCTATTGCAAAAATATCGCCTGAATAAAGGTCGATTGCGGAATCAAGGTAAAGTGTATGATAACCCATATTATCAAGAGTGGTTTTAATTGTTGCAACCTTTGTTCCCTGGTTGGGTGCGGTGTAATTTTCGGGCAGGTTGTTATAAATTGTAACTTCAACCGTTGTGTATACGGCTGCGGTATAAATTGAAACAGACGTGAGCTTTTCTCTGCCTGCAGCTCTGAAAACGTTTGCAGCTTCCATTGAGCCTGATAACATAAGAGCCGTTCTCCAATTTGCACCGTTATATGAATAATTTGTGCCCATGTTTTCTGTTGAACGGGCGGAGAAACCTGTGTAGCAGGAGAGAGAAGTGTCATAATAGGAAATCCAGAAGAAACCTCTTGCGCCCCAGTAGGGACCCCAACTGTTTTTGCAAAGCCATGCGCCGTTGCCTTCAGGTCGGTTGCCCTCTTTGAAGTTTTCGGCTGAATAATCGTCGTCCCAGCCTACGATTGTAACCTGATGGTTTGTTGCAGGGCCGTTGTTGTAGCAATATGAAACAGTGTTTTGTGTGTAGTATTCTTCGTCGTAATACATTGAAACAACTGCACTGCCGTGTTCAAGTATCCATTCTTTTACGCTGTCCGTGTTCTGAAGCTCCTGAACGGATTCAAGAATAACGCCGCTGTCGGTGTTGTATCTGTCGCTTTCGTCGTAATTGCCCATCTTGGTGAAGTTTGTGCCGTAGAAGGGGAAGTCGCTTTCGTTTGCAAGACCTGAACGGCGTGCAAGAGCGGCGGAGGCAATCATTGAATTGCCGCCTTTATTATAGGGTGAATCATGGTTTATGCCGTCGCCGTATGCAAGGTCGTTTTCGTTATCTGTCAGTGTTCTGCTTGCAAACCAGCTCAGATGAGCTTCCGAAAAATCGGTGTTTTCAGCTTCGGTAAGACCTTTCACAATGCTGTCGGTTTCAAGTGCGCTGACAGTTGAAAAAACCCAGCAGTTGCCCGATACGCCCTGGCTTTTTGCTGCGGTAACAACGTTATCCTCTCTTGCGTCGTAGCTTGAGGGGAAAGACGGTGCTGCTGAAGTGAAAAGAAGCTGTTCGGTGTCTTTGCTTAAATCAACTTCTTCGCCGTTTGAGAGAACGTACTCAGAGTCCACATAGCCGTATTCTCCCGGGTCTGAATATTCGATGTGCATAAATTCAAACGGAGCCTCTTCCTCTGCTGCAAAGGAAGATAAAGCAGGTGTGCCTGAAGCCAGAACCAATGCTGCCAATGCAGAACTCATAACCCTCTTGAACTGCTTTTTCATTATTATCACTCTTTTCTTTTTATTTGGCTTTTTGCCCTTTCACCTATATGACGAGTGATAATTTGATTTGGTTTGAATTTTTTTGAAAAAATTTTAAAAATTTTTCGGAGGTTCAATCTTACGTTGCAAAAGCGAATGTTTGATACTTCTATTTAAGGTATGTTATATTATATTAGGTTAGTAAGTAACTACCTGTGAAATGAAGATTAAAAAAGCTTATTATGTATATAATAGAAACAAGGAATAATTGTTTACAAATTGTTCACAAATTTTATGTCACATTTTGATGATTTGAAATGTTTTATATATTAAATGGTATAATTATGCCTTGATGAAGGAGG
>JAGBAK010000062.1 GCA_017938985.1 Clostridia bacterium
CCCGTGTCAGTCCTGCTACATTAAAAAAGAACCTGGCGTTGATTAACGCCAGGCCCAAGAAAGTTTTAAATTACCAAAAACCGCTGGATTTATTTGATGATTCTATCAAAAAGTGTTGCACTTAGTTTGACAAATCATCATTTAACAGCGGATAATCGCCCAGAAACTCAAGCTTTTTGATATAAGTGCATCTGCGTTTTGCTGAAAAATCAGGGTTATCGGTTGCATGATAAACCATATAGATATCGCCGTTTTCACGGTAAAGAAAACTGCAGTGACCCGTGTGATAAAGTCCGTTACCCTTGCCGAAAACTTTTCCCAAGCTTTTTGACCACGATGATTTTTTCATAACGTTATCGCCTTTGAGCGTCAGCATACCCAGGCAATATTCGCCCGAGCTGTAGCCGCTTGCGGAATATACGATATAAACCGCATCATTTTTATAAAGCACGGCAGGTCCCTCGTTGACCCACCAACCGTGTTTTTCCCAGCTTCTTTGCGGCCTTGAAAGCATAACGGCATTGTTTTTGCCGTTTTCGTCGGTTTTGAGAGTATAAGGATTTTCCATTTCTGCTATGTAAATACACTGGTGAGCAACGTCAACGTAAGCCGAGCAAACGTAATAAAGCTTTCCATCCTTTTGCAGGTACGTGCCGTCGATATTATTAAGTCCGTCGGGAGCAAGATATGCTTTGAATTCATATTCGCCGAATATATCTTCGGTTTTGCTTTCAAGCACAAAGCCGTAGCGGTAATAATCGGAATGCGGTTCTTCGGAGTTTCTTTCGGGCATTGTTCCCTTTGGCACGGCATCCTCGTTGAATTCCGCACAGGCAACGATATACCACCTGTCACCTATTTTATGAATTTCAGGCGCCCATATTGAGCCTGTTATTCCGTCATTGCCTGCCCAATAAACCGTTTTTTGCTCAATCAGTGTTGTATCATTGTAAGCGGTAATCTTTCTGATATCAATTCCGCCGCCCGTTGTAAAAGTGTAATACGTATCTCCGCCGTCCTCAACAATAACGGGGTCGCCGCCGTCATCAAAATCAATCGGTTCGGGCGTTACACCGTTTAACGCAAACGGCAAACCCGCAAACTGCATAAGTGCAGCAATAAGTAATGAGATAACTCTCATAAAAGCCTGCATTCTCTTTCCTCCTTCCGTAACATTTTAATTCTACATTAACATAAAGAAAAATGCAATACAGAGTTTACCTCTGTTGTACCAAACGAGCTTGTTGCCGATTCACTTTTTGATGCGTTCACAAACAAGCGTGCAGTTAAGGATTTTGCAACCGAAAACCAAAGCCTTGCAAAGAAGCTTGTGAACCACATTCAGAAGCTTCTTTCCGATATCAAGAATATCATCAATAAGCTTGTGGCATCGGGTAAATATGACGAAATCAAGGCCTTGCAAGATGACGTTGCTTCTCTTGAAAAGCTGAATAATATGTTCCTCGACGTGCTTGACGAGCTGGCGGCAAAGAAAGCCGATAATCCCACAAAAACAAAAAACACCGCCGAAGCGGTGAAAAGTACGAAGCATAACGTTATTACAAAGAGCGATGTTAATGCAGCTCAATCAATCGGCAGAAAGAGCATAAATGCACTTTCCTCTGCGGAGCTTAACAGTCTTTCTGCGTTTGCAAAGAAGTATTGGAATGAGCTCGGCGCAAAATCGCCTTTCTTCAGAGCGTGGTTCGGCGATTGGCGTGAGGGTGATATAACGCCTGTTGCTGTAGCGGACAAAGCAGACTCCTCAAAGGGGTTGGTAGCAAACAATGATACAGGTTGGGATATTAACATATCACGAATATTTTTTAACGAAACATTCAATCATAAAAAAGCTCAAAATATAAACGCAAGGCCGTATGTTAAATATATAAGAGATATCATTGAAAAATCGGTGTTACTTGAAAGCCACGGAATTGACCCTAAGAAATCAGATAACTCTTTGCTTATGCACACATTCTATGCAGTTGCCGATATCTGTAATGGACAGGAAGTGCTGAAGCTTTATGTGGAAGAGATGTTTGACCCGAATTCCGATAATACAAACAAAAGATCTTATCAGCTTCAGACAATAGAAAAGCAACAGTATGGTGTAACCGGTTCAGGAAAATCCTTAGCCGTATCGAACCAAACTGTTGCTATCAAAACTGTAGCAGATTTATTTGCATTTGTCAAGCAGAATGACAAAAACTTTACTCCTAACCCTGCGAGTAAAATCGTAAACCCTGACGGCACGCCAAAGGTGATGTATCACGGCACACAGAGCAGCTTCACGGCGTTTGACAAGAAGAAAGCCAAATCATACGGCTATTACGGAAAAGGCTTCTATTTCACCGACAGCGAGAGCCACGCAGGGCAATACGGCAACGCAATGGCAGTTTATCTTGACGTCAAGAATCCTCTTGAACCCGGCAAGAACAAGCTCACAAAGAACCAGCTCCGCAGTTTTCTTGAAGCAGTTGCCGAGAACGAGGATTATGACATCTGGAACTACGGAACAGAAGATATATCCGAAATCATCGGTATCATCTATAAAGACGATGCTTTTGCCGTACTGCAAGACGTTAACGCAACGGCAATCGGCGATTTGGCTGAAGCAATCTCTTTGTTCAACAGCGTCAACGGCACAAACTATGACGGAGTTATAACTCCAACAGAAACTGTTGTCTATGAGCCTACGCAAATCAAATCTGCAACAGACAATATCGGTACGTTTGATAAGAGCAATCCCGATATCCGTTATTCAACTAAGCGAGATGCAGACTATATGACCGCAGTAAACAACGGAGATATGGAAACTGCACAGAAGATGGTTGATGAAGCGGCAAAGGCTACAGGGTATACGTACAAACTGTTTCATCAGACAGAAAATGATTTTACTGTTTTTGATACCAATCATAAGGGTGCAGGCACTGGCGATTATGAAACACCGTTCGGCATTTTTATGAAGCCTACAGATTCCAATATCGGATTGAAGGGTCAAAAACAAATGCCGCTTTATGCAAAAATTGAAAAGCCTATGGTTGTGCATAACCGTGAAAGCCTTATGCGTGAGCTGAAAGATGCTGAAACGGTAACCACTGTTCAGGATAAGATTAAAGAAGCTAACAGCGATTATAAATCAAGAGTTGAGCAAGCAGGAAAAGATTTGCAGAACTATTTGATTGAATATCGAAAGGCTCACCCTGACGAGCCTCGAAGCGATATCTACAAAGACAAAGGTTTCAATGAGATTTATGACAGAGAGGATTCATTAATCGAAGAATGGACTGCGGCTGTTGATGAGCTTGCACTCGAAGCAAAAACAGCTATCACCGAATATCTGAAGAATAACGGTTATGACGGCGTTATAATTGAAGAAGACGTTGGAAGTTTTGGCAGAAAAACAAAAACGTACATAGCTTTGGATAACACGCAAGTCAAATCCTCCGACCCTGTCACCTATGACAATAACGGCAACGTTGTTCCTCTGTCAGAACGCTTCAACGAAAAGCAAGAAGATATCAGGTATGCTACAAAAAGAACAGTTGCAAGCGGCAAGAAAAAGAGTTATAATAAAAGCAGTTATTATAATGAATTCGATTCTCTTGCAATGAACTGGCGATATAAGGCTAATACCAAAGTCGGTGATGTGAACATTGTCAGCAGTAAAGGCAGTTTTGTATTGCTTGAAGCTACCGAAGACGGATATGTTGAGCTTGCAAGGGGTAATTGGTCAAGAGTTAAGGAGTTGAAAGCAGAATATGAACGAGCACACAAGGAAACAAATGAGTCGCTTCATAACTATTCTGAAGAACTTAGGTTTGACGGAAGAACAGACACTTGGGATTTGTTCGATGATGAAGACCGAGGATATGGTGTTGGAAATAGTTCAGACTTTGGAAGACAAGGACTTCAATCTGACTCCTCAGGAAGTGATGAACATAGCAAGCTCGGTGATAAAGAGGAATCTTTAAAATCTACCAAGCGTGAACTTTCAATCTCCGAAGAAGCAAGCAATTATATTCTTGACACAAAAGAGTACCAGGAAGTAATGAAGCTTGTTGATGAACGTTTTAAGCTCACGAACAGCGTCAAACTTGACGAAAAGGCGGTTGACCGCCTGGCAGGCAGAATTCTTAAAAAATCAAACAGCAATTTCAGCAGAGAGCAGTTGACCTCACGGTTAACGGCTCTTTTTGATTTTATTGCCAACAGCCGTGAGCTCAGCTGGGAAGACGTCACCCAAACTGCCGCAAGCATCGCTAAAGACGTTCTCAACGAATCGCAGACCCTTGACCGCTCCATGCAGCAGGAATATGCAGTTCACCCCAAAATCAGCGGAAGGGGCAGCGCCAATGCGCCGCCCCCTCTTGAATTTTGCGGTTACTTATTTCATACCGTTCTCATAAGCCTCGATCATCTTCTTAACCATCTGACCGCCTACAGAGCCGGCTTCCTTGGAAGTGAGGTCGCCGTTATAACCCTGCTTAAGGTTAACGCCAACCTCACGGGCAGCTTCCATCTTGAACTGGTCAAGAGCAGCTCTTGCCTGAGGAACAACTGAATTATTCTTTGACATTTCGTTTACACCCCTTCACATTCAATTTGCGTTTGCCTTATTATTGTTGCTTGCA
>JAGBAK010000063.1 GCA_017938985.1 Clostridia bacterium
AAGCCGCCCTACAATGTAAATTGTTGAAACGTTTCGGGCGACCACAGGTCGCCCCTACGGTGTTGCAGTTGATTGGCAATTCCAAATCATCATTGTAGGGGACGGGTCACCCGTCCCGAAAAGCATCGAGCATTTTTCAACAGGCGACGAAACACCGTCCCCTACACCGAGATTTATTATTTATTCGTTATTCAATATTCTTTATTCTTTTAATCAACGTATGCCCGTCAAAAACAAAACGGCTGTCCGCAGACAACCGTTCAAAGCCATATTTCCGCTTTACTTTTCCTGCTTTTTTTCAACAAAAACAGGGTTATCCGTTATGCCGTGAGCAACAATATCCATCAGCTTGTTGTTGGTTTCTTCAAGGTTATCCGACACGGTAACGGGTTCAAAAAACTGAATTTTGATGCTTTTTCTGAAAAATTTATATTTGCCCGTAATCGAAAACGGAACGATTTTTGTGCCTGTTTCGTGAGCCATTTTAACTGCGCCGAACTTGAAAGGCGTTATGGTATACTGTGCCTCGGATTTAAGCTTGACCTTGCCTTCGGGAAAAATTCCGATAACCTTATCGTCCTCAAGCACTTCAATCGCAGACGAAAGCGCCGCCTTATCCTTTGAGCCTCTGTGTACGGGAATAATTCCGAACGGCTCAAAAAAGCGCTTATAGGGCGGCTCAAGAAGCTCGCTCTTTGCAAGAAAATGCACAACTCTTTTTGTTGAAGCGGCAACGGATATGCAGTCCATAAAATGGGTGTGGTTGCCTGCGAGAATTATTCTGCCGTCCTCAGGGATGTTCTCTTCGCCGATAATGGTCGGTCTGAATAAAATTCTGAACGCTTTGTCAAGCTTGTTTCTGTGTTTGAGATATGCTTTGGGTTCGTTCATATCAATGCCTCCGAGCAATTGAGTTTACAATATAAAGATACATCATTTCGCCAAAAAGGTCAATCGGATTTTAATGCAAAAATCGCTCTTCCGATAATTGCGCCAACCATATTCAGAATCAGATCGTCAATATCGCAGCAGCCTAAAAGCGAAAAAAGCTGAATCAGCTCAATCAGAACAATACACAGCGCAAAAAAGGCTGTTCCGACGAAAAAACTGCGGAGTTTCGGAAAAACAAACGGCAGCAGAAATCCGAGAGGAATGAACATAACAACGTTGCCGACGAGGTTGACAACCGCTTTTTTTACCGAATAGCCGTCTGTTGACAGCGTAAGGGAGCGGTAATAATAGTCAATCGTCTGAAACGGAGTGAGCCTGACGTTTGAGCAGACGTTTTCCCAATATGAACCGTCAGGCGCATCGCCCATACGCTGACCGAAAAGCAGCCACGCCATAATCAGAGCGTAACAGATAAGTGCGGCTTTGGGAAGGTTTATCCTTTTGAGCAACGCGGACATACGCCAACCTCCCTTGAATCAGATTATATACATTATATATTCTTATTGTGCACTTGTCAAACTCAAACATAATATTTGTATATGTATTTAACAAAACTTAATTTATTGCAATCCTCCGTCTTTCGGCTACGCCGAAAAAGAAACGCCACTCAAAACATGGTCGCCTTTCTCCCTGCCGGTCGAAATTCTTCCTGTTTTGAGCAAAACCTCACCTCGCTGTATCCGCCACAGGCGGCGCTTCGGTGACGTTCCCTTTCAAAAGGAGGCCACTACAGCAGCGAGCTTTCTTCAGTATCGCAGCTGACCTCTTGGGCTCCCTTTCAAGGGAGCTGGCTCATAGAGCCTGAGGGTTGCAAAATAAACAACAAGAATAATTTGACGTTGTCAGCAAAAGTATACTTTCATTCAAAAAAACAAAAATCCGCCGGAACCCCGGCGGTTCCAACGGTTACAAATTACTTATAAAAAGAGAAATAGCCCTTGACTGATGTTTCTTTACACAATCAATCAAGGGCTATTTCTGACAACTCTTAATATCTAACATCTTTGGATAACCTCTCTTTCTTTATATAGTCCAATCTTAAAATTTTTCGATTTATGATTTTCGATTCATTTAAGATTGTGCTTTGAACCTTAAGCTTCGTTTTGATTTTTGTTTTTATTTTTTGAAGCTTTCAGTTTCAGGTTTTTACCTTCTCATCGGTATCACCCTTTCCTTGACTATAATATAGCATACATTTTTGCGCTTTTCAAGATGGGATTTTATACAAAATTGATATAAATTTGTTGTTTAATTCGCAGATTTTGGCTAATCTGCTATAATTTTTTCCACATTTTTATTGACATTGAATCTCCGCTGTGTTATCATTAAACTGTTGGGGTCTACAAAAAGACCCCTTTTTGTTTTGTTTCCCCGACGTGTTCACGGCTGAAAAATCAGACGCAAAGCATTAAATCTTAAAGCTCGTTTTCAACGGGCTTTTATTTTTTGCAAAAAAATTCAAATTTTTTCAAAAAACATTAGACCAAACCGACTTTTCAATCGTAGTATCAGTGAAAGGACCGAAACGGAGGTGTGAAATGAACAGTAACGTAAAAACAACGAGGGTCAATCTTGACGGCGTGCATTCGCTTGACGTTACGGTTAACGAACAGGCGAAAACCGTTGTTGCCGAGCTTGTAATCGGGAACGAAGCAACCTTTATCTATGCCGAAAAGTTTGACGCACCCTGCAATTATCTGCGAACGGCAATCAAAAAGGCAATTCTCTATCTTAACGGAAACGTCCCCAAATCAGAATCCGTGTCACGGAAAACTCAGGAAAACAATGTCTTTACTTGAAAGCGTTATTCAATATGCTATAATGTAATTATAAGACGCCGCAGGTGATTAACTATGGATTATGAAAAAGAAAGAATAAACGGGCTCATAGTGCAGCTTCGCAACGGCGATAAATCCGCTTTTGACGAATTTTATAAGCTGACAAGCCCCAAAGCATATTTTATTGCACTCAAAATAACCCGAAACGAACACGATGCTGAGGACGTTTTGCAGGAAAGCTACATTAAGGCTCTTGAAAAGCTTGACGAAATTGACGTTTCGCAGAACGCGATGAACTGGTTTTTCAAAATTGTTTCAAACAAAAGCAAGGACCTGATAAAAAGCAACACGCCCGTTGTTTTTGAGAGCGAAGACGAAAACTTTTTTGAAGATATTCCCGAGGACAAAGCAGAATTCTGTCCCGAAGAAAATCTTAATCAGGAAGAGCTTCGGCTTGAGGTTATGGCGGCAATCGACGAATTGACCGACGAAAAACGGGCCTGCATAATGATGATGTATTTCGGCGAAATGAGCGTTAAGGAAATTGCCGAAAGCATCGAAGTGCCCGAAAGCACGGTCAAAAACAGACTTTACACCGCAAGAAAAGACCTTAAGAATAAATTCGAAAAGAGTGGAAACGTTCTTTACGGTGCGGCTCTCGGCGGTGTTATTATCTGGGCATTGCAGAAAACCTCCGTCACGGCTTCGGCGGCATTTGCGGCAAGCGCAGCTTCCGCCAATATTCTTGCGGGCATCGGCGCTTCGGCGGTTTATTCAGCGGCAACAACGGCATCTGCTGCCGCAACAACTGCAGCGGCAACTGCAACAACGGCAGCCGCAACCTCAACGGCGGCAACAACCGCAGCCGCAACTGCAACGGGAATCGGCGCAAAGGTGGCGGCGCTTTCGGTTGTTCAGAAAGTTGCTGTCGGTATAGCGGCAACGGCGGTTATCGGCGGCGGCACGGCAGGCGTTGCGACGGTTGTCAAAACGGTTACGAATGACCCCGAGCCCACAACCCTTGCAGAAGAGGTTACAACCTCACCCTTTGTTACAAGCGAGGATGCGTTCAACGGAATTGTTGCAACAACCGCACCGACCGCGCAGGAAACAAGCACAACCGACGTTTCTTCAACAACAAGCGCAGCAACGCTTACCGAAAGAAGCACAAAACCCGTAACAACGGCAAAGCCGACAACAACAAGGGCTCACACAACGCAAAAGCCTCTAACTACACAAAAAGAAACCACAACAAAACAGGAAACAACAACGCAGAGGGTTACAACAACCGTTCCCGCAACCCAACCGACAACGGTGCCCACCACAGTGCCGACAACTCAGGCGGCGGCAACGATGACCGTTGATGTTATTGATATGGACGGTTCGGTTATTGAAACGCTTTCGTTCTCTGTTCCTGCAGGCACAACTCTCACAAAAGCTTACATAATCGACAATGTTCGCTCAAAGAATTACGAACCGATGGCAGGCGTTTACGGCAGCGACGTCGGAACCGTTGCTCAATCGGGCCAGACATATCACTTTGAAGCTGAGCTTTAAGCTCTGAACTTAACCGACAAGGAGGTTATATAATGAAAAAAGCGTTATCCTTATTTCTTGCATTCGTTATGATTTTCGGTTCGTTTGCAGGGGCATCAAACGTTATTGCCACGGCAACAGCCGAAACAAGCGAAGATAACGGATTTGTTTATACCATGGAAAACGGCTATGCAATAATCACAGACTACACCAACACAGAGTTTACGGGTCAGATTGAAATACCCGAAACCATTGACGGCTATACCGTAAAAAAAATCGGCAGGGAAGCTTTCAGGGGCAGTCTTTGCACGTCTGTCAGCATCCCCTCAACCGTAACGGAAATTCACCCCGAAGCCTTTGCCTACGATATGCCGAACATTGAGGCATATTACGGCGCAAGCTCCGTATACAACACCAAAAACGGCATTTTGTATCAGAACATTTACGGCTACAATATGCTTTTTGCTTATCCCAAAAACGCACCCGAAAAAACCTATAAAATCGTCAGCGGCGGAACTGTTGCAGGCGTTGGTGCGTTTGCGTTTTGCGAAGCTGATAATCTTGAAGAATTCGCAATTACGGGTTATCAGTATTCGGCAGTTGATAACTACGCTTTCTACGGCGCAAAAAATCTTAAAAAAATAACGCTTGAAAACTGCATCGCCATCGGCGAAAAGGCATTTGCAAACTGCGAAAAGCTTGACGACGTCGGCATTGAGATTGACCGGATGCTTATGCTTTTCGGCTCCGATGCCTTTGAAAACACCGCTTTCACAAACGATTTATCAAACTACGATACAGACGGCGTTCTCTATTACAACAATTATCTCGTCACCTCTCTGCCCGAATATGACCGCGAATATTATGCAATCAAAGACGGCACAATCGCTGTTGCGGGCGGCGCATTCGATTGGGATTCGCTCGAAGAGGTTTCTATCCCGAGCAGTGTTTTCAGTATGCCCGTCAACCCGTTCTACCGCTGTGCAAACCTCAAAATTTTTGACGTCGGCAATACAGGCATATTAAAAACGGATGCTTACGGCGTGCTGATGTTCGGCAACACGGCTGTCAGCTATCCCAACGGCAAATTCCTGACCTGCTACGTTTTTAATCAGGTAAACGAGGTTGCTTCTTACGCATTCTACGGCAGCCCCGTCAGAAATTTCTACGTTCCGACCGAGGTTGAACTCGGCAACTACGCTCTCGGCGGCGACAGCGTAACCGATATTCACTATCAGGGCGAAATCGGTAATTGGAATTCGGTCAATCACCTTGACCCCGGCTACGGCGATTTGCCCAATGCGGCTCATTCAGCCAACGTCAGATACGGTTCTTATTCCGACGAGCCTCATACCGTTCTCACCAAAACAGACGTGAAGGCAACCTGTACCTGCGGCTATGAAGCCGAATTTGAAAAGACCAACGGCGAATATTCCGAAAACGGCTTTACCTACAGAATCGTTGACGGCAAGGCGGAAATCGTGACCTGCCCCTCGTTTGTGACAGGCGACCTTGCAATCCCCGAAATCATCGGCGGCTTTGTTGTTTCGTCAATTGCAGACGGTGCGTTTGACCTTTGCAAATGCACAAGCGTTCACATTCCCTCAACGGTTGAAAACATCGACAGCGGCTCGGGTCTTGGGGATATTAATACGCTCAACACAATCTACGTTGCATCTGCCAACGCAAATTACAGCTCGTTTGAGGGCGTTCTTTATAACAAAGACCTGTCTGTTCTTCTTGTTTATCCCAACGCAAAGACCGCCACTGAGTTTGTTGTTCCCGTTTCCGTTGAAACAATCGTTTCAAGAGCATTCTCTGGTAACTACTATCTTAAAAAGCTTTCAATTATCGAAAACCTGAAAACAATTGAGGCTGACGCTTTCAGCAGTTGCAGCAAGCTTGAAACGCTTAAAATATTAACCGACGTTGAATATATCGGTGACCGTGCTTTCCGTTATTGCTACAGACTTCAGGACGTTGAGCTTAACAGCGGCATAGGCTATATCGGCAAGGACGTTTTCCAGTATACAAGTCTGGTCGAAAACGACGCGAGCTATAATGATACAAAACTTATTATCCGCAACGGTTGTTTGCTTGCATCAAAAGATGTCGGCGGCAACGGATTTATGATTCCCGAAGGTGTAACCGTTATTGCGGAGGACGTATTCAAGTGGAAAAACATTGAATCGGTTGAGCTTCCCGCAAGCCTTGTAACCGTTGGCGACGGCGCTTTCAACGGCTGCCCGAAGCTTGAAGAATTCTACGTGGTCTCAGGCAACAAGCATTTCAGCACCGACGAATACGGCGCACTCTATAAAGATAAGACCAAACTTGTTGCTTACCCTGCAGGCAACAGACAGGCTTGCTTTGTTGTGCCTGACGGCGTAACCGAAATCGCTCCCTATGCGCTCGATTTCAACGATATGCTTTCAAACAAGTATATTCCCTCTTCCGTCAAGAAAATCGGCAAAAACGGTCTCGGCACAAATCCCGATATGACAATCAACTACGGCGGCGGTATGGCGGATTTTGTTCAGATTGATTTTGCAGGCGATGATGACTATAAAAACTTCCTTATCAACAACGTTGAGAAGAAATTTTTCTCCGTTTCCGAAGGCACTCATAATAATTCCCAAATCACCGTCGCAGACCCTGCCTGCACCGAAAAGGGTGCCGAAACAATCGCCTGCGAATGCGGCTATCAGCATATCAACGAAATCCCCCGAAACGGTCATACGCCATTGAAAACTGCGGTTGTTATTCAGCCTGCGACCTGCACACAGAGAAAAATCAGCGTCAGATACTGCTCCGTTTGCGGCGAGGTTGCCGAAACAATTTATGACTGGAGTCTCGGTCACAATTACGTTAAAACAGAACAGGACGTCGGCTGCGACCAGGCAGGCGGCATCTTCTATGAATGCTCACGCTGCGGCGACAGCTACAGCGAAAACTACGTTGAGCCTCACGGTCACACCGTAACGGATAAAACGAAAAAGATTGACGCAACCTGCAACGATGACGGCGGACTTTATAAAGTCTGCGACACCTGCGGCGAAGCTGTCGGCGAGCCTGTTGAGGTTTACAAGGCAACGGGTCACACACAGGGAGAATGGAAAATCGAATCCGAAGCCACCTGCGAAGAGGAAGGTCTTGAAATTCTGACCTGCACCGTCTGCGGAGAAACAATAGATTCCCGTATAACGGAAAAACCGCACCATTATATCGAAACCGTTGTTGAGCAGACCTGCACCTTCAAGAGAACACATTTTGAATGCGAAGATTGCGGCGACGAATACTACAGCGACAAATATTTTGACACCGAGCACGGCGAGCTTGAAGAGGTTATCGAAGAACCCGGCTGCTTTGCTCCCGGCAAAAAATATAACCGCTGCACCGTCTGCGGCGTAACCGTCGGTGAGGTTGAAAGCATTCCGTCAACGGGTCATAAAATGGAGGTTGTTGATTCGAGAGAAGCAACCTGCACACAGGAAGGCTACGAAAAGAGCCAATGCACAAAATGTTCTTACACCAAGACCACGGTTGAAAACAAAATTGCTCACACCGTCGGCAGGTGGGAATATGAAAGCAACCATACTTTCACGGGTATCTGCTCTGCCTGCGACACTTCGTTTGACCGAATCAAGGTTTACGTGACGCTTGACAAAAAGAACGTTCAGACGTTCAGCGGAATGGAAGAAACGCTCAACGTATCGGTAACCGAAAACCTCTTTGACAATATCGAATTCACTTCTTCCGATGAAAGCGTTGCAACCGTTGATGCCGACGGCGTTATCAAAGCCGTTGCCCCCGGCAAGGCAACAATCACCGCAAAAATCGGCGGCACGGATATCAGCGCAACCTGCTCCGTCACCGTTCTTGCCAAGGCTTACCTTATCAACTGGATGGTCGGCGAGGATGTTTACATAGTCACGTCGGTCAAAGAGGGCGACAGTATAACACCTCCCGAGCCGCCCGAAATGGAAGACCGTGAGTTTGTTCGCTGGTCACCCGAAATCCCCGACGTTATGCCCTCACACGGACTTCGTTTTGAGGCAGAATTCAATATTTTCACCAAATCCGATAAGCACGACGTTTCCGCAAGCTACGAAAAAGGCTGCTTTGACGAGGACGTCACCCTTGACGTCAATGAAATCGAAACCGAGCGTGAGCCGGGCGGCGTTTATATGGTTGAGGGCGAATATTATGACCAGATAGGTCTTTACAACATCAAGGCTCTCAATGAAAAATCCGATATCGTTCAGCCTAACGACGGCTACAAGGTAACAATTAAAATCGCCCTGCCCGAAGAATACAAATCAAGAAATTCGTTTGTAATCTATCACCGCTTTGTCGGCGGCGGCAGAGAACAGCTTTCAACCGAAAAAGGCACGGTAAAGGTTGAAAACGGCTACCTGATTTTTGAGGTCAGCAGCTTCAGCGAATTTGAAATTTACGCTTCAACCGCATACATCAAGGTTGTTACGCCGCCCGCAAAAACCGTTTATAAATACGGTCAGGCTCTCGACCTGACGGGCATAAAAATCACTTACACCTCCGATGACGGCACAATTAAAACCGTAACCGATACGTCCCTGCTCACCGTCAAGGGCTATGACAGCAGCAAAACGGGCAAGCAGACCGTAACCGTCAGCTACGGTCAGTACAGCGACACCTTTGAGGTCGAGGTCAGACTCACCTTCTGGCAGTGGATTCTTCGCATTTTCTCGCTGGGTTTTCTCTTCTTCGGTTGAGCCGATTTGAATACTGAAAACATAAACCGTATTTCATAAGCAAAACAAGGCTTGCACGACAGGTTTCGTGCAAGCCTTGTTTAACTGTATTATGTTTCTGCGTTAAAGAAATTGTAAATCTTTCCGAGGAAGTCATAGAATCTGAGCATAATGGGGTTGAGCGCATCCCAGTACGGCTCGTCAAAAAGCACGGACCACTTGAAGGGCTCTCTTATCAGATGGAGAATATCGCACTCTGAAAAGTAGCGGTTGCTGCCCTCGCCGACACGGATTACTCCGAAGGCCTTGAGGTCGTTATAAAGGTCATCCTGTGCCTTCATCCACAGATACGGGAACTGCAGGCGTGAAAATTCAGCCTTGGCGTTGGCACATTTCCAATATCTCCAGGAGAGTCTTGACTGCAAAATGTTTCTGAATTGCTGTGAAGAGGTTGCCTCATTCATTGCCGCCTGCCACAGCTCGTCGCAATGCGCTATATCGGCGTTTGTCATACCGTAGAGTGTTTTCTTTGCTTCCTGGTAAATGGTGAGGTGCTTTTTGTCTGTTACGGCGTGAGCCGTTATAATTTCAATAAACTCCTTGATGTATCCCCAGCCGGGACCGTAAACGGCAGCAAGATAGCCGTCAAACTCCGTTTCAAGGTCGATGTACGGGTTCTGCATCAGTTTCTGGAGCAGATATGTACGAAGGTCGCCGAATTCGGCGTCGCACTCGCTGATATAGTAATTACCCTCTTCGTAAACACCCTTGACGTTATTCTCATAGAATATCTGTACGTTACGCTGAAGCACGTTGAAATTCGGGAAAATGCATATTGTTTCACGGTAGTTGTTTACGTAGTCCCAGATATAAATTCTGTCGCAGATTTTGCCCCACGCCTCAAGGTCTGCCATAAATGCGGCGTTTTCTTTGCACTTTTCATCGTCCAGCGTGTGACCGAAGCAGCACTCGATTGAGCAAAGGCGGACTATGACGTTATCACGGGGAACAACCTTTGTCGGTGCCTTGCGGGTGTACTGGTAGGCAAAGGTATCAACGGCAACGTTCGTATAGCCGGCGTCCTCAACAGCCTTGGCAACAGCGTTCACAAAGGTAATCATAGTTCCCGATTGCGAACCGTTTTCCCTGTCGAGAGCCTTACAGCTTTCGCACTCACAGTAATCCTGATTGTCGTGCTGCGTGAGCGAAAGAATCTGCACGCTTGCACTCGGGTCGTGGTTCTCCTTAATTGCGGCAAGAACCTCGGCAGTAACTATTTCAAGCGTCTTGGGGTTGGTCAGGCAAAGCTGATTGGGTGTGCGCTTGCCATTGTGAAGAGCAAAATATTCGGGGTTTGTTTCAAAGTAATCGGCAGATTTACAAAACTGTGTTGTAAGCGTATGGGCAAAGGAGCCGATATAACCTACACCGCCGCCCTGTTCGGGAGTGAGGGCACAGTAAACCAAACCGTTGTGACCGTTTGCAACGGAAAACTCGGGGTCACGGGAGCTGTTTGTGTCGGTCTGCGTATATTCAAAGAACGGTTCATAACTGTCATCAATATCCGTCGGCAGAACAAGCTGCGCATTTGAGGGTACGGAAACCGAATCGTACCTGTACCAACGGCAGCCGCAGTATTTTTCAAGAAAACCGTATACGCCGTAAATAGTACCGCGTGTGCCTGCACCGCAAATATACACGGTATCGCCCTCGGATTTAATGATATAACCGCCGTTGTCGTAAGAACTCAGGTCAAACTGCTTTCTTGCAGTTTCGCCAACAACAATTTCCGCTCCGCTTTTGGCAGTTGAATCGGTTGAAACCGTATATTCGCTGCCCGTTATCCGACCAAGGTAGTAGGCTAACCTTTCGGCAGCATAGCGATCCGTCTGCGAAGAGTTTGCGCCGACAACAATCGTTGCGTTCTTCACATAAAATCCCTCCTCCTGTGCGGCGGAAACAAAAGCAAAACCGCAGCAAAGACTGATACAAAGAATAAGCGAAATGAGTTTTTTCATAAAAAGACCCTCCCTTATTTGTGCTGTTAAATCTATTATACAATAAGAAAGGTTGCTGTCAACCAATAAAAAGTTAATTGTATTCCAAAATATTCCCTCAGCAAAAATTTTCAGGTCTTTTGAGGTCTGTGGAAATAAGTAAAAGCGCAAGGGACGGTGCTCTGTGTTATGTAAAACAACGGCGCGCTGCAAGGGTATCCTCGGGCGGCTTTTTATTCTGCTCGACTTTCGGTTGCTTGCGGACTGCGTAATCTGTCATCAACTCGACGCCCTAAAAACGCTTCCCCGAAGCGTTTTCTTTACGGGCTTTCGAATCCCTTGCAGAATAAAAACTAAAGGAGATAGCTGATGCTATCTCCTTTAATTGGCGCGCTGCAAGGGTATCCTCGGGCGGCTTTTCATCCTGCTCGACTTTCGGGAATCGCTACAGAATTTTTACCGCTTAGCAGCTCGACGGGCGGAAAACCTTTCACCTAAAGGTTTTCTTTTCGCCCTTTCGAATCCCTTGAAGGTAAATGAAAATAACCTCACGCAAGGTGAGGTCAAATTCGTTATAAGCCTAATATCTGTTTTTTCTTTGCGTCAAAATCTTCTTGCGTGATTATACCTTTATCAAGAAGTTCTTTGAGTTTTACCAAATCATCGGGAGTATTTGTTCTTTTTTCATCTACAACAGAGCTTGTGCTTCTTTTTGATTTTTGTTTTACTTTCAAAAGGCTTTGGATTTTATCAATATTTTTTAAAATCAAAAACACAACAATGCTTGCTGCGGCACCAATTCCGAGAATAATAAGGACGTTTACCACTGTTGTTTCAAGAAACATTTGTGACGCATATGCTTCACCGGTGCTGAAATAGGAAAAACGGCAGTAGGGAATCGGCAGACCGGTATACCCCATATGCTTGTAACAGCTTTCACGATGAACGTGATTTTCAAATTCAGTTATCAAATTTCCGAATGTAGAAAGTTCGGCAACAAAAAGTATTGCAGCTATAATAAAAAATACTGCAAAAACACACAATGCAATTAATTTGACATTGTATTTTTTACCTTTAATTAATATTTTTCCGTCATTCATATCAATACTCCTTGTTCAAGCCGATTTTTTAACGCTTGTGTCACAATGCTCGTTGTTGCAGTCAATTTAATATAGTGTGCAACGGTTGAGGGTTTTTGTCAGTTTGCCGTACTGCACTCACATTATAGAACAATTTGTTCTTAATGTCAATAGAACAATCTGTTCTTCATATAATTAAATTGGTGATGATATGAAATTTCAGAGAATCAGAGATTTAAGAGAAGATGCAGATTTAACTCAGACTGAAATCGGCAAAGCGATAAACCTGCCGCAAAGAACCTATGCTTATTACGAAAGCGGTGAAAGAACAATACCTCCCGAAATTCTTATTGCTCTTGCGAAATTCTATAATACGTCTGTCGATTTCATTCTCGGATTAACAGACAAAAAATAGCCTGCACTTCAAAATTCGGAGTGCAGGTTTTCTTTACGGGCTTTCGAATCCCTTGCCATAAAAAATTAAAGGAGATAGCTAATGCTATCTCCTTTAATTGGCGCGCGGTGAATTATACTATCAAGTGCAACAGTTTAAGAAAATAAAGTAACTCATATAAATCCATGGTATAATGTGATTGCTACAAAACAAAAACCAAGGAGGATTTATATGAGTTATACCCATCTTACCATAGAAGAACGTTGT
>JAGBAK010000064.1 GCA_017938985.1 Clostridia bacterium
ACAACGTTCTTCTATGGTAAGATGGGTATAACTCATATAAATCCTCCTTGGTTTTTGTTTTGTAGCAATCACATTATACCATGGATTTATATGAGTTACTTTATTTTCTTAAACTGTTGCACTTGATAGTATAATTCACCATAAAATAAAAACTCCGCAGAGTTGTAAAGCTCTGCGGAGTAGTTTTTATAACAAGTTTTTCTCGAATATATTTGATTTTCTGATTGCATAGAAAAGCGGAATTCCGCCTGCAACGCAAACTGCAAGCTCGCCTGCGCCGACTTCAAGTGCCGATATTGCAAAAACCGCAAGGCTTGTATCGCCCTCAATCAGGAGAAACGCAACCTCTGCACCGACAATCAGTGCATTGAAAACAACGGGCATTAACAGCGATAAAAACGGAAAGCCTCTGAAAGTGATTTTGCGCAGTGCTCTTGCCGTAACTGAGGCAAGAAACGTTGCCGCTGAACCGAAAACGATATCAACAACGCCCATCGGACTTGAGATGTTGCCGATAACGCAGCCGATTGTGAGTCCGGGTATTGCGGCGGGGGTGAAAACCGAGAGAATTGTGAGTGCTTCGGATAATCTGAACTGTACGTTTCCGTAAGCTATGCCGAAAACTGCGCTCAGATAGGTTGCTGCGGCATAGATTGCCGCTATCATCGCCCCGTGAACAAGGACGGTGATTTGTTTTTGTCTTTTTTTCATTTTTTTGCTCCTTTTTGCTGCCATGCAGCGCCTTTAGTTTTGTTTGACACCGAGCAGGTATCTGTCGGGAAGGTTTCGAACCGACATTTATGCGGGCAGATTAAAAATCTGCGAGTGTCCTTAATTAAAGATAATCAGCGAGTGCCTTGAGATTTTCAACTGCAACGCTTGCTTTGATATCCGATGCGGCATATTCTTCGGGCGTTGTGACGCCGCTGTAAACAAGTGCGCAGGGGATACCGTGGTTTGCGCCGATTGCGATATCGGTTGCAAGTCTGTCGCCGATAAAAGCAAGCTCGCTTCTTTCGCAGCCGAGCATTTCGGTTATATAGTCAACGGTTGCGGTCATCGGCTTGCCGAGCACCTGAGGTCTTTTGCCTGTTGAAGCGGCAAAAAGCTCAATCATTGAGCCGGTGTCGGGCATATATCCGTCTGCCGTGGGGCAGTTGAGGTCGGGGTGAGTTGCAATGTAGATTGCACCCTTGTCAATATATTTAACGGCATCCCACATTTTCTGGTATGTGAGGGTTGTGTCAAAGCCGAGCACAACGATATCGGGGTCAGCGTCAACAAGGTTTATGCCTGCCTTTTTGAAATCGCCCGTGAGTCTTTCGTTACCGAGAAGGAACACCTTTTTGCCTGCATAATTTCTGTTGAGATAATCTGCGGCAACGTGTGAAGAAATGATAACTCTGTTTTCATCAACAGGGAAACCCATTTTCTCAAGCTTTGCTCTGCAAACCTCAACGTTGTTTGAGGAGTTGTTTGTGAAAAAGTAAAAATCTCTGCCTGTTGCCTTTGCTTTTTCAATAAAATCTATTGAGCCTTCAATGATGTTGCCGTCAAGATAGAACGTACCGTCCATATCAATGATAAAATATTTTGTATTCTTGAAAATGCTGTTATCCATATCCGTTATCCTTTCGATGTTTGTCCGAAAAAGTATTTTAACACAATGTTGCATTTTATGCAACAACCAGTTTGGTACTTGCTTAAAATTATGTTTGCGGTTATAATTAATTATATATACATCAAAGAAAGAGGTGAGCCGAATGAACGAAAAATTACCGATACTGCGCAAAAAATCAATGAGTCTGCCCCTGACCCCCGGCGTTTATCTTATGAAAAACAAAAAGGGCGAAATTATCTACGTTGGCAAGGCAAAGGCGCTCAAAAACAGAGTCAGCACCTATTTCGGCTCGCAGAATAACCACACCGCCAAGGTGCGCAAAATGGTTGAAAACGTTGAGGATTTTGATTATATCCTATGCGACAGCGAGTTTGAGGCGCTTGTGCTTGAATGCTCACTCATAAAGCAGCACAGTCCCAAATATAATATTTTGCTGAAGGACGATAAGGGTTATCATTATATTAAAGTGACAGACAACGGATGGAAAAACATTCTTGCAGTCAAGCAGCGCCTTGATGACGGTGCGGAGTATATCGGACCGTATACAGGCTCTTTCGGCATAACGAATGCCGTTGATTCGGCAAAAAAGATTTTCCGTTTGCCTCAATGCACAAAGGTTTTTCCGAGAGATTATAAAAAGAGCAGACCTTGCCTGAACTTTTTTATCGGTCAGTGTGCCGCACCGTGCGCAGGCAAAATTGACCGTGAGGCACATAACGAAGCGGTCAATCAGGCTCTTGATTTTATAATTAACGGCTCAGGAAGTGTTGTTGAAGAGCTGACGGCAAAAATGGAAGAGGCGGCTGAAAACCTTGAGTTTGAAAAGGCGGCAAAGCTGCGAGATAAGATAAATGCAATTAAAAAAGTAACCGAAAAACAGAAGGTTGTTGCCGCTTCGGTTGAAGAGCAGGACGTTTTTGCAATAGTCTGTTCAGGCGGCGAAAGCAACCCCAAAGCCTGTCTTTCTGTTTTGCGGTTTAAAGATGCACGCCTTTATGACAGCGAGCATTTTATCATTGATATGCCCGAAAACCTGCCCGAAGCAAGGCACGAGCTTATCAGAAGCTATTATTCAATGCGTGATTTTGTGCCCAGAAGGGTTGCTGTTGACGGTGAGGTTGATGGCGGCGAAGTGCTTTCGGAATGGCTTTCATCGCTTGCGGGCAGAAAGGTCACCATCGCTCTGCCGCAGAGAGGTGAGCAGCATTCGCTTGTTGAAATGTGCCGTTCAAATGCGGCGCAGAAGCTTGCTCTTTATCTTGGCAAAACGGGCAAATCCACCGCAGCTCTTGATGAGCTCGGCAGCTTGCTTGGTCTTAAAGCTCCGCCCGAATATATTGAGTCTTACGATATTTCGCACACCGCAGGCAGTGAGAACGTTGCGGGTATGGTGGTGTTCAAAGGCGGATATCCCTATAAAAAAGCTTATAAGCATTTCAAAATAAAAGGCTTTTCGGGTCAGGACGACTACGGCTCAATGGCAGAGGTGCTTGAACGAAGATTTCTGCGCTATTTTGAAGAAAAAGACAGCGGCGAAGGTTTCGGCAGATTGCCCGACCTTATTCTGCTTGACGGCGGCAAGGGTCAGGTCAATGCAGTGCTGCCCGTGCTTGAAAAATACGGTCTTGACATTCCGCTTTTTGGTATGGTTAAGGATTCTCACCACAAAACAAGAGCCATTGCACGCTCGGGCGACGAGCTTTCGCTCACGTCAAAAAGAGCTGCATTTACTCTTGTTTCAACCATACAGGAGGAGGTCCACCGTTTCTCAATCGAATATCACCGCAGCCGCCGCAAAAAGGCTTCGGTTTCAACAACGCTTACTTCGATTGACGGAATAGGTGAGGCAAGAGGCAAGGCTCTGCTGAAGCATTTCAAAACGATGAAAGCTATCGGCGAAGCGAGCGAGGAAGAGCTTGCATCCGTTAAGGGTATGAATAAAAATGCGGCAAAGGCGATTTATGAGGCTTTTCACGGTAAAAATAACCTTGAAGAAGATTGATTTTTAAAAATATTTATGTTTATCGGGAAATTATCTTGACATTTTGTGCTTTTTAGTGAGATAATAAACCGATAATGGATAATAATGTTTACTCCGTCTGCGACGAACGGGAGGATAATATGAGAGTAATTACAGGTTCGGCAAGGGGCATGGTGCTCAGAACGCTTGAAGGCGAGAGCGTCAGACCGACTACCGACAAAGTTAAAGAAGCGGTATTCAGCGCAATTCAGTTTGAAATTGAGGGCCGCAGAGTGCTTGACCTTTTTGCCGGCTCGGGTCAGCTCGGAATCGAAGCGCTCAGCAGAGACGCGGAAAGCTGCGTATTTGTTGATGCCGATAAAAACGCAATCAGGGTTGTAAAAGAGAACCTTGAAAAAACAAAGCTCGGCTACAAGGCAACGGTCATGCAGACCGATTCGCTTGCATTTCTCGGTATGTCGGACAGGGTGTTTGACATCGCTTTCCTTGACCCTCCTTTCGGAACGGGCATGCTTCAGAAAGCGCTTGCAAAGGTTGAACCTCATATTGCCGAGGGCGGAATCGTTGTTTGCGAGCATCCTTTCGGCGAGGATATGCCCGAGGTTCAGGGTGCTCTTGAAAAGCAGAGGGAATATAAATACAGCAAAACGGCGGTTACAATTTATCGTAAAGCCTGACAGGCTTTCAGATTTTTACGGATATTCAGTTGACTTAATGAAAGGAAGATTAAGAATATGAGCATCGAAAGTTTACTTGACCAGATAGAAGACATAATTGAAGCGGGTTCAAAGGTTCCGCTCAGCAGCAAGGTTGGTGTTGACGCAAAGGCAATCAGAACGGCAATTGAAGATATCAGACTCAGCCTTCCCACCGAGGTTACACAGGCAAGAGCTATTGTTGCCGACAGAAACAACATTCTTGTTAAGGCAAAGAACGAGGCTGTTGCCGCCGTAACAAGCGCACAGGAAAAGTCAAGAGCTCTTATTTCAACAGCAGAGGATAAGGTAAGAGAGCTTGTCCTTAAAACAGAAGACTATTCAAAGAACAAGGTTGAAGAAGCTGAAGCACAGGCAAAGAAGATTATTGCAACCGCCAACGAGGATGCAAAAATAATCAGAGCAAATGCTCAGCTTGAGGCTGCCGCAATGGTTGATAACAGCGAAATCGTTATTCAGAGCAAGGCAACGGCAGAAGCAATTGCAAAGGCTGCTCAGGAAGATGCATCATCAACTATCGCCGGTGCAAAGGCACAGGCAGAAAACATTCTCAACGCCGCAAACGAGCAGGCTGAAAGAACAATTGAGGATGCACGTTCACGTTCAGATGAAGCAATCGACAAGGCGAACAAGTGGTCTGCAGAAATAAGACTTGCAGCAGGCGATTTCATTGAAGAAATCATGAGAACTGCTGACAGCGCAATTTCAAACAGCCTCAACGAAATTCAGGCTGCAAGAGCAAGCATCAGAACCGTAACAGGCAAAATTGATGCTCCCGAAACAGAAGAATAAAAAGCAAAAGCTTGCAACGGTAACCGCCGCTGCAAGCTTTTTGTAACAAAAAAGTCTTTCAACCGAAACAGTACGGCTGAAAGACTGAAAATTATCAGGTTAATTGTCAGAAGATTCCGCTTCGTCGCCGTCATCGCCGAAGTTTTCGCAATCTTCAAGATAAACGCCCTGAGCGTAGTCGAAAATCGTATCCTTGCGAAGGGAATCTCTGTAATAGCGTACAAGCAGAAGCTCATCTTTGGAAAGAATGCAAACAGCGTTTTCTTTGCTTGTGGATCTGAGCGTTGCAACGGAATCAAGCTCGGGGGCATCGTCAAGGCAGACCTTAACAATGCTGTCTGCGGAAACTCCGTAGAGCTGTGCCAGCTTAGCAATAACCATTGCGTCGGGAATTCTGCCGAGTTCGTATTTGGTATAAGTTGTACGGTTTATATCAAGATACTCGGCAATGGCGTTCTGCGAATATCCGTTGTCTTTTCTGAGTTTTTTCAGCACGTCACCAAGCAATTTGGACTCTGTTACTCTGTTTTCGAATTTCATTCTGTCTTTCCTCCGGAACAGTATAGCATATTATCATTATATATTCGGCGGAGAAAAAAATCTACAATTTTTTATAAAAAAGCTCAATATTTTCACAAAAACACCTGCGTTTTGCGTACAAATGTGCCGAAATTGCGGAATTGGCACAAATCGCTTGACAAAAATTCAATCATCTGCTAAAATTATAGACCGCTGCGGAAAGCGCAGCAGGATTAAATAAAATTTTATTCCTTGCCACGGATGCACCGTGGCCAAAGACCAGAAGGAGGTGCTTTAAGAATGTCAGCAAACATCAGCTACGAGACAATGATGGTTTTTTCAGTTGCCAACGGTGAAGAAGCTATTCAGCCTCTTCTCGAGAAATTCAAGGCTATGATTGAAGCTAACGGCACTCTTGAGAGCGTTGATGAATGGGGCAAGCGTAAGCTCGCTTACCTTATCAACGACGAAGCAGAGGGTTACTATGTTCTCTTCAATTACCAGGCTGCTCCCGAATTTCCCGCAGAGCTTGACCGTATTGTAAAAATCACAGACGGCGTGCTTCGTTCACTCATTGTCAAAAAGAACTAAGGAGGTCGCAAAATGTTAAATAATGCCGTAATTATGGGCAGACTTGTTGCAGACCCCGAGCTTCGCACTACAGGAAGCGGAATTTCCGTAACCTCGTTCACCGTTGCCGTTGACAGACGTTTTGTTCGTCAGGGTGAAGAACGCCAGACAGATTTCATCGACGTTATTGCGTGGAGACAGACTGCCGAATTCGTCAGCAAATATTTCCGCAGAGGTTCGATGATTGCCGTTCAGGGTTACATCCAGACCAGAACCTATGAAGACAAAAACGGTAACAAGCGTAAGGCAGTTGAGATCGTTGCAGATAATGCAAGCTTCTGCGGTTCAAAGGCAGAAAGCGGCACAGGCAACTATGGCAGAAACGATTCTGTTATGAACAGCCAGCCCGCTCCTTCCTACTCAACAGCAGACGAAGGCGATTTCAAAGAAATTCCCGAGGATGATCTTCCCTTCTGAGAAGATCTCCCATCAAACTGAAACTGAAAAGGAGGTTTAATCCGTGGCATACGAAAAGAATGACAGAAGACCCAACAAAAAGGGCCGCAGAAAGGTTTGCTCATTCTGCGTTGATAAAGTTGAATGCATCGATTATAAGGATGTAAACAAGCTTAACAAGTTCACTTCTGACAGAGCAAAGATCCTTCCCCGCCGTGTAACAGGTACTTGCGCTAAGCATCAGCGTGAGCTCACCACAGCTATCAAGCGTGCACGTCAGATCGCTCTTCTTGCTTACACAAGTGACTGATAAAGCGATATAATGCAAAATGAAACGGGAACACCAATCGGTGCTCCCGTTTTTTAAATGAATAATGGAGAGTGAATAATGAACAGTTAAGGGTGGACTCTGTCCACACCTGTTTTTGCAGGGGAAAGTGTTAAAAACGACTGTTTACGATTTTAATTATCTTTCCTCCATAATCAGCGTAACCACCGTCATATCGTCATAATTTTTGCCGCATTTACGGCGTGCGGTTTCAAGAAGCAGTTCCGAAAATTCCCGTGCATCGGGGTTTCGGGCTGCTTTTATTTCGTCACGCAGCCAGTTGCTGCCGCTGCCGAGCATACCGTCGCTTGCCATAACCAGCATATCGCCGCCACGCAGCTTCAGCGTATATTTGCTGAAGCCGACGTTATTCAGAATGCCGAGCGGTGTTGACGGCGGCTCAACTGTACGCACTC
>JAGBAK010000065.1 GCA_017938985.1 Clostridia bacterium
AAGAATTTTACGGTCAAGCGGATGTACCGTAACATAATCCTGCATACGCCGTATCAGCGGATACATACTGTTACCGTCCAAGCGGATTCTGGCAGTAAGATGCGCTCCCTCACGATTAAGCGCGCACCATTCTTCGATTGAAATTGTTCTGACCTGCGGCGAGGTCTTGTTGTTTTTCATAGAAAGGCTTCTCTGCATTAATTAAATAATTATTTTTATTATATGGCTGTCAGAATTGTTTGACAAGATTTTAGCACGCAACCTAATGTGTGCTTATCAAGCAAAAAACACTTCCACTAATATATACTATATATTATCATATAATAATAAAAAACGCAATACCTCAAAAATGCGGAAATCAGGTTTTTAAAAATGATTGACAGACTTTTACATTTTTGATATATTCAATCTGAACCAAAAAAACAATATGAACGGATGAGAACTGTGAAAAAGATATTAATTGTTGTTGATATGCAGAAAGACTTTGTTGACGGTGCTCTGGGCACAGCCGAAGCAGTTGCCATAGTTGACAACGTCGTTGATAAAATTGGAAACTTTGACGGAGATATCATAGTTACCTATGACACTCACCCCGAAAACTATATGGAAACTCAGGAAGGAAAAAATCTCCCCGTTCCTCACTGCATCAAGGGTACAGACGGCTGGAAACTTGACGCAAAGGTTCAGACTGCCGTTAATAAAAAGGCATATAAAGCTATTGAAAAACCGACGTTCGGGTCCACCGAGCTGCCCGAATATATCAAGGCAAATTATAACCCTGCTGAAATCGAGATTGAGCTTATCGGTCTTTGCACTGATATCTGTGTTGTTTCAAATGCGTTGCTTTTGAAGGCAAACTTTCTTGAAACAAAGGTAAGCGTTGACGCTTCCTGCTGTGCGGGTGTTACCGTTGAGAGTCACAACGCAGCTCTTCTGACAATGAGAATGTGTCAGGTCAACGTTATTGAGTAATGTCAAATTAAAAAAGCAACGGAGGTGCATTCAGATGTTTGACGCACTTAAGGTCAAAAACGAATGTGTTGAATGGATTAAAAAATTCTTTGAAGAAAACGGCAAAGACTGCTGTGCAGTGCTCGGTATTTCAGGCGGTAAAGACAGCTCAATTGCAGCCGCTCTTTGCGTTGAAGCACTTGGAAAAGACAGGGTTGTCGGTGTGCTTATGCCACAGGGTGTGCAGCACGACATCGACAAGGCATATATGCTCGTAAATCACCTCGGGATCAGGCACTACGAAGTGAATATAAAAGAAGCCGTTGACGCTTTGGTCAACGCCATTCCCGATGAGCTTGAAATATCAAAGCAGGCAAGAGAAAATCTGCCCCCCAGAATCAGAATGTCCACCGTGTACGCCGTCAGTCAGTCGGTCAACGGCAGAGTTTGCAACACCTGCAACCTTTCAGAGGACTGGGTCGGCTATTCAACACGTTACGGCGATTCCGTCGGCGATTTTTCGCCCATGAGCAACCTCACCGTTACGGAGGTAAAGGAAATCGGTCATCTTCTCGGACTTCCTGCAGAGCTTGTTGAAAAAGTACCGATTGACGGTCTTTGCGGCAAAACAGACGAAGAAAATCTCGGTTTTACCTATGCTGAGCTTGACGTTTATATCCGCACAGGCAAAATTGAAGATGCCGCTAAAAAAGAGCTGATTGACAGAAAGCATAAAATGAACCTTTTCAAACTTCAGCTTATGCCCTCATTTATGCCCGAAATCTGATAACTCAAACAAAAACGGCAGGAGCAAGCTCCTGCCGTTAATTTATTATAATTTTGAAAATCCGTGGCTGTTTATAAGTGCGTCAAGCTTTTTGCCCTCTTTGCACAGCGGGCATTCGTGTGACGGACAAGTAAAATAGCCGGGAATATCGTTGGGATTGAAAACGGAGTTTACCGCATAGCCGTTGCATTCTTTTGCAGTTGAGAAAATAGATGCAACGCCGACAATTTCGCCGCCGTAATAGTTAACGGCTTCCATAGCCGCCTTTACAGTGCCGCCCGTTGCAACAGAAACTGCAAGCACAAGCACGTGTTTGCCCTTAATCATAGGCACAATGTTATCTCTGAAAAGAAGCTGTGAGCCGCTTGTCATCTCGGGTGTAACAACGTAAACGGTCTGATGCGCATTGATGTTCATCCAGTTGTTTTTTGTAAGCTCGTCTGCAAGGCAAGCGCCGATAACCTCTGTGCCGTCAAGGCAAAGAATGGTGTCGATGATGTTAGTCTTATATTTGCTGTGGCTGCAAAGCTCCTGTGCAACAGCTTTTGCTTCAGAAAGACGTGATTTCTGGGCAGCAACGTCAATGTAATAGTTGCTGTGAGCGTGGTTTGTTGCAAAATGTCCCTTTGCGACACGCAGAAAAAGGTTGTTTCTTCCTGTTTTGATTTTGGTTATGCTTGAGGTTGGCATAAAAATCCCCCTTACGGATTAATATAACATTTTTATTTTACAGTAAAAACACGATTATTACAAGAGTATTTTCAAAATTAAAGTTTATTGATTAATTCCAAGTTGTATGATAGAATTTTTATATTCCAAAAACCGGAGGCAAATATGAATAATATTACCGTCAATCAGATAATAAATGCGGATTTCAAAATCAGCAGCCGCCCTATTTTAAAACCCTTTCACGGCTCGTTTGTTGTTGCCGACCCGTCAATGCTTACACCTGATAACTGTCACGACGGCAAATGGCATATGTTTTTTCACACCACTTTCGGCATTTTTCACTTTGTGAGCGATGACGGCATTGATTTCAAAAAGGTGCAAAAGGTAACAAACCGTGCTATGCGCCCCAATATCAATTATATTGACGGTAAGTATTATCTTTTCTATGAAAGAACACGTCCCCTGTTTTTCAACGCCCTCAACGTTGTGAATGCGGTCAGATGGAAGACCGAAATCTACGTTGTTGAAAGCACGGACTTGCTGAACTGGTCCTTGCCCAGACCCGTTATCACCAACACAAGAGATTACGAAAACAGCGAAAGAGGAATGTCGATTTCAAATCCGTTTCTTCTTCAGGAAAACGGCGTAAACCGCCTTTATTATTCCTGCGGTCTGACCTATATCAAAGACTGCGGCTTCTGCGAGCCGACGCATATCAGCTATGCAGAAAGCAAAAGGGTTGACAGCGGATATGTTTCAGCAGAAAAGCCGCTTATTTCGCCCGATAAAAACGACCCCTATCTCAATCTTTGCAGCGGTTGTCTTAAGGTTTATAAACTCAGCGACGGCTATATCGGAATTCAGAACGGCATTTATGAAAAAGACGGCAAAAGCCACTCTGCAATTATTCTGCTGACCTCTGCCGACGGTCTGAATTTCGAGTTCAACAAGATTCTTGTTGAGCCTGCCGTTATTGACGGCAACGACTGGATGAAGCAGTTTGTTTATGCAAGCCATCTTGTACGTTACGGCAACACTCTGCGCCTTTATTTCAACGCAAGAAACGTTGCAAACCCTGTTTTGGGCAGAGAATGCATCGGCTACGCAGAGGCGGAAATATAATCAGGTGCGGACGAAGTCTACCCTTAACTATTCATTCTTCATTAATAATCGGGCGACCACACAGAGTTATCCCTTCAAAAACGGGTGTGGGCAACGCCCACCCTTAACTTTTCACTCTTCACTATTCATTATTCACTAAAAAACGGATGTGCCGAAAAAGCACATCCGTTCGTTTTTATTTAAGGATTTTAAGTGCGCCTGTGGGACAAACATCAACGCACTTGCCGCAGGTTTTGCAGACCTCAATCTTATCGCTGCCCTCAAATTCAGGCTTGATAACAGTCTTGAATCCTCTGCCGACAAGTCCGAGAATACTCTGCTGTGCATCTTCCTTACAGGTTCTTACGCAGATATTGCAAAGAATGCACTTGCCCTGGTCACGCTCGATTGTAACAAGCTTTGTTTCTTTGAAGCTCTCGTGTATTTCACCTGCGAGTCTTTCAGGGTTGATGGGCTCATCGTTTGCATAGCGGATAAGCTTGCAGTCCTTGAAATCGTGACAACCGCATTCAAGGCAGCGCTTTGCTTCTTCTCTCGCCTGCTCTTGCGTGAATCCGTTGAGCACTTCGTCAAAGTTGTTGCGGCGGTATGCAGGGTCTTTGACCGACATAACCGCTCTCGCCTTCTTTTCTCTGTCGGCAAGCATTTCTGCGGTAACGTTTTTCTTTGAATAGTAAGGCTCAGGGAAATCCATAGGCATACCGAGCAGATATGCGTTGATTGCTCTTGCTGCTTCGTTTGCTTCGGCAATTGCGTCAATGGCAATTGATGCGCCGTTATTTGTTGCGTCACCTGCAGCAAAAACGCCCTCAACGTTGGTAAGGCAGGTTGATTTTGCGGCAATAATCGTTCCCCATCTTGTAAGCTCGATTTCCTCAAGACCTGTGGGAGCGCATTTCTGACCGATGGCGGAAATAACGGTATCCACGTCAAGCGTTCTGAACTCACCCTCAACAGGAACAGGCTTTCTTCTGCCCGATGCGTCAGGTTCACCAAGTTCCATAATCTGAAGCTTGATTGACTTTACCTTTCCGTTTTCGCCGATGATTTCGGCAGGGTTGGTCAGGAAAAGGAATTCAACACCCTCTTCGATTGCTTCTTCAATTTCTATATCCTCCGCAGGAGCTTCTGCTCTTGTGCGGCGGTAAATAACGTAAACGTTTTCCGCACCGCATCTTACAGCTGTGCGGCAGGCATCCATTGCGGTGTTGCCGCCGCCCACAACGGCAACGTTTTTGCCGATTTCGGGTCGGTTGCCCATATTGACCTCACGAAGAAAATCAATACCGCTGAGCACGCCTTCAAGGTTTTCGCCCTCACAGCCGATACTGCTGCCCTTCCATGCACCGATTGTTACGAGGACTGCATCCGCACTGTTTTTGATTTCGTCAAACGATATATCCTTGCCGACCTTGACGTTGTTTTTCATTTCAACGCCGAGTTTTGCGATAGCCGCAACCTCTTTTGCGAGAACAGCCTTGGGCAGACGGTATTCGGGAATACCGTAGCGAAGCATACCGCCCATTTCGGGCATAGCTTCATAAATAGTTACGTCGTGACCCGAAAGACGCAGATAATAAGCCGCTGTCAGACCTGCAGGGCCGCCACCGATAACAGCGACCTTTTTGCCTGTTGCTTCTTCGGGTGTTGCGGTGTAAGGCGCATCGGAAGTAAGGTCGTTGTCAGCCGCAAAAGCCTTGAGATAAGCAACCGAAAGAGGTTCTTCAACAAGTCTGCGGCGACAGTTGCTCTCACAGGGGTGAGGGCAAACTCTGCCGATTGATGCGGGAATCGGAATTTTTTCTTTGATTATTTTAACGGCTTCCTTATCGTCGCCGTTTGCAATTGCTTTAAGATAGCCCTGAATGTCGGTGTGTGCAGGGCAGTTGAGCGAGCAGGGAGCAACACAGTCGCCGCTGTGGTCACTCATTATAAGCTCAAGAGCAATTTTTCTTGCCTTTTTAACTCTGGGTGTGTTTGTGCTGAGCACCATACCGTCCTGAGCAAAGGTTGCACAGGCACGCATAAGCTTGGGACTGTTTTCCGCCTCCACAAGGCAAAGACCGCAGGCTCCGTAGAGCTTAAGCTTGCCGTTATAGCAGAGATTGGGGATTTCGATGCCGTTGCGAGCGGCAATATTAAGAACGGTTTCGCCTTTTTCGCCGATAAGTTCACGGCCGTTGACCGTAATTTTAATCTGTTCCATTTCGCCGCCTCCTTTATTCTACAATTATTGCACCGAAGCGGCAGGAATTTACGCACTGACCGCAGCGGATACAAGCTTCTGAATCAATAACGTGTGCCTGCTTGACTGCGCCGCTGATGGCGTGAGCAGGACATTTCTTTGCGCAGAGCGTGCAGCCCTTGCACTTTTCTGCATCAATTGAATACGTGAGAAGGTCAACGCATTCCTTTGCAGGACATTTCTTCTCGTTGATATGTGCTTCATATTCGTTTCTGAAATATCTGATGGTGGTAAGAACGGGGTTGGGAGCCGTCTGACCGAGACCGCAGAGTGCGCCATCTTTAACTGCTTCGCAAAGCTCTTCAAGCAGCTCAATATCGCCCTCTTTGCCTTCTCCTTTAACGATTCTTGTGAGAATTTCCTGCATTCTTGCGGTGCCGATTCTGCAGTGAACGCATTTTCCGCAGGATTCAAGAGCCGTGAAATCAAGGAAGAATTTTGCCATACCTACCATGCAGGTGCTTTCGTCCATAACAACCATACCGCCGGAACCCATAATTGCTCCCGTTGCGGCGAGAGCCTTGTAGTCGATAACGGTATCAAGCAATTCCTTGGGAATACATCCGCCTGAGGGACCGCCCATCTGAACAGCCTTGAATTCTTTATCATCACGGATGCCGCCGCCGATGCCGTAGATTACGTCACGCAGAGTTTTGCCCATGGGAATTTCAACAAGACCGCCCTTGCGGATTTTACCCGTGAGAGCAAAAACCTTGGTGCCCTTGCTGTTTTCTGTTCCCATTGCGGCGAAAGCGTCGCCGCCGTTGTTGATAATCCACGCTACGTTTGCAAAAGTTTCAACGTTGTTGATGTTTGAAGGCTCATCCATATAACCCTTTTGTGCAGGGAAAGGAGGTTTAAGTCTGGGCATACCTCTCTTGCCTTCAAGAGATTCAATAAGAGCGGTTTCTTCGCCGCAGACAAATGCGCCTGCGCCCGCTTTGATTCGCATATCGCAGGAGAAGCCTGTGCCGAGAATGTTTTTGCCAAGAAGATTTGCCTTTTTAGCCTGTTCAATTGCAATTTCAAGGTTTGTGATTGCAAGGGGATATTCCGCACGAACATATACAATCATTTCGCAGGCACCGATTGCGTATGCACCGATAAGCATACCTTCAATCAGGCTGTGAGGGTCGGATTCAATAACCGCTCTGTCCATAAACGCGCCGGGGTCGCCCTCGTCGGCATTACAGATAAGATATTTCGTGTCGCTAACGCTCTGACGGGCGGCATTCCACTTAAACCAAGTGGGGAAACCTGCGCCGCCTCTGCCTGCAAGACCCGAAACCTTGATTTCTTCAATAACCTGCTCGGGAGTCATTGTTTTAAGAGCCTTTTCAAGAGCCTGATAGCCGTCTGCTTCTCGGTAATCGTCAAGTGAAACGGGGTCAATCAGACCGCAGTGACGCAGAGCAATTCTTGTCTGACGGCTGAGAAATTCTTCATCATCGGCAGAAATTGTGATTGCATCAACCTTTGAAAGGTCACCGCTTCTTGCGGCTTCAACAATAGCTTCGGCATCATCCGCCGTAACCTTGACAAGGCGGCGGAGCAGAGTTTTGCCGTCATATAAATCAACAATGGGTTCAAGGAAGCACATACCGATACAGCCTGTGCTGCCGAGAACAAAGGGCTCGTTTGCCGTCATAAGAGCTTCAATAGCCTTATGTACCTTTGATGCACCTGCAGCAATACCGCAGGAGCCTTCACCGATAACTATGCGCATCATTTGCCCTCCTTTTCCTGAATACTTTTAAGAACGGCAACCGCCGAATCCGGCGTAAGATTACCGTAAGCTTCGCCGTTAATCATAATAACGGGTGCAAGTGAGCAGCAGCCGAGGCAGGCAACGTTTTCGAGAGTGAAAAGTCCGTCTGCCGTTGTTTCGCCGTTGCCGATTCCGAGGTATTCCGAAATTGCGGCGCTGACTCTTTCGCTGCCGTTAACGTGGCAGGCTGTGCCCTGGCAGGACATAATAAGATATTTACCGATAGGGGTAAGTCTGAACTGTGAATAGAACGTTGCAACGCCCATGACGTCGGCAGGTGTGATTCCCACCTTCTCTGCGATACAATACATAACGTCCTTGGGCAGATAGCCGTAAATATTCTGTGCTTTCTGAAGAATGGTGATAAGATTGCTCGGCGAGCCTGCATATTCGTTAAGCACATCTTCAAGCAGAGTGAGGTCACTTTTGGGCCCCTGACAATTGCACTGGCACATAATTCTTTCTCCTGTCTTTAGTTTAGTAATACAAAAAAATTAACCTTCTATAATATATCATAAAGATTGGCGATATGCAAGAAAAAGGTTTTGTCAATTAAATTGTATAAATTTAAAAGCAGCTTCACCGAAAAGTGAAACTGCCTTTGATTTTATCTGTAACACATTTTCCGCAGTTACATAAGATGACAGTGTAAGCGGCTGAAACACAGACGCTTAAGACTAACACTCCGCCGACATAAAAGAGGCGGTTCGCAAGGAGGTTACATCATGGGTTGCGGATGCAATAACAATTGGTTCCTTTTCATCATCCTCATTCTTCTCTTCTGCGGTGACTGCGGTTGCAACAACAGCTGCGGCTGTAACAGCGTAAGAACGAATGACTGCGGCTGCGGTTGCGGTTGCTAACTAAAACTTAGCGAGAATCTCCGCCGCCTCTTCCTGCGTTAAGCCGCCGGGGGAGGCGGCAAAATTTCCCGGAATTGCGCTCTGCCAACGCAGGGCGTATTTTTTTGCGTTTTCTTCGCCTATAGAAACGCCTTTGAGGTCTGTGAGCGAAGCAACAACCTCTTTTACGGCTTGAATTTCATCTGTCATTGCAACAAATTCCGCCGTTTTTCCGCTTGCAAATTCTGCACATCGGTCAATATAAGGTGCAAAAAAAGCGGCGCACGCCATACCGTGAGGTACGCCGTAATTTTCGGTCAGAACGTATCCCAGAGGATGCGGAAAAGCAGTGCCGCAGGTGTTGATAACAAGACCTGCATATATTGAGCCGTAATAAAGATTATCTCTTAATTCATCGGGCACTTCTTTTGTTTTTGCAAGCGTTTTGAGGCAGGAATAAATCATCGGAATGCACTTTTCCGCCCACAGTTTTAAAGTGCCGTTACACTTGGTTGTAAAGAAGCCCTCAACGGCGTGCGCAAAAGCATCCAGAGCGGTTGAAACCGTTGATGCATAAGGCAAAGAGCGTGTATATTTCGGGTCGCAGAAAGCAATTTTTGCATAGCAATCGTCGCCCTTTATGCTCTTTTTCACGCCCGTTTCATCATTGGTCAGAACGGCAACCGCCGTAACCTCACTGCCCGTGCCTGCGGTTGTGCCGATAAGCGCAACGGGCAAGGGTGGATTTTTGTATTCTCTCTTGTAAATATCCGTTGGGGAAAGTTCGGAATTTGACGCATAAATCGCCACCGCTTTTGCCGCATCAAGCACCGAACCGCCACCGATTCCGAGGATAAAATCCGCACCTGCTTCTCTTGCGGCTTCGCCTGCTTTATGGCAAGACGAAATCAACGGATTTTCGCCGATTTTATCAAAAACCGAGTATTCAATGCCTTCGTTTTTCAATGCTGTTTCGGCGTCGTTAAGTGCACCGCTTTTTTGGGCTCCGCTGCCGCCTGTCAGAATAAGGCAGCGTTTGCCGAGTTTTGCCATAAATGAAGCGTTGTTCAACACTGCATCTTCGCCGCATATACATTTTACGGGCATATAAATTACGTCGTTCATCCTGATTCTCCCTTTTGTTGAGTCAATGTGTTTAATATTTTAGCAGGTTTTTTATGAAAATCCAACAATTTTTTCGGTTTTGCTTTTACCATATTGAAAAAATATATTATAGGGTGTATTATATTATAAATAATATAATGGGTACGAATGGGCGGTGACGGTGTTTTGAAAAAAATCGGAGCAATTTTTGCTGCCGTTGCAGCTGTTGCGATTGTCGCCTTTTTCGTCTGGGACGGTGTTTTCAACAAAACCGCTTCTAAAGAATTCTTTGCAATGGACACGGTCATTTCTGTCAAGATTACGGGCAAAGATGCCGATAAATGCGTTGCGGAAATTGAAAAATGCGTTGCTGAGCTTGACAGCATTCTAACACGCCACAAGACCACGTCAGAAATAAGCATTATCAACAAAAATTCGGGCGGCAATCTCAGCGATAAAACAGCTGAATACTTCCGTCTTCTTCTTGACGTAAGTAAAAAAAGCGGCGGCGCCTTTGACTTTACACTCGGTGCAGTCAGCGATTTATGGGGATTCGGAAAAAATCCCGTTGTGCCCGAGGTAGCTGAAATTCAGAAATTGCTTTCAGAATGCGGCTATAATAAAGTAACGCTTTCCGGCAATGAACTGACCGTTGGCGGCGGAATAATTGATTTCGGCGCAGTCGGCAAAGGAATTGCGCTCGACGAAATACGCAGCATACTTGAAAATGCAAAAGTAAAAGAAGCTGTTATCAGCGTCGGCGGCAGCGTGCTTCTTTACGGCGAAAAAGAAGCGTCTGTCGGAATCCGTGACCCCTACGGCAACGCAGGAAGAAGCATAGCAACCCTTTCGCTCGCTGACACCTGCATTTCAACCTCAGGCAGTTATGAGCGCTGTTTTGAAGAAAACGGCAAAACCTACCATCATATTATTGACCCCAAAACAGGTTTTCCTGTTGAAAACGAACTAATCAGCGTAACCGTTATTTCTCAGAACGGTGCAATCAGCGACGCTCTTTCCACCGCCTGTTTTGTTCTGGGCGTTGAAAAAGGCGCAGCCCTTGCAAAAGAATTCGGCTGCGAAGCTGTTTTTATCACAAAGGATAAAAGAGTTTATGCAACAGACGGCGCCGCACCGAAGCTTGAAATAACAGACACATCTTACACTTTGATATGATATGAAAACTAAACTTTTTAGAAAAGGCGATATCGCGGTCATTCTTGTTATTCTGGTTGCTGCCGCAGCTTTCCGGCTTTATCAGACAAAGCAATCGGATAAGCTTGAAGCGGTTATCACCGTTGACGGCAAAACGGTTGAAACAATCGACCTGTCTGCCGTTGAAAGCAAACGTGTAATTGAGCTTGACACCGCACCGAAAGTTGTTATTGCGGTTGAAAAAGGTGCAATTTACTTTGAAGAAGCCGAATGCGACGATAAGCTCTGCATAAACTGCGGAAAGCTCAGCAGGAAAGGAGATACCGCCGTTTGTCTGCCCGCAAAAACGGTTGTTACCGTCAGCGGTTCAGACGTTGACGTTATGACTTACTGAAATGAAAAAAAGCATTGCATTTAAAACGGCTCTCGGCGCAATACTGTGTGCGCAGGCTCTGGCTCTCGGTTTTCTTGAAAGCCTGATACCGCCGATTCCGTTTCTTCCGCCGGGAGCAAAACCCGGATTTTCAAACATAGTTACGATGTTTGCCGCAGGCAGCCTCGGGCTGCCGCAGGCACTTGCCATAACCCTTATCAAAGGCGGTTTTGCTTTTGTAACAAGAGGTTTTACGGCAGGAATTATGAGCCTTTCGGGCGGAATTCTTTCCACCCTTGCAATGTGGCTCCTTCTTAAATTCGCAGATAATAAGCTCGGACTTATCGGCATTTCCGTTATATGCGCCCTCTGCCACAACGCAGGTCAGCTTGGTGCGGCGGCGGTTATAACCGGAAGCGGAGTTATTATATACTACGCACCTGTGCTTGCCGTTTTCGGCATTGCAACAGGCGCTGTCACGGGAATAATCCTGAAAGCGGTTATGCCTGTGCTTGAAAAACAGAAACAATACTTCTACAGATAAACACACAAAGGAGGAATTACTGTGGTTAAGACCCATATGGCAGGCGTTCTGTCTGCCGTTAAAAAGGTCAGAGGCGGCGTTAAAGTACACCATCACAAAAACACCGCCGAATCAGAGGTAGTCAGAATGCCTGCCCCTGCTAAAGTCGTTATCCCTATGCAGCAGCATATCGGCGCTCCCTGCGAGCCCGTTGTTAAGGTTGGCGACACTGTTGCTGTCGGTCAGCTTATAGGTGACACAGACAAATTCGTAAGCGCTCCCATTCATTCTTCGGTTTCGGGTGTTGTTACCGCTATAGGCGATATCAAAATGCCCAACGGAATACTCTCAAAAGCCGTTACAATTGAATCCGACGGTGAAATGAGACTCTGGGAAGGCATTGAACCGCCCCACGTTGAAACAAAAGAGGACCTCATCAAAGCGGTGCGTGCATCGGGTCTTGTAGGTCTCGGCGGTGCAGGTTTCCCGACCCACATCAAGCTCAATTTCCCTGCAGACAAAAACATAGACACACTTGTTGTCAACGCTGCGGAATGCGAACCTTTCATCACCGTTGACTACCGCGAATGTATTGAAAACTCCTGGGATATTCTTTCAGGCGTATATCTGCTCAAAGACCTTCTCGGCTTCAAGCAGGTAATCATCGCCGTTGAAGATAACAAGCCCGAAGCATTCAAGGTTCTCAAGAGCATTGCCGACCATTCGCTCGATAAGCACGACGAAGTGAAGCTTATGGTGCTTGAATCAAAATATCCTCAAGGTGCAGAAAAAATGATGGTTCAGTCCGCAACAGGCAGAAGAGTTCCGCCCGGAAAGCTTCCTGCCGACGTAGGCTGCGTTGTTATGAACGTTGCTTCTGTTGCTTTCATCGCCCGTTATCTTAAAACAGGTAAACCGCTTGTCAGCCGTTCGCTTACCGTTGACGGTTCAGCAATTGCAGAACCCAAAAACGTAAGAGTTCCCGTAGGCACAAGCATCAGCGAAATTATTGATTTCTGTGGCGGATTCAGCAAAGATCCCTGCAAAATCCTTACAGGCGGTCCCATGATGGGTCTTGCCATTGTCGGCACTGATTTACCCGTTCTCAAGCAGAACAACGCTATTCTTGCTTTTGCCCACGATGATGCCGTTCTCAAACCTGAAAGCGATTGCATCCGCTGCGGCAGATGTGCAACAGCCTGCCCGATGAGCCTTATGCCCACAAACATAGTAAGAGCGGCAAAAACCAAAGACGTTTCCATGCTTAAAACAGCAGGCGTTAACGTATGTATGGAATGCGGCAGCTGCGCATTCGCCTGTCCCGCAGGCAAACCCCTTGTTCAGCATATGAGACTGGCAAAGGCAATTCTCAGAGAGGAGGGCAATAAATAATGGTTAACGGCAAAAAACTGGTTGTAAGCGCATCGCCCCACCTGCGTTCAACCCAGACAACGACCCGGATAATGCTCGATGTTATCCTTTCGCTTATCCCCGCCCTCATCGCTGCAATATTCATTTTCGGTCCCAGAGTTATCCCCGTAACCGCAGTTTCAATCAGCTCTGCGGTTCTTGCAGAATACGTTTCACGCAAGGTTATGAAACGCCACCAGACAATCGGCGATTTAAGCGCAGTTGTTACAGGTCTCATCCTTGCTCTCAACCTTCCCGTGTCAATCCCCTACTGGATTGCCGCAATCGGCAGCATCGTTGCCATAGTTGTTGTCAAGCAGTTCTTCGGCGGCATCGGTCAGAACTTTGCTAACCCTGCCATCACCGCAAGAATCGTTCTTCTTCTTTCATTTGGCCCCCAGATGGGTAACTGGGTAACTCCCCTTTCGTGGAAAACCGCAGTCACCACATCGGCAACACCTCTTGCCGTCGGCTACGGCAACGCAGGCGCACCGTCACTCACAGATATGCTTCTTGGTCTCAGAGGCGGCTGCCTTGGTGAAACCTGCGCTGTTGCCCTTATTCTCGGCGGTGTATACCTTATTGCAAGAAAAGTTATCTCCCCTGCAATTCCCCTTACATATATCGGCACGGTTGCTCTTATAATGCTTATAGCAGGCAAAGGCGACCTCGGATTTGTTGCTTACCAGATTATGGGCGGCGGTCTGCTTCTCGGTGCATTCTTTATGGCAACAGACTATTCCACCTGCCCCATCAAGGTCAGAGGCAAAATAATATTCGGCATCGGCTGCGGTATTATCACCTCTCTTATCAGACTTTTTGCTTCAATGACAGAAGCTGTTTCATTTGCAATTCTTCTGATGAATCTTCTTGTTCCCTTTATTGACAGAGCAACAATCCCCAAGCCTTTCGGCACACCCAAAAAAGAAAAAAAGGCAAAGGAGGCGGCTGAGAAATGAAAAAAATCAAAGAATATGCCGCTCCGACAGTAGTGCTTTTTGTTATATGCATTGTTGCAGCATTTCTTCTTGCGGTAACAAACAACGTTACCGCTCCCAAAATTGAAGAAGTCAATGCCGAAAACGAAGCAAAGTCAAGACAGGTTGTTTTTGCCGATGCCGCAAGCTTCGGCGAAGAATTCACAAACGGCGACGGCATCAAGCTTGTGCCTGCACTTGACAAAGACGGCAACACAATCGGTCACGTTGTTGTTACCGTTGAAAAGGGTTACGGCGGAGACATCTCCGTTATGACAGGCGTTGACCTTGAAGGCAAGGTTACGGGCGTCAACATTCTTTCAATGAGCGAAACCGCAGGTCTCGGCGCAAACGCTTCAAAAGAAAGCTTTCTCAACCAGTTTGCAGGCAAAGTTTTCGGTATTAACGTTACAAAAGACGCACCCAATGAGAACGAAATCAAGGCTCTCACAGGTGCAACCATCACATCAAACGCCGTAACCAAAGCGGTCAATGCGGCAATCGAAGCTACAGGAGGTGAGAACAATGGCTAAACAGACAAAGCTTGCAAAAAATTCTGAAAAGAAATCGCTCCGTAAAGAATTTACCAAAGGTCTTATAAGCGAAAACCCCACAATGCGTCTTGTTCTCGGCACCTGCCCCACGCTTGCCGTTACAACAAGCATTGTCAATGCTCTCGGTATGGGCGTTTCGGCGATGATAGTTCTTGTTTGTTCAAACATCGTTATCTCAGCATTGAGAAAGGTTATCCCCTCAAAAGTACGCATTCCCGCATACATCGTTATTATTGCTTCATTCGTTACCATCGTTCAGATGATTGTCAAAGCATTTGTTCCTGCTCTTGATAAATCACTCGGCGTTTTCCTGCCGCTGATTGTTGTTAACTGCATCATTCTCGGCAGAGCAGAAGCATTCGCAGGCAAAAACCCCGTTCTCGCTTCAGCAGTTGACGGTCTCGGCATGGGCGTAGGCTTCACTTTTGCACTTTGCTGCATGGGCGCTATCAGAGAAGTCATCGGCGCAGGCACAATTTTTGCAGGCGCAGAAAGCCTTCTCTCAATTGCAGGTATCACAGGCTTTGACGGCTTCACTCTTATCGGCGAAAACAGCCTGTTCAGTCCTATGACCATATTCATTCTCGCTCCCGGCGGATTCTTCACGTTCGGTATTCTTATGGCTTGCGCAAACAAGCTTGCCGAAAGAAAAGGCAAACCCAAGGCTGAACTCGGCGGTTGCTCCGCCTGCCCGATGGCAAAGAATTGTGCGCTTCTCGCAAAGGGCGAAGGCTGCGAAGAAAAGGAGGAGGCTGAAGCATGAGTTATCTTTCAATTCTTCTTACCGCTATCCTCACGGCAAACTTTGTTCTGAGCAAATTCCTCGGCATCTGCCCGTTCCTCGGTGTTTCCAAAAAGCTCAACACCGCAATGGGTATGTCGGCAGCGGTTATCTTCGTTATGGCTCTTTCAACCGCAGTTTGCTATCCCATCAACAATTATATCCTTGTTCCCAACGGTCTCGAATACCTTCAGACGATTGTCTGCATTCTTGTTATTGCGGCTCTCGTTCAGCTTGTTGAGATTATCCTCAAAAAGTTTATGCCTCCGCTTTACAATGCGCTCGGCATTTATCTGCCCCTTATCACAACCAACTGCGCAGTTCTCGGCGTTGTTCTTCTTAACTTCACAGAAGGATATACATACCTTGAATCCATCGTTAACAGCGTTGGCGCAGGTCTCGGCTTTATGCTGGCAATGGTTATTTTCTCGGGCGTTCGTTCAAGACTCGAAAGCTGCGACGTTCCCAAGTTCCTTCAGGGACTTCCCATCGTTCTTATTGCGGCTTCAATTGTTTCTCTTTCCTTCATGGGCTTCACAGGTCTTGTTGAAGGAATTCTCGGTTAAGGAGGTAACGCTGAAATGAATCCTGTTTTATTTGCAGTAATCCTTCTTGGCGGTATCGGTCTGATTGCCGCCATCGGTCTCACCGTTGCTTCAAAAGTTTTTGCTGTTCCCGTTGACGAAAAAGCAGAAGCAATCAGAGAATGTCTGCCCGGCGCCAACTGCGGTGCCTGCGGCTTCTCGGGTTGTGACGGTTATGCCGCCGCTCTTTCAAAGGGCGAAACAACGGACACCGCACTCTGCGCACCCGGCGGCAACGACGTTTCAAAGGCAATCGGCGAAATCACAGGTCTCGCCGCAGGCAACGTAAAACCCTCGGCTGCCGTTGTTCTTTGCCAGGGTCACAACGTTAACGCAGCAACAAAGCTTGAATATCAGGGCGTTCAGAGCTGCCGTATGGCCGCACAGATTTTTGGCGGTCCCAAAGAATGCATTTACGGCTGTCTCGGTTTCGGTGACTGCGCAGCCGTCTGTCAGTACGACGCAATCAGCATTTGCGACGGCGTTGCAAGAATCAATCCGCATATCTGCAAAACCTGCAAAATGTGCGTTAAAACCTGTCCCAACGGCCTTATTGAAATGATGCCCCTTGAAGAAGTCAAAGCCGCAGTGCTTTGCAAAAACCACGACAAGGGCGCAAACACACGCAAGGAATGCACCGCAGGCTGTATCGGCTGCATGAAGTGCGTAAAGGCTTGCGAAGCTGAAGCTATCAGCATTGACCGTTTCTGCGCAAAGGTTGATTATGACAAATGCACAGGCTGCGGCAAATGCCACAGCGTATGCCCCGTCGGTTCTATTGACCTTATCGACCTTGCGGTTAAAGCATAAGAAGGAGAAGTTAAAATGGCAAAATATCTTATAGTAAATGCAGACGATTACGGAATGTGTAAAGCGGCAAATGCTGCCGTTGCAGAGCTTTTTGAAGGCGGTTTTCTTAAATCCGCAACCGTTATGATGCCCTGCCCCGCAGCAGAAGAGGCTGTTAAGTTTTCAATCGACCACCCCGAATATCCCGTCGGTATTCATCTTACAATGACAAGCGAATGGGAAAAATACCGCTGGAAACCTCTCACAAACGGCAAAACACTTATTGATGAAGAAGGTTTTATGTGGCACGAAAGCGATCAGGTTGAAAAGAACGCTTCCTACGCTGACCTTGAAGCTGAAATCAAGGCTCAGATTGACCTTGCTCACAGTATGGGTATGAAACCCTCGCATGTTGATAACCATATGGGTTCGCTCTACGGTCACTACACAGGCAGACTCGGTCTTGCGAAGCTTACACTCCGCATTTGCGGCGAATACGGCTATGCATACCGTCTTTATACAAAGCACGATAAAAGAATCTGCCCCAACGGCACACCCTATTTCCTTTACAGCGCAGTAACGTATCTTTCAAAGCACTGGGGCAAAAAATATAACGTTGTTATTCCCGACTATCTCCTTTTCCCCGACTGGAACGACGATATGCGTGCAAGCTACGAAACATACAGAGATATGATTCTTAAAATCTGGACCGACCTTCCCGACGGCGTAACGGAAACCTTTATTCATCCCTCAATCGAAACCGATGAGCTTAAAGGCATCACCGCAAGATGGCAGGACAGAGTATGGGAATATCAGCTTATGAAAGACCCCTACACTCACAAGTATCTCAAAGACCACGGCATAGAGCTTATCAGCTACCGTGAACTCAATAAAATGAAAGGCGGCATTGTCCGCTAAAGGCATAAAGAAAACTCCGAGGAATCATTCCTCGGAGTTCTTTATTTTTTCAAGATATTCTTTATCTTTTTTTGTGAGTTCCGCTTTTTCAAGCATATCGGGTCGGCGCTCAAGGGTACGTTTGAGGCTCTGCTCACGCTGCCACTTCTGAATGTTTGCGTGGTGTCCCGAAATAAGCACCTCGGGCACTTTTTCGCCGTGCCATTCAAACGGTCTTGTATACTGCGGATGCTCAAGAAGACCCGAATAATGGCTCTCCAGCGTAAACGCATCCTCGTTTGCAAGAACGCCCGGCAGCATTCTTGAAATGCTGTCTGCAACAATCAGCGCAGGCAATTCGCCGCCCGTCAAAACGTAATCGCCAACCGATATTTCTTCGTCAACGATTTCGTCTATGATGCGTTGGTCAATGCCCTCGTAGTGTCCGCAAAGAAGAGCAACGTTGGGAAGCTGCGCAAGCTCCTTGACTCTTTCCTGCGTCAGAGTTTTGCCCTGAGGCGACATATAGATAAGGTGCGGTCTTTCTCCGATTTCATCGCAGAGCGACATAAAACAATCGTAGATGGGCTGGGTCTGCATTATCATACCCGTGCCGCCGCCGTAAGGCGAATCGTCAACACGGTTATGCTTATCCAGCGTATAATCCCTGATATTGCGGCAGTTGATTTCAATGCAGCCGTTTTCCCTTGCCCTGCCAATGATGCTCTCACTCAGAACGCTCATGCACATTTCGGGAAAAAGGGTTAAAATATCAATCCTCATCGTCAAAAATACCTTTCAGCGGTCTGATTGTTACTCTGTCGGCTGCAACGTCGGTTTCAACAACAACGTCGGGAATGGCGGGGATAAGATATTCCCTGCCGTTTTTTGTTATGTGCCACACGTCGTTTGCGCCCGTCTGGCTGACGTCGCTCAGCTCACCGTAGCAGATTTCAGCGTTATCCGCATCATAAACCTTACAGCCGATAAGCTCTGCAATAAAGAACTTGTTCTTGGGCAGCTTTGCGTCGCTGCGCTTCATATAAAGCACCTTGCCGCGCAATTTCTGCGCCGCCTCAACAGTTTCAACACCGTTAATTCTGAGCAAAACAATGTTGCCGTGCGGTCTCGCAGATTTAATCTGCACCGCACAGCCTTCATTGCTGTCAAAATATAAAGTTTTGAATTTAGCCATATAATCGGGAGAGTCGCACCAGGGGTTGACGCGCAATTCGCCTCTGACACCGTGAGTGCCGACTATCTCACCGATTTCAAGAAATTCTTTAATCAATTTCGACTGTTACCCTTGCATCCTGGCGGGTTGCGGCTGCACGCATAACTGTGCGGATAGCCTTTGCAATCCTGCCCTGTTTGCCTATAACTCTGCCCATGTCGTTCTCGCTTACGTGAAGGTGATAAACAACGCTTCCGTCTTCAGCGGGTTCGTCCACGGTAACGGTTACTGCCTCGGGTTCTTCAACAAGACCCTGAGCAATGCTGACAAGTAAATCCTTCATAAATTACCTCGCAAAAACCGTTAATTAAAGAACGCCTTCTTTTTTGAGAAGAGCCTTAACGGTATCTGTGGGCTGTGCGCCGTTAGCAATCCACTGCTTTGCCTTATCAGCGTCAACTTTAACTTCTGAGGGAGTTACTGTGGGATTGTAAGTGCCGATTTCTTCGATGAATCTGCCGTCACGGGGATATCTTGAATCCGCAACAACGATACGATAGAAAGGTGCCTTCTTTGCGCCCATACGGCGAAGTCTGATTTTTACTGCCATTTTGATTTCCTCCAAACATACTTTTTGAATCGGTAATCGCATATGGTTTTGAACGGAATATTTCCGCCACAGTTTTGTTAAAAATCTTTGAAATAGCCTCGTATTCCTGCAGATTTTCGCCTCACTGTGACGAAAATCTTCTCATTCAAAACTGCTTCACATCTGAAATAAATTCAGACATATGGAATTACCGATTCAAAAAGTATAAAATAAAATTATTTATAATGTAAAGTCCCGATATGCGGACTTGTTACATTCCGAACTGTGAAGGGTCAAAGCCCTGCGGCAATCTCAAGCGCTGCTTTCTTCTGCGCTTGCCGCCTCTTTTGCCGCCCATCTGCTTGAACATCTTCTGCATCTGTCTGAACTGGCTGAGCAATCTGTTGACATCTTCAATATTCTGACCGCAGCCGAGAGCGATTCTCTTTTTGCGTGAGGGATTGATGATATCGGGATTCTGACGCTCTTTTTCGGTCATTGAAAGGATGATTGCGCGCATTCTGTCAAACTTGCGTTCATCAACCTCAATATCCTTTGCCTTATTGCCGATGCCGGGGATAAGGGCGAGCATATCCTGAATTGAACCCATTTTACGAATCTGGTCAAACTGGTCCATCAGGTCGTTAAGGTCGAATTTATTCTGAAGAAGCTTCTTTTCAAGCTCCTCGGCCTTCTTTTCGTCGATAGCCATTTCCGCCTTCTCGATAAGCGAAAGAACGTCGCCCATGCCGAGAATTCTGGAAGCCATTCTGTCGGGGTGGAATGCGTCAAGCTGGTCAAGCTTTTCGCCCATACCGACAAACTTGATGGGTTTGCCCGTAACGGCTCTTGCCGAAAGAGCAGCACCGCCTCGGGTGTCACCGTCCATCTTGGTGAGAATAAGACCGTCAATACCGAGTGCACCGTCAAACGACGTTGCAACGTTAACTGCATCCTGACCTGTCATTGCGTCAACAACAAGCAGAATTTCGTGAGGCTTAACCTCTGCTTTGACAGCCTTGAGCTCGTTCATAAGCTCTTCGTCAACGTGCAGACGGCCTGCCGTATCGAGAATAACGTAATCGTTACCGTGGTCTTTTGCAAAGTCAATCGCATCTCTTGCGATTCTGACGGGATCGGTCTGACCCATTTCAAAAACGGGAACGTCAACCTGTTCACCGACAACCTGGAGCTGCTTGATAGCGGCAGGTCTGTAAATATCACAGGCAACAAGAAGCGGTCTGTGATTTTCTTTTTTTAGCTTTAACGCAAGCTTTGCGCAGTGAGTTGTTTTACCTGAACCCTGCAAGCCGCACATCAGAACAACTGTTGGCGGATGGTTTGCATAGGCAAGGCGGCTGTTTGTTCCGCCCATAAGAGCAACAAGCTCTTCGCGAACTATTTTGATAACCATCTGTGAGGGTGTAAGGCTTTCCATAACTTTTTCACCGATGGCTTTTTCTGTTACCGTGTTGGTGAAGTCCTTGGCAACCTTATAGTTAACGTCAGCTTCAAGCAGGGCCATGCGAACCTCACGCATTGCGCTGCGGACATCGGCTTCGTTAAGACTGCCCTTGCTTCTGAGATTTTTAAACGCGGATTCAAGTCTCTCTGAAAGACCTTCAAATGCCAAAACTTTCACCTCTTGTGCTATGTAATATAATATGTATCTTTAAACACGCATCAGCTTTCAAGCATTGTCATTGCGGCAGCTTTGATGCGCACGCTGAAATCGTTGATTTCCTTTGAAAGACTGTGACGAAGGTTATACTCGGCAATCTGGTTTGAAACCTCGATGATTTCGTCGAGACCTGCCTTGATTTCTTCGTAACGCTTTGCCATACCCAGACGGTTTTCCATATCCTGCAGCTGAGTTTCCGCTCTCTTGATTGCGTCTCTTACGCCCTGGCGCGTTATGCCCTCATTTTCAGCTATTTCAGAAAGAGAGAGGTCATCATTATAATAGTATTCCAAAAAATCACGCTGCTTCGCCGTGAGCATTTCACCGTAAAAATCGATGAGCACAGCCATTTCATAATTCTTTGCCAAACCTGACCCTCCTTTCTCCCGTAATTATGCCGAAAACGGCGGTAATTTGTTGAAAATGAGCAAAAATCAAGACGGTTGTTTATTCTGCACAAAAAGGTCAGAAAAAACAGCCGACCTGTAAAGTATGTTTGCTTTACAGGTCAGTATTATACTAAAAATAGATTGTCTTGTCAAGTGTAATTTTTGCCGTTATTTAATGCGGTTATCCACACTTTTCTCACTTTTTCGACATAAAAAAGGTGGATTTTCCATAAATTGTGGAATTTTTTGAGCTTTGACACAAGATATATCCACTTTTCCACATTATGATGTGTGGAAAACTTTTTTACACGCTCTCGGTGTTTCACGTTTGTAAAGCAAAATCGCTTTACAGATTGTATAATTCTGCGGTTTGCGCATTTAATTTGAGGCAAAATTTACGCTTTTTTTGCACAATTCCAAACTCACTTGAGAGTTACGATTGTAACGCCGTCTTCACCCTCGCCGTACACGCCGAGTCTGCTCGATTTAACAAAAGGCGACGCTTTGAGATAGCGTGTTACTGCACTGCGAAGCGCACCCGTACCCTTTCCGTGAACAACGGTGAATTCGTTCAGACCCGTACGCAGACCCTGGTCAATAAAGCGGTCAAGCTCAATCAGACAATCCTCAACCGTCATACCTCTCAGGTCAAGTCGTGTTGACGCAGCCATATTCAGACGGCTTTCGCCCTGCAGTCTGGGCGCTGATTTAAGTTCCTTCTTTTTGGGGGCATTTTCACAAAGGCGGAGATTTGAAAGCTTGACTCTTGTTTTGATTGAGCCTGCCTGCACCTCAACGTTTCCGTTTTTATCGGCGGGTGAAAGCACCTTTGCCGTTTTGCCTATATCACGGATTATAACCGTATCGCCTGCTGCAAGCGCTCTGGGAAGAACGTAGTTTTCGTCATCGTCATCTATGCCGATAACAGGGTCTGCGGCGGAATCAATGGCTTCAACGCCTTTTTTGACCATAGCCTTTGCGCGCCTTGCAAGCTCAGCGGCATCCTTTGTTTTCTGCTGCTCTTTTTTGAGCTTTTCAAGCTCCTGCATAAGCGAATATGCTTCTCGTTTTGCCTGCTCGACCACACGCAGAGCCTGTGAGCGTGCCTTTTCCATTTCCTGCTCACGCAATCTGGAAATCTCTTCTTTAAGCTTCTCTGCTTCGGCTTTTTCTTTTGCCGCTTTATCAGAAAGCATTCTTGCCTTGTCAAATTCGCTTTCCATCCTGACTCTTGTTTCTTCAAGACGGTCAACAACGTTTTCAAACTCCTTGTTTTCAACCGAAACAAGCTCTTCGGCCCTTGCGATAACCGATTTATCAAGACCGAGCCTTTCGCTGATTGCAAGCGCATTTGATTTGCCGGGCACGCCTATAAGCAAGCGATAAGTCGGTCTGAGTGTTGCAACGTCAAATTCGCAGCAGCCGTTTTCAACCCTCGGCGTTTCAAGCGCATATGCTTTAAGCTCCGCATAGTGGGTTGTGGCGGCTATTTTTGCGCCTTTTTCGTGAAGTGCTTCAAGCACTGCCATAGCAAGCGCCGCACCCTCAACGGGGTCTGTGCCTGCACCAAGCTCGTCGATAAGCACAAGGCTGCCTTCGCGCGCTTTCTTCAGTATACTGATTATATTGGTCATATGAGCAGAAAACGTCGAAAGTGATTGCTCAATCGACTGCTCGTCGCCGATATCCGAAAGAATCTCTGTAAAAACAGAAACCTCGCTTCTGTCCCCTGCAGGTATCATCAAACCGCACATTGCCATCATTGAAAGCAGACCGACTGTTTTTATTGAAACGGTCTTGCCGCCCGTGTTTGGACCCGTGATAACAAGAGTATCAAAGTCCTTACCGAGCATAATGTCAACAGGCACAACCTTTTTGGGGTCAATGAGCGGATGCCTTGCCATACGCAGATTGACAATGCCCTTATCGTTAAGAATCGGAGGGCAACCCTTTATGCTGTATGCATACTGTGCCTTTGCAAAAACAAGGTTAAGCTCAAGCGCACATTCATAGCTGTTTTTGATACTCTGGGCAAAATCGCCTGCCGATGCGGAAAGTTCAAACAGAATGCGCTCGATTTCTTCTCTTTCTTTTGACTGAAGCACACGGATTTCATTGTTTGCCTCAACAACTGCCATGGGTTCAACAAAAACCGTTGCGCCGCTTGATGACGTATCGTGAACAAGACCGGGCACTTCGCTGCGGTATTCATTCTTGACAGGCACAACGTATCTTCCGTTTCTCTGAGTTATAATATTTTCCTGCAGATACTTGGAATGTGTCTGTGAACGGGTAAATTTTTCAAGCTGCTCCCTGACCTTGGATTCCTGTACCCTGATCTTGCGTCTTATATCCGCAAGAGTCGGCGATGCGTTATCGGAAATCTCTTCTTCCGAAATGATTGCGTTGAAAATTGCAGATTCAAGAAATCTGTTCGGCATAAGCGCACTGAACAGAGGGTCAAGGACGCTCTGCACACCTGCATTTGATGCTCTCCACTGTGAAAGCGTGCGTATAACTCTCAGCACGCCGCCGATATCAAGCAGTTCTTTTGTGTTAAGAACGCTTCCTGCGTTGGCTCTGCTGAGTGCATTGTTAACGTTTTTCAATCCGCCGAATGACGGACCGCCGAAACGGGCAAGCAACATATGCGCATCCGTTGTCTGATTAAGAAGCGCTTTTGCAAGCTCAAGATTTGTTTCGGGTTTAAGATGAAGCGCATTGTATCTTGCATCCTCGCAGCTTGTGAATTGCGCAAGCTTTTCAAGAACTTTATCAAACTCAAGCGCTTTTGCATGTTTATCAAAAAAATCCATTATTATTCCTCTTCGGTGGTGTTTTCTTCGGTAACCCCTTCTTCGGTTACACTTTCGTCTGTTACGTCCTCACCTGTTACGGATTCCGTTGTAACCTCCTGAATAACCGTAACAATTTCAGTCACAATTTCACCGTCATCATCCGTAACCTCTTCTCCGTCCTCGTCTGTAACAGGCACTGCCGTTGTGAGCACGTGTGTTTCGGGCTGAGTGGGTACGGTAACACTTTCCGTTGTTTCGATTTCAGGCGGTCTTGTGGCAGGCATACTGCCGACAATCTCCTGTCCGTCAACAGCCTGAATGGAAGCAACGTACATACCGCCGCTGCGCTCACGGAGAGTTATTTTCATATACTTATCGGGTTCGGGAGCAGAATAAGCGTCGCCCTCAACCTGCGCCCACGCCTTGTTGCCGATATAACCGACGGACAGAATGACCGAACTGCCCTTTTCTTCAATTTCATAAACCTTTGGGGTATATGCGGATTCAACGCCCGTAATGGGCAGAATATAGCTTTTGAGTGCGGCATCATAGGTGATATCGTATGCGCTCATATCTATTGAATCGTGCATTGAAGCAATATCGATTTCCGTGCCGAAAAGGCTGACAAAATGCTTTTCTATATCCTCCTGCGGAACAATAATGCCGAACACGTCTCCCTCTGAATAAGGATATTTTTCGGTACCCTCATCGCTCATAAGCAACGACCACACAGCACTGTTGAGAAGCTGCGAAACGTCCGCCTGCTTCAAATCATCAAACGGATCGGGGTCAAACATAACAACAGGCACCAGCATCTGCTCATATTTAAGCTTATCCGCCGAATCATCGGTCATTTTTTTAACAGAATCAACCGCAAACTTTACGGTTGATATTATTCCGACCACGGCAAGAATCAAAACGATTATGCCTATGGGAAAAGCCAGCTTGTTTTTGCCGCTTTTATTGGATTTTTCTTTCATTTTGATTCCTCCGCTAATTATTTAAGATTGAATCGGGCGTGGGCAAAGCCCACCCTCAACTTTTCACTCTTCATTATTCACTGTTCACTTGTTATCTTATCTGACCCGTGCCGCTGATAACGTATTTTTCGCTGACCATATGCGCAACGCCGAGAGGTCCTCTGGCGTGAAGCTTCTGGGTAGAAATACCGATTTCGGCACCGAATCCGAACTCACCGCCGTCGGTGAATCTTGTGGATGCGTTAACGTAAACAGCTGCCGCATCAACCTCATTCTTGAATTTCTCTGCCATAAGGTAGTTGTTAGTAACAATCGCCTCGCTGTGACCTGTGCCGTAGCGTGAAATATGTTCAATGGCTTCGTCAATATCCTTAACGATTTTTACGCTGATTTTATAATCAAGATATTCCTTTGCCCAATCATCATCCGTTGCGGGAATTGCATAAGGCAGAATCTCGCATACCGCCTCATCGCCTCTGATTTCAACGCCGCATTCCTTAAGCTTTTCACCAATTGAAAGCAGAGCAACCTCTGCAATATCCGCATGAACAAGCAGACCTTCACAAGCATTGCAGACCGAAACTCTTGAAGCCTTTGCGTTTGCAACAATTTCGGCAGCCATATCGATATCGGCATCGGAATCAACGTAAACGTGGCAGTTGCCGACACCCGTTTCAATAACAGGTACGGTTGCGTTTTCAACAACGGAGCGGATAAGACCCGCGCCGCCTCTGGGAATAAGCAGGTCAACGTAGCCGTTAAGCTTCATAAGCTCAGTTGCGGCTTCTCTTGAAATATTTTCAACAAGAATAATGCAATCCTCGGGCAGACCCGATTCTGCAACCGCCTTTCTCATGACGTCGGCAACGGCTTTATTGGAATTTATGGCTTCCTTGCCGCCCTTGAGAATAACTGAGTTGCCTGCCTTAAGGCAGATAGCCGCGGCATCCGCCGTAACGTTGGGTCTTGCTTCAAAAATAACGGCAATAACACCGATGGGCACTGCAACTTTTTCTATTTTAAGACCGTTGGGTCTTACTTCGCCCCACAAGACCTTGCCCACAGGACTTTCACTTGCGGCAACCTCACGCAGGCCCTGCGCCATACCGCTGATTCTTGATTCATTGAGACTCAGGCGGTCAATAAGCGCTTTTGAAAGACCGTTTGCTTCGCCTGCGTCAATGTCCTTTTTGTTTTCGGCAATGATGAATGCCGCTTCTTTTTCAAGTGCATCGGCAACGGCGTTGAGAGCCTTGTTGATGGCTGCGGAGCCTGCCTTTGCAAGAATTTTTTGCGCCTGCTTTGAGCGTGCGCCTATATCTGTTAAAATGCTCATTTCAATCACCTCTGCGCTTTGAAAAGCGTTCCTGTCTGTCTGCCGTCAAGAAGCTTGTAAAGCTCCTCGGGGTCAGAGCCGTTCATAACAACAGTGTCAATGCCCGCCTGCGTTGCAATCTGTGCTGCGTGGAGCTTTGTTACCATACCGCCCGTACCTCTGCTTGTGCCCGTGCCGCCTGCAAGAGCAAGAATATCATCGTCGATTTTATCAACAGAATGAATCAGAACGGCATTCTCGTCTTCTCTGGGGTTTGCGCTGAAAAGACCGTCAATATCGGTCAGAATTATAAGCAAATCGGCATCAACGATTTTTGCAACGTGAGCCGAAAGACTGTCATTATCGCCAAAAACAATTTCTTCAACGGCAACACTGTCATTCTCATTAACAACGGGAATTGCGCCGTATTCAAACAGTTTCATAAACGAGTTGTGAAGATTCTTATGTCTTTCCTCGTTTTCAAAGTCATCTTTTGTAACAAGAAGCTGACCCGTTATATTGCCGAATTCGCCGAAGAATTTATCATAAAGGAACATCAGCTCACACTGACCGACGGTTGCCGCCGCCTGTCTGCCGGGGGTATCCTGCGGTCTTTCTTTAAGACCGAGCTTGCCTACGCCGACACCGATTGCTCCCGAAGTTACAAGCGCAACCTCTCTGCCCGAATTCTTTAAATCGCTGAGCACTCTTGCAAGTGCCGACATACGGCGGATGTTTATTTTTCCTGTGTCATAGGTCAGCGTTGACGTGCCTACCTTAACGACGATTCTGTTGATTTCTTTTTTGCCTATCATTTCAATTACTTCCTTGGTTTGCTGAATTTATAATTTCTTTATAAGCTTTTTTGCTTTTGACTTTGCCTGCAACGCAAATTGACATAGCTGACAAATCAAAAATTTCGTCTGCCGTTTTGCGTATATCCTCAAGCGTTACCGCCCTGATATTGCTTATAACCTCTTCAGGCGGAATTTCTCTGTTATAGAGCAAAAGATTTCTGCCGTTGCGTGATGCGTGCGACGAAATATTCTCAAGTTCCATAACAAAGCTTGTTACCGACTGCTCTTTTGCTCTTGCAAGCTCTTTTTCGGTAACGGTTTTGCTGAATTCCGAAATAATTTCCAGAGTTTCGCCGATTGCCTTTTCCTCGGATTTTTCGTTAAGACCCATTGCGACAACAAAAACTCCCGATTTCAGATAAGAAACGCTTGTTGTTTCGATTGAATAAACAAGACCGAGCTTTTCTCTGATATGCTGAAAAAGCCTTGATGACGGCGAATTGCCGAGAATAGAGGACATCAGCAGCACCGCTTCACGGCGTTTATCCGAAACCGCAACACCCGGAAAACCCAGAACAAGCTGATTCTGCATAACGCTCTTTTTAACGGTAACGGTGTGCTGATTATATTTCGCATCAACGGGATTAATCTGAAATCCCGTATTCTTAAGGTCTGCAAAATAGCTTTTGCTGATTTCCAGAGCAGCTTTTTCGTCAAAATTGCCGCTGAGGCTTATAACTATTCTCTCGGGCACGTAGAACTTTTTCAGATGTGCCTGCAGACTTTCTTTGGTTACGGCATCAACCGTTGCTTCGCTGCCGAGAATATCGGAGCCGAGCATACTGTTTTTCCATACGTTTCTGTAAAACGTATCCGCACACAAATCTTCGGGACTGTCCTCGTACATTGAGATTTCTTCTTTTATAACGCCTTTTTCAAGTTCGATATCACTTTCGTCAAGTCTTGGGTTTCTGACCATATCGCAAAGAATGTCAAGCGCTTTTTCGGTGTGCTCGGTAAGCATACGGGCATAAAAGCAGGTGTTTTCTCTTGCCGTATAGGCGTTCAGATATCCGCCGATTTCGTCCATTTCAACGGCAATATCAAGTGCCGAGCGTTTATGGGAGCCTTTAAAAACCATATGCTCAATAAAATGAGAATGCCCTGCCGTTTCGGGCGTTTCATAGCTTGAACCGCTTGCAATCCAGATTACTGCCGAGCAGGTTTTGGCATTTTTATTTTTTTCAAAAACTATGCGAAGCCCGTTGGGCAACGTTACTGTTTTAATTTTGGTTTCCATTTAATCTTCCTGTCAGTCTTTAAGATTTTCAAAAACAAGCGTAACCGTGCCGAGCGTTATTTTGTCGCCCGTTTTGATGTATGCCTTTTTATCAATTTTTTTCCCGTTGACAAGCACGCCCGCCTGCGAACGGATATCGGTAACGTACCATCCGTCCTTTGCGCAAACAACAACGGCGTGAAGCCTTGAAACCGTAGCGTGTTTAAGAAGAATGTCGCTGTTTTTGTTTCTGCCGATTGACGTTTCACGCCTTGTGAGCGGATAAATGTCTTTTGTGGCTGTGCATATAAGTTTCGCACTGCCGAGCGACGGCGGTCTGCGCTTGAGCAGAGCTACAAAGCAAAGAAGAAATATCAGCAAAGCCATAAAAGGCAAAGCATATCTTGAAAAAGAAAGAACAGCTTCAAGCATATTATCACCACCGGATTTTGATATACTTATACAGATACAATAATATTCTTATTTTTTTAAAAAGTCAATCAATATATTATAAATAAATATATTTAAATAAAATAGTGACTTTTTGTTAACAGTGTGTTATACTAACATTAATAATAGATAACTATGCCCTACAGGAGGCAATGCCGTGTTTGAACAGATAATAAACGTTGACAGAATGGAGCAGGCTGTAAGCCTTTTCGGCTCCTTTGACGAAAATATCAAGCTTATCGAAAAGGAATTTTCCGTAAGCGTTATCAGCCGCGGCTCCGAGCTTAAGGTTGCAGGCGACGCTGAAAACGTTCAGAAGGGCGTGCGTGCCATCAACGGTTTGCTCACTCTTATCAACAAAGGCGAAGCACTCAGCGACCAGAACGTGCGCTACGTTCTTTCGCTTGTTAACGAAGGAAACGAAGATAAGCTTGACCGTATGGCGGCTGACTGCGTTTGCATAACATCAAAAGGCAAACCCGTCAAGCCCAAAACTCTGGGTCAGAAAAAATATATTGAAACAATTCGCAAAAACACGGTAACTTTAGGCATAGGTCCTGCAGGTACAGGTAAAACCTACCTTGCCGTTGCCATGGCCGTAACCGCTTTCAGAGCAAAAGAAATCAACCGCATAGTGCTCACAAGACCTGCGGTTGAAGCCGGCGAAAAGCTCGGTTTCCTGCCTGGTGACCTGCAGCAAAAGGTTGACCCTTATCTGCGCCCTCTTTACGATGCACTTTTCGATATGCTCGGCGCAGAGAATTTTCAGAAACACCAGGAAAGAGGTGACATCGAGGTTGCTCCTCTTGCCTATATGCGAGGCCGAACACTCGATGACAGCTTCATAATTCTTGACGAAGCGCAGAACACAACGCCCGAGCAGATGAAGATGTTCCTGACACGACTGGGATTCAACTCAAAAATGGTTGTTACGGGCGACATCACACAGATAGATTTACCCGACGGCAAACGTTCGGGTCTTAAAGAAGCAGTAAGAATACTCAAAAACATTGAAGATATCGGCACGGTAAGGTTCAACGAAAAAGACGTTGTCCGCCACAGACTTGTTCAGGATATCATCAAGGCTTATGAAAAACAAGAGGAGGAACGCAACAGAAAATGAGCAAAGTCAAGGTTATAATATCAAACGAACAAAACGTATTCCGTATTCCTACAGGCGTTCGTATGCTTGTGCGCCGTTGCTGCACAGCCGTTCTTGTTCAGGAAAACTTTGCAGACCCCGCTGAAATAAGCGTAACCTTTGTTGACGACGACGAAATCCACAGACTCAACAAGGAATACAGAAATATTGACCGTTCAACAGACGTTCTTTCGTTCCCTCTCGGCGAAGACGGTGTTTATGACACAAACTTTGATACGGGCGCAAAAATGCTGGGCGACATTGTTATTTCTATTCCGCACGCTCTTGACCAGGCAGAAAGATACGGTCACTCCCTGCAGCGTGAAATCGGATTCCTGACCGTTCATTCAATGCTTCACCTGCTCGGTTACGACCACGTTAACGGCGGTATAGAAAGCGTAAGAATGCGCGAAAAAGAAGAAGCTGTTCTCACGCAGATGGGTCTTAAAAGAAATTCCAGTTATTATATGGATGATGAAAACATATGAAAAGTTTAATCAAAAGCTTCGGCTATGCCTTTAAGGGTATAGCTTCGTGTATTGTCAAAGAACGCAACCTGCGAATTCATCTGTGTTTTCTTACCTATATGTTCTGCTTTTTGACCGCTCACGATTTCTTTGAGGTTTCAAAAACACAGTTTGCAATCCTCATTGCCGTAAGCGCTCTTGTTATTTCGCTCGAGCTTGTAAACACGGGCATCGAAAGCGCCGTTGACCTTGCGGCAAACGGCAAAATAATGCCGCTTGCAAAGCTCGCAAAGGATGCCGCCGCAGGTGCGGTTCTTGTTTCCGCAATCGGTGCGGTTGCAGTCGGACTGGTTATTCTTTATCAGCCTGCCGCATTCTCGGCAATGTTTGAATACTATAAAATACACGTTCCCGAATTTATCCTGCTTGTTGTTACCGTTGCGTTAAGCGTAACGTTCGTTTTTGCAGGTCCGTCGGGAATGCTTAAACTTTTCAAAAAGAAAAAATAAGGAGCTTATAATGACTAAAACTGCTTTTGTTGCCATCGTCGGTTGTCCCAACGTCGGCAAATCCTCGCTTCTTAATAAAATGCTGGGTCAGAAGGTGGCAATCGTTACCCAGAAGCCCCAGACCACTCGCACAAAAATTATGGGTGTTCTCACTCTCGGCGAAACACAGCTTGTTTTCACCGACACACCCGGCTATCACCGACCCAAAACCAAACTCGGCGAAAAAATGATAAAAGCCGTCGGCGACGGTATTGCAGGCGTTGATGCGTGCCTTTTTGTTACGGAACCCGAAGGCGAAATCAGAGAGGCAGAGCTCGAACTTCTCAAACGTCTCAAGGCAGAAAAGGCGCCCGTTGTGCTTGCAATCAACAAAATTGATACAATAAAGCAAAAAGAAAAAATTATGGAAAAGATTCTTGCTTTTTCATCAATTTATGAATTTGAAGCCGTTATTCCCGTGAGCGCCCTCAAAGAAGAAAACATTGACGTTCTTATCGAAGAACTCAAAAAACTCTCCTATGAATCCGTTCACTTTTTCCCCGATGACACTCTTACCGACCAACCCGAAAGAGTGCTTGCGGGTGAAATCATAAGAGAAAAAATGCTTCTGCTTCTTGACAAGGAAGTACCCCACGGTGTTGCTGTCAGCATTGAAAAAATGCGTGAAAGACCTCAGGGCGACATTATGGACGTTGAAGCAACAATCTACTGCGAAAGAGAATCCCACAAGGGCATAATCATCGGCAAAAAGGGCGAAATGCTCAAAAAGATATCTTCACGAGCAAGAGCCGATATGGAAAACTTTTTCCAGTGCAAAATCAACCTTCAGTGCTGGGTCAAGGTAAAAGAAGGTTGGCGCAACAGAGAGGGTCTTATCCACAACTTCGGTCTCGATTAAATTCCGTTTTCTTCCGTTTATAACCCCGGAAATACGGGGTAAGTTATAAATGGGAGGCTTGATATAATGGATAAATCGCAGGCTTGGCGAAAATTTTCAAAATCGGGCGCAATCGGGGATTATCTTGAATTCCGCAATGTTGCCGCCGCAGTCCCTTCGGAGGCTGAAAAACATGAGAATGACTACAGACGCTCTGGTGCTGAGAGTAACGGATACAGGCGAAAGTGACCGCCTTGTTACGCTTCTGACCGCCGAATACGGCGTTATCAGAGCCTTTGCAAACAGAGCAAAAAAAATAAACAGCAAAATGCACGGCGCAACTCAGTCCCTCTGCTACGGCGAATTTTCGGTTTACCGAAGCAGGGACAGCTACATAATTGACGACGCCACGGTAAAAGAGGTTTTCTTCGGGTTAAGGGAAGATATCGAAAGGCTTTCGCTTGCGCAGTATTTCTGTGCGCTTTCTGCAGAGCTTGTTCCCGAAATGGAGCCTGCAAGAGACATTCTGCGTGTAATCCTGAATTCGCTTCATCTGCTTGAAACAAAACGCAGAAGCTGCAACTTTCTTAAAGCAGTAACCGAATTAAAGCTGCTTTCATTTTCGGGTTTTATGCCCGACCTCATCTGCTGCCCGCATTGCGGCGAAGAGCCTTCGGGCGAAATATATTTCAATATTGCAGAAGGCTGCATCTGCTGCCGAAACAGCGGCAAGGGCGGAATTAAAATAAACCCTACCGTTTTAACCGCAATGCGTCATATCTGTGCAAATCCTATTGAAAGAATATATTCTTTTTCTTTGCCTGCGGATGATGAAAAACTGCTTATGCAGGTGTGCGAAAAATTTTTGCTTTCACAAACAAAAAGAACCTTCAAGGCTCTTGATTTTTATAAGTCTTTAATTTAAGTAAATATACATAAAGAAAGGAAAGACAAAATGAACTCAGCATTTCTTCACAAACTGTTCGGAACAACTCCGGGCAAAGGCGTTCAGCCCAAAGAAGCTATCGCCTACAGTGTTGCCGGTTTCGGTCAGAACTTTATCTGCACCATCATCGGCTCCTACATCACCGTCTTTATGACCGACGCACTCCTCTTCGGTGCCGACGGTGTTAAGGTTGGCGGCGTAAGCGGCGCAATCGCAGTTGCCATTCTTATGCTTGGCGCCAGAATCTTTGACGCTCTGAACGACCCGATTATGGGCTCTGTTGTTGACAAGACCAGAACCCAATGGGGTAAATGCCGCCCCTATCTCAAGTGGATGGCTTTCCCTATCGGCATTATGACGATCCTCTGCTTCCTTCCCGTTTTCAGTGCTGAAAACGTTTATAATGGTACGCAGACAACAATTGCATTCACAACAATTGCCGTTATTTACATTGTGTGGAGCGTTGCTTACACAATTGCAGACGTTCCTTATTGGGGCCTTTCAACCTGCCTTACCAACAACACCGTAACAAGAGGTAATATTCTTACCGTTGCCCGTATGTTCTGCACAGTCGGCGCAGGTATCGTTACCGTTTTCCTTCCCGTTATCACAGGCGCTCTCACTGAAAAGTTCAAGTATGCTGACACTGCGGCAGACAAAGCTCTTATTGCTGCCGACAAAGCGGATGCCATTGCAAATATGGTTTCAAACCAGGGCATCGACAAGGATGCCGCTATCCAGACGTTTGTCGGAACCGTAAAGCAGGGTATGGAAATCTCAAACGCAGACACTCTCAAGTGGACCTATTTCATTGCTGCGGTTGTTCTTGTTGCTGCCGCTATCCCCATGTTCTTCTATGGCTTCAAAAACACCACAGAACGTTTCACATCAGACGAAAATCCTCCCTCATTCGGTCACAACCTCAAACTTCTCTTTAAAAATAAGGAGCTTATGCTCATCGTTCTTTCAGGCGTTCTCGGCGGTGCAAGAATGGTTTATTCCTACACCGGCGGTCTTTACTTTGCAAAATACATTCTTCAAAACGAAGGTCTTTACGGCGTTATCACTCTTCTCGTTGTTCCCGGCGGACTCGTTGCCTCTATCCTCGTTCCCTGGATGTCCAAGAAATTCACAAAGAAATGGTCCTACATCGCAGTTCATCTTTTCGGCGGCGTTGTAATGACTGTTATGTATTTCGTTGGCTACGATGCTCCCTGGAAAATGATTGTCTGCGCAATCGGTCTTGTTCTTCTCGGCATTCCCCAGGGTGTTAACAACATCATCACATACGCTATGATAGGCGATACCGTTGATTACCTTGAATGGAAAACGGGCGAAAGAGGCGAAGGCATCTGCTTTGCAATGCAGACCCTCATCAACAAAATCGGTATGGCTGTCGGCGCATTCATCGGCGTTCTTTCGATGAGCATTGCCGGCATCAATGCAAGAACATATGAAGTTGCTAACCCCGATGCACTCTGGAACGTTCTCATTATCTCAGGCATCGTAAGTATGTTTGCCTGCGCAGTTCCGATGTTCTTCTACACTATCACAGAAAAGAAACAGGCACAGATGGTTGCTGAAATCGAGGCACGCAAAGCTGTTAAAAAATAATGATTGATTAAAGCCCTGCTTCGGCAGGGCTTTGGTTTTTTCTGAGCAAAAATCATTTCCGATTTAAATTCAACAATATTCTTTTGGTGAAATTACATTTTAAAATGCAAACGGCATATTTTTCTTTGTGCGAAAAATGAGTTATTTTGACTAAAATCCACAATATATAGTTTTTCTTGTCTTTTTGTTCACTATTAACAAAAATATTTTCTAATTTAGGATAAATAATTGTTGACAAAATTCAAAATTTAGCTTATTATTATTCGTAAGAGGATTTTGAGAGGTCTTATAATGTCCGAAAACGCAAAGATTAATTTAACCGACGAAGAGCTTGCCCGTCTCGCCTCAAACGGCGACGATGCTGCCATGGCGCTGCTGATTGCCAAGATTATGCCCGTTGCCAAAGCAAAAGCAAGCAAACACGGCGGTCCCCGACTTTCGTCAGAAGACCTTGTTCAGGAAGGTATGCTCGGTTTCCTTGATGCGGTTAAAAGCTACCGCAGCGAAAAAGGCGTTCCTTTTAAAGCGTACGCAGAAACCTGCATCAACAACCGTATTGTATCGGCGGTCAGGGTAAATTATAACCACAAAAACGCCGCTCTGACAAATGCTGTTTCAATTGAAGAAGAAACAGACAAGCTCCTCTCCAGAAACGATGACCCCGCTGTTATCGTTTCGGACAAAGACGGTTCCGAACAACTCAAAAGACTTTTAGTTGACGATCTTTCTGATTTTGAAAGACAGGTTATCGAACTTCGACTTCTCGACAAAAGCTATGCACAAATTGCACTTTCGCTTGAATGCAGCGAAAAAGCCGTTGACAATGCACTGCAGAGAATCCGAAAAAAAATCCGTTCCCAAATCTGAAATCTTCCATCGGAAGTTTCAATATGCCCCCGTAGCTTAAAGCAGAGCGTTGTTCATCAAAGGTGACGGTGCGATTCCGTCCAGGGCGAAAAAATTTTTTCAAGCGAGGTTAAAATCATGTACGAAGACAAAACTCTCATCTGTAAGGAATGCGGCAACGAATTCGTTTTCACAGCCGGCGAACAGGAATTCTATGCCGAAAAAGGCTTTGTAAACGAGCCCCAGCGTTGCAAGGCTTGCAGAGATGCACGCAAAAATGCAACTCGTGGCGAGCGTGAGTGGTTTGAAGCAACCTGCGATTCCTGCGGTGGAGTTGCAAAGGTTCCCTTTAAGCCGCGTGAGGACAGACCTGTTTTCTGCAGCGAATGCTTTGCAAAGAAGCAGGAAGAAGCATAATCCGAACTTAAATTTATGCTGATATGAAAGGGTTGCCGTTTGGCAACCCTTTTTGTCATTTAAAAAGCAACAGGCCTGTGCCGAAGCACAAGCCTGTTTTTTTATTCATTGTATTCTTCAGTAACAGCTTCGGTTCCGTCCTCACCGTTCTGACCGCTATCATCATCATCGGGTTGTCCGGACGTTATATCCTCTCTGCCGTAGTTGAATGTAAAATCATAGTTAACGGTTATATCCGGCAGAATATCGCCCAAGCCGTATGATGGTAATTCATCAGGGATGGTATAATCAAGCCAGTTTCTGCGTGTGCTTTCTTCTTCCTCAAAGCTGTAATCATCATCATTGCCATAATCGTTATCGTCATAGTCATTATAGCTGTATCTGCCCATTGCAAGATCAATAGCCGAAACGTGAGTGCTTTCATCAATCGTGATATTGGTCTGACCGTAGAGTGAAAGCTGAAGCTCCTGCGCCGCCTTGACGTAGTCAACAATCCAGACGTCGAGGTTGCCTGTGTAGGTTCTGTATCCCTGGAATCCCATTTTTGTTGTTTCCGAGGGGGCTACCTGGCTCACGATTTCATACTTGAGCCAACCCTCTGTTATTGCTTTCGTGCCAAGCGACACGATCTCGCTTTTTGTATGGTTTGTTGTTACGTAAGGAAGAAACGTATCAATCGCATTGTTGACGTCTGCAAGCGAAGAATCTCTGACGCTGTTTATCAGAGCCGTTATAAGCCTTCTCTGACGCTCTGTTCGCTGTTCTTCACCGTCAAGCTTTCTTATTCGCGCAAAAACCAAAGCATGGTCGCCGTCAAGATTAACACTTGAACCGCTTTCAAATCCCTTGAGCTTTGTTGTTCGGTTCATATAGTTTGCTTCCGCTTCGGTTACCATAACGTTTATGCCGCCAAGCTCGTTAACCGCTTTGACAAATGACTGATAATTTATGGTTACAAAGCGGTCAATCTTGATTTTGTAGTTATTGGAAAGAACTTCCATCAATTTTGATGCGCCGCCCCAGGCGTAAGCGTGGTTGGTCTTATCGTATCTGTCCTGGCCTTCGATATTCATATAGGTATATGAATCTCTGAGGAATGACGTCAGAATTATCTTTTTGGTTTTCTTGTTGATGGTTACAAGAATCGTTGAGTCTGAGCGGCTTGTGCCGTCCTCATAGTCTTCACCGATAAGCAAAACGTTGATAACGTTTTTGCTGTAGAGCTGGTCTCCGCCGTTGGTTGACCAGGTTTTTATCAGCTCTTTTACGGTTTCGGCGCCTTCAGGGTCAGCAATGTTATTGAAGTTAAGATTCTCTTCTTCAAGGTAATTGAACGTTGCATCGGGATTACCGCCCAAGCCGTCACTGTAATTCATCTTATTTAGTTTTGAACGAAAGAATATGGTTACACCACACATCGCAACAACAATCAGGCAAAGAAAAACGCAAACAACAGCAATAACATACTCTGTTGTTCTTTTCTTTTTGGTTTTCTGCTTGTTCTTTTCGGCAGACTTTTTGGGGGTCTTTTTTCGTGATTTTTTGCTATGGCTGTAAACATCTTCATATTCGTCAGGTAGCTTTTTATTGTCGCTCAAAAGAATCACCTGCAAATATTATTTATGGATAGGCAATCGGAGCCCATAATCAATTTTATATATTATAACATATTTTGCAACAAATTTTAACATATATAGAAAATTTTATATTAATTTTCTGTAAACAATCAGCCAACGGAATCTGAACGAAGGTAAGCTGTGCTGACCCAGCCTGTTTTGCCGTTGTAGCTGACCTTTGCCCAACCTTTAACCGCTTCGGTTACTTTCAGTGCGGTTGAATCGGGAATTTCTGCAAGAATTGCGCTTGACGTTGTTGCATCCTCACGCAGATTAAGACCTCCGCCGTTTTCTGTTTTAACGTAATAATCGCCTGCAGGGATCGGCTCAACCGTGTGAACGGCAGGCTTGAAATATGCATTGAAATAAACCTCGCCGCCCTCAAGACCCTGAGCATAGGCTTCATACATTTCGCTGACGGTAACAAGCTTATATCCCGCAGCAACAAGCTTGGGAATAAGTATCTCGCTCATATCAGCAGTAAAATCATAAATATCGTGCATCAGAATTATATCGCCGCTTTTTACGTTATCCATAACGTGGTCAATAATTTCGTCCATTTCCTTCTGACGCTGCTCTTCGGTTCTGGGTTTGCTCGAAACGTCCTTGTGACGCCAGTCGTTGGTATCAATTGACCACTGGATGAGAGGCATGTCAATACTGTCGGTTACACCCTTATACTTGCCGCCGGGCGCTCTGAGAAGCTTGACCTCAAAACCGAAATCATTTTTCATTTTACTGTTAACGGAGTTTATCTGATTATTTCGCTCCGAATCACTTATCTCGTTAAGATATTTGTGGTCATAGGTATGGTTTGCGATTTCGCAACCCATATCAACTGCACGCTCAATGGTATCGTGTCCGCTGTCAATTCTGTTGCCGACAATAAAGAAAGTCGCAACGGAGTTGTTTTCTTCAAGTGTTGTGAGAATTCTGTTTGTTGTTGACGGATTGGGACCGTCATCATAGGTAAGCGCAATCAGCTTTTCTGTTGATGGAGTTTTGGGCGGAAGTTCGGAATTCTCACCGCCAACGTCTTCCGTTGCATCCTGACCGTCGGCATCCACAAAATCCAAAGTCACGGTTTCTTTATCCTTTTCGTTGTTTTCCTTTTTGCTGTCAGAAGAACAGGCGCCAAAAACGAACAGTGCGCAAAGCATAAGCGAAATCAACGACAGCGCTATCTTTTTCTTTTGCATTTTTGAATCCCCCTGTTATATATTATCCTTTATACCCTATTATATTATTTTTTGTTGTATGCGTATTTCCGATTTGGAATTATTACTCAATTCGATAAAAATTTACAAACAGTTTCACGAAAAAAGCGGAGTACCCGAAAGGATACTCCGCAGAACTATTTGATTAAATTCTTGCGCTAATTTAATCAAACAAGTTTAGCAAAGCTAAAACTTAAATTAGTCCTTTTTCTTTGTGCAAACGAAAGCAGCTGCAGCAGCTACTGAAACAGCAGCGAAAACAGCGATGCCAACGGGAGCAGAACCTGTATCTGATGTGTCAGCGGGTTCTGTTGTGGGGGGTGTTACAGTACCGGGAGCATAGAAGGAGAGGATCTTTTCCTTAAGAGCATTGATGAGACCATCGATGCCGGGGATTTCGATGCCGTCGAAGAGACCTTCAAGCTCTGCGATGAGACCGTCAACACTGCCTGTGAAGATGCCGTTTGCGAGACCGTCAACGAAATCAACAATCTTTACGATAACGGTTTCAACGTCATTCCACTGTGACATGCCAGCCTTAGCAAGCTCAAGGATCATAGCGAGAACTTCCTTAACGGTAAGGTCAACATAATCCTTTTCGGTTGCAGCTTCATCAGTAGCAACTGTTGTTGCTACATCAGCAGCAGCTGTGGATCCTTCTGCGAAAGCCATGAGGCCGCAGGAGAGAGCCATTACAAGTGCAAGAGCAAGTGCAAGTACTTTTTTCATTTCGAACCATTCCTTTCATTTTTTATTGCAAGAGCAACAATTGTTATCTTATACTACCATATTTGTACGGATATGTCAATATAATTTTGCATAAAAATGAATTAATCATAAATAGAAATTGTATTAAATATTAACAGTATCCGCAACATATGGGTAAAGAGCGTAAATTAAATCTTATTTGAAGCAATCGTGATAGATTGTTGACCAGAGGAATACAACGTCTGCACCGTTCTGATAGTATGTATCGTCGGCAAGCTGGCTTGAAGAACTGCCTGCAGCTCTTGCAAAACCTGACTTTTTAAGCTCGGCAACAAATGCGTTTGCCATTTCTTCATCCTTGAAGGTGATTCTGCCCTTCATCTTGAGCTCTGTTCTGGGCCATGTATACTTTGTAAGCTGACCCTTAACGAAGCCTGTGGGCCACCAATACTTATCATAGCCTCTTGAGAATACCTTCTTATAGTGGCCGTTGTTGCCTTCTGCCCAGTAGCAATCCATTGACATATAGAGCCAATCTTCTTTGTCTGCGCAGTTGTAATGGTTGATTTCATTGATAGCGCCTGTATTTGCGCCTTCTTCGGCAGTGTAAAGACCGATTTCAGCACCAACAAGAAGCCAGCCGTACTGACCCTTCCAGAGCTGAATCATCCAGTCCTTGCCGCCGTAGTTGAAGCGGACACGAACCTGGTCGATGAACATTGCGGTAAGAGGAGCCATCTGGTCATAAACTTCGTTATAACCTGCATTCATCTGCCAGCAATCCTTATCGTCGGTGTAATAATAGCCGTCGCCTTCGTTGCTGTATCTGTAGCCGAGAACCTGAACGCCGTTTTCATCGATTAAAGGCTTGATGTTAATGCCGGACTGTGTGTCGGGATATGTAACTGTTTCGCCCTTGTTAGCAGAGCCGCTGTTGTTTGAACCGCCATTGTTTGAGCCTGCGTTGCCTGCAGGTCTGTTTGAACCGCCGTTGTTTGAACCTGCATTACCTGCAGGTCTTGTGGGTGTTGCGGATGTGGGCTTGTTGTTGGGGTCAAGAGCATTCTGTGTTGAATTAAGAATACTGTCAAGCGTTGTCATTTCTGTGGGAATTTCAACAACACCGTTGTTCTGAGTGTAAATTTCACCGCCGTTTACTGCCTGTGTTGTTGCCTGGGGTGTGGGATAGTTCTTATCGTTTTTGCCGTCGTCTTTTTCTTTGTTAAGCATATCGGGCACAACGAGAAGAGCAACTGTTGTTGCAACAATAACAACTATTGCGGAGATTGCGATGATGAGAATCTTCTGGGTTGTCTTGTTCATCAATATACCTCTTTTCTTGAAAATGGATTGTTCGGTTTATCTGACATCCTGCCAAATGAAAATAACGTCTTTACCGTGAATCTTATATGTATCTTTAACAGTGGGGTCAAAGTTTGACACACTGCTGAATCCTTCGTTGGAGAGTGACTGTGCAAAAGCCTGAGCCATTTCGTCATCTTTAAAGGTTATTCTGCAAAGAACGCGAAGAGGATCGGAATCTCTCTTATTTGCAAGGTTGCCGAAAACAAAGCCTGTAGGCCACCAATGAAGCTCATAGACTCTTGTAAGCTGCGGCAGATAGTTGCCGTTACCCTGCTCATCCCAGAGAATTGTCATTTCCATGTTGAGCCACTCTTCATAAGGTGCACAGCTGTAATGACCGATTGCGCTCACCGATCCCTTGGGTCTGGTGTAAAGACCAACCTCGCCGCCGACTGTGCCGAGATCGCCTGAAATATACTGACCTTTCCAGATCTGAATCATATATTCCTTGCCGCCGTATTCAAAGGGCATTCTTGCCGTATCGATGCTGAAATCGATAAGCTGTGCGCCCCAGTCATAAAGGCGGTTGTAGCCGAAGTTTGCCTGAACGCAGTTGGGGTCGGTGTCGTCGTTATAGATATACTGTTTGCCGCCGTAAACGTCGTAACCCATTCCGTAAAGTCCTGCAAAAGACATATCCTTGGGAAGGTTTCCGCTTGAGCTTGACGGCGGCTTTACAGCCTGACCGCTTGACATTGAGTCGGGGTCCATCTGAGGGATTGTAACGTTTTCTTCCTTATCCACAACAACTGCCTGTGTGGGTTTTTCGGTTGCAGGAGGTGTTGTTATTGCAGGGTTTCCAGCCGTGGGTTCGGTTTGCGTTGCTTCTTCGGACGGAACAACAACGCCTGCAGGCTCGTCAATAAACGAATATGTAGTTTCTTCTTCAGTTTTCTGTGTTGTTGACTTTTCGTTGTTTTCTTTTCCGGGTTCGTTCTCTTTAATAAGACCGCTCGAGCTGTTCGCCTTAAGAACAAGAGCACAAACAACTGCAACAACGCAAACCGCCAACACACTGACTGCAATCACTATTGCATTAGTGTTTTTCTTTTCCATAGATATCCTCCTTTTTTCTCTGTTTCTCCTCTTTCAACTGTTTTGAATAATCTTTCCCCTGATTATTAGCTTTTTTGAGAGAAAACTCTCACCGTTTTTCAAAAAAATATGTATTTTTGTCAAACCTTGCGCTCGCAAGGCTTGACATTGGTGGAGATGGCGGTAATCGAAACCGCGTCCGAAAAACCTCTGCAGGGACTTTCTACGAGTGTATCCCGTCTTTTAACGTTCCCTCCCGCAAGCGCCGGTGGGCAGGCTCATGCGTTTGGTAGACAGATTATTCATGACAGGCTATCCGCCGTTACCTGTTCACGTTCACTGCTGATCGACGCCTCTTATGCGGCCGCAGTCCTCCGCACAGAGACGGCTGCTTATTTAAGCAGCAAGTGCAACTTTATTGTTGTCGTTTAAATTTGAAAATTGCGGATTTTATAGCGGTTCCGCACCGCTACTCGCTTATCCGGGCTCGGGTCCCCCGTCGAAATCCTTTCATCCCCATATATGTGAAACAACTTGCGTTGTTTCAATGATATATTACTTCGCTGTGATATTTTTGCTTTCGCAAAAGTGATATATCCGCTTGAAGGCGAACGTTAGGGGAGTGCGCCGCTTTATATTATCATCTGCGAAGATTGCGCTCAATGGTTCTTTGCGCATCTTTTTTGGCTGCAACTTCGCGTTTGTCATAAAGCTTTTTACCTTTGCACAATCCGATTTCAACCTTTGCCCTGCCTTTTTTGAAATAAACGCTGAGCGGAACTATCGCAAGACCCTCCTGCTTGACCTGAGCATAAAACCTTCTGATTTCACGCTTGTGAAGCAGCAGACGCTTTGTTCTTAAAGGGTCACGGTTGAAAATATTGCCTTGCTCATAGGGGCTGATGTGCATACCGTTAACAAACATTTCGCCGTCTTTGACGAAGCACCATGAGTCTTTGAGATTGATTTTGCCCTGGCGTATGGATTTGACCTCCGTGCCGAAAAGTTCAAGACCTGCCTCAAGCTTTTCAAGGACAAAATAATCGTGATATGCTTTTTTGTTCTGAGCAACAATTTTAATGCCGCTGTCTTTATCCATAAGTGTAACCTCGTCGCCACACTCGGAGGCGATTATACCATACAATAAATTAGTGTGTCAATATTTAAAATATGTTGCATCAAATCCCGTAAATTTGATTTTTGTGCAACATCAACAAGCAAACTGCCCGTTTGAATGCGTTTTGCGTTTCGTTTTTTTAAAATCACCGTCAATGGCTGCCGTAAGTTCTCTTTTTTGCATAAAAGTCTTTCTTCTGCTTTTTTTCGGCAGCTTCTCTTTTGGCTGCAGCCGCTCTTTTTGCCTTGACCCTTGAAAGAGGCTTGCCTTTTTTGGCAGGCTTTTTCTTTGTTTCCTTGCCGAGATCGGGGTTTTCTTTATAAAAAACTATGCTGCCGCCGATAACCTGAATAACCTCACTGCCCGTTGCCTCTGCAAGCTTATCCGCAAACTCACGGGGTGTTTCGGGTGCGCTTTCAAGAAGCACCTTGATTTTTATAAGCTCCCTTTTGCGAAGAGCATCTGAAACCTGAGCAATCAGAGCATCCGAAATGCCGCCCTTGCCTATCTGAAAAAGCGGTTCAAGGGTGTTTGCCTGCGCTCTGAACGCAGCTCTTTCTTTACCTGTCATTCCTTTATTTCTCCAATCTGTTTTGCTATTTCACGAACAGCCTTTCCTCTGTGGCTGATAGCATCTTTTTCCGCAGCAGTAAGCTGAGCCATTGTTTTTTTGCCGTTATATTCGACGGGATAAAACATCGGGTCATAGCCGAAACCGCCGTTGCCGATAAGGTCATGGCCTATGTATCCTCTGCATTCGCCCCTTGCAAAAAGCTTTCTGCCGTCGGGATAAACGCAGCAGACAACGCTTACGTAGGCAGCGCCTCTCTGCTCATCGGGTACACCGTCAAGCTCTCTGAAAAGCTTTGCGTTATTGGCGTCGTCGTCACAAGGCTCACCTGCATATCTTGCCGAATAAACACCGGGTGCTCCGCCGAGATAATCAACCGCTATACCCGAATCGTCGGCAAGACAGGGCATACCGCTCTCTCTGCAGCCGCTTTCAGCCTTGAGAAAAGCATTTTCTTCAAACGTTGTGCCCGTTTCTTCAACGTCGGAAAGCTCAACGCCTGCTTCTTCCGCAAGAAGCACTCTGATTCCCAAAGGGGAAAGAATACGCTGCAGCTCATCTCTTTTTTTCATATTATGGGTTGCAATAATATAATCCATACCTTTATTATTCCTCATCTTTATCCTCTTCAAACAGACCGTCTGCAAAAGCCGCCGGGTTGAAAGGTCTTAAATCGTCGATACCTTCTCCCACGCCGATAAACTTAACAGGCACTTTAAGGTCATTCTTGATTGAAAGAACAACGCCGCCCTTGGCTGTGCCGTCAAGCTTTGTGAGAATGATACCTGTGATTTCGGCAACTTCTTTGAATTCTTTTGCCTGGTTGACCGCATTCTGACCCGTTGTTGCATCAAGAACAAGCAGGATTTCACGGTCAGCATAGGGAAGCTGGCGGTCAATTACTCTGTAAATCTTGGCAAGCTCTTCCATAAGATTTTTCTTGTTGTGAAGTCTGCCTGCGGTGTCACAGATAATTATATCGGCGTTTCTTGCCTTGCCTGCACTGATTGTATCAAAAACAACTGCGGCAGGGTCAGCACCCTCTTTATGTTTAACAATATCAACGCCTGCTCGGTCAGCCCAGATTTCAAGCTGGTCAATCGCAGCCGCTCTGAAGGTATCGGCAGCGCCGAGAATAACTTTTTTGCCTTCGTCTTTGAACATAGCCGCCATTTTGCCGATTGACGTTGTTTTGCCTACGCCGTTAACACCGATAACAAGAATAACGGAAGGTACTGTAATCATATCAATTTCTTCGCCGCCGCTGAGAAGCTCGGCAACGATGTTTCTGATTTCTTTTTTTACGTCCTTGACTCTGTGCAGATTCTTTTTAAACACGGAATCCTTGAGTCTCTCAACAATTTCGGTTGCAGTGTTTACGCCAACGTCTGCCATAACGAGAATCTCTTCAAGGTCCTCATAAAACTCATCGTCAATTTCGTTTTTGCCGTAGAGCGCAGCGTTGATTGCGCCCGACATGCTGTCTCTGGTCTTTTTGAGACCTTTGTTTATCTTTTTGAAAAATCCCATAGCGTACCTCTATATATAAAATGTATCTGTATTACTGCTCGCGGGTGTTTTTGATTATGTTGTCAATTGTCTTTTTAAGGTTGGGGTCTTTTTCGACTTCCTGTGCAATAAGGTCAGCAGAATAAAGGATTGTTGTTCTGTCACGGTTGCCGAAATATTCGCTGATTTCCTTCTGCGTAAGGTCGGTTGTCGTTCTGACGATATAGATTGCAACCTGTCTTGCCTTTGCGGTTTTTGCGTCTTTCTTTTTTGAAATAATGTCGCCCTGCGGTACGCCGAATGTTCTTGAAGTTTCGCTGATTATCTTGTTGACAACAAACGCAACAGGGCGGCTGTCGTTCATAATATCCTTGATTGCATTCTGCGCCATCGCAATGTTGATTGCCGCACCCTCGATGTTGACAAGTGCATTGATCTTTTTGACCGCACCCTCAAGCTGACGGATATTCGCTTTGATTTTTTCTGCAACAAACTGAACGACGTCGTCGGGAAGAACGAGACCGAGTGTCTGCGCCTTGCGCTGAATGATAGCCATTCTTGTTTCGATATCGGGCGGCTGGATATCCGCAATAAGCCCCCACTCAAAACGGTTTCTTAAACGGTCATCGAGAACTTCAATATCTTTAGGCGAGCGGTCAGATGTAAGAACAATCTGCTTGCCGGCCTGTGTAAGTGCGTTGAATGTGTGGAAGAATTCTTCCTGCGTTGAATTCTTGCCGGCGATAAACTGAATATCATCAACAAGCAGAACGTCGCAGTTTCTGTATTTTTCGTGGATTTCATTCATCTTGTTTTTGTTGATGCCGCCAACAATAAGATTTACAAACTCTTCGCCTCTTGTGATGATGATATCTGCATCGGGATTTTTTGCCGTTATCTCATTGCTGATGGCTCTGAGAAGATGTGTTTTTCCCAGACCCGAGTTGCCGTAAATGAAAAGAGGGTTATATGCCGCACCCGGAGCGGCAGCAACAGCCTGTGCAGCTGCATGAGCAAATCTGTTTGATGAACCAACAACAAAGGTTTCAAAAGTGTTCTGCTCAATGCTGATAACCGAACCCGACGGCTTTGCCTCTGTTTCTTTTTCTGTTTTTGCTGCAGCTTCTTCGGGGTCGATAAGAACAACTTCAATTTCAAAACCCATAACGCTCTTGAAAGCGTCCTTAAGCTCCTGATAGAACTGCTGTTCAATAATCTTTTTCATAAAATTACTTGCCGCAATTTCAACCTTTGTTCCGTCGAAGCTGAGAATTTCAAGCGGTTTGAACCAGATGTCATAAATAACTTCGCCCACGTTTTTCTTAAGGCATTCGCATACCAATTGCCACATATCCTTAACGGATTCCATTAATTAACAACCTTCCTCTTTATATAATAATACTCAAATATTAATCCGTAAGCCTGAAGTGCGGGCTTGGTTTAGCCCGAAACTCCGGCATTTTACTGATAATGATACATTGTAGAGTATATCACAACGCCTTACAATTTTCAAGCAAAAAAGAAAGGATTTTTATCTTAAATAAAAAAATTGTTGACATTCGTGGTCAAGCTGTTATATAATGTGTATTCCGAGGGGTATTTTACCCTTGGTTAGTTATGCCCGATAATCGGCTTTATCGCCGGTTGTTTCCGGCAAAAACCGGATAATCCAAAAGTGAAACGGAGGTTAGAAAAATGAAAAGAACTTACCAGCCCAAAAAGCGTCATCGCAAGATGGAACACGGTTTCCGCAAGAGAATGGCTGACAGAAACGGCCGCAAGGTTCTTGCCCGCCGCAGAGCAAAGGGCAGAAAGCAGCTCTCTTATTAATTTCTGAGAGGGATGTTAAGTAATGTCCTACCCGGTAACCTTAAAACAGAATACCGAGTTTAACCGTGCTTACGGCAGGGGAAAAGTCAAAACCTCCCCCGCCCTGGTGACCTATGCTGTAAAAAACAGAGGTCTTGGCTGCCGAATAGGCATAACAGCCGCCAAAAAGCTCGGCAGCGCAGTCGAGAGAAACAGATGCCGCCGTATTATCAGGGCGGCATTCTCCTCGGTCTCTCCAAAATGCAGCGGCAACTGGGATATTGTGTTTGTTGCAAGGTTCAAAACCAAAAAGGTTAAAAGCACCGATCTTGCCCCCGTTATGCTTTCACATTTAACGGAGCTCGGAATAATCAGAAATCAGGCGGGAGAGGATTTCTGATGAAAAAACTACTTCTACTACTTATCCGCTTTTACCGCAGGCGAATTTCGCCGCTGTTCCCGCCAATGTGCAGGTATTATCCAACCTGCTCCCAATACGCAATCGAAGCAATAGAGGTTCACGGAGCCTTTAAGGGGACTTTTCTTGCAATCAAAAGACTCTTAAAATGTAACCCCCTTTTTCCCGGCGGCGTTGATTTGGTGCCGCCCAAGAAACACTCACATTCGGAGGAAAAATAACAATGTATCAGGTGCTCGGTATACCTTTCGGATTTTTGCTTGAACTGATTTACAAAACAATCGGTATGGGCAGCTATGCCGTTTCAATCATTCTGCTTACTTTTATCACAAGAATCCTTACCGTTCCTTCATCAATCAAGCAGCAAAAAGGAATGGCAAAAACTCAACGCATTCAGTCAAAAATCCGTAAGATTCAAACCAAATACGCAGGCGACCAGAGAAAAATCCAGGAAGAAACCACCGCGCTCTATCAGCGTGAGGGTTATAACCCTATGGGTGCAGGCTGCACTCCTATGATTTTCCAGTTTGTAATCCTTTTCGGTCTTATCGGCGCTATTTATTACCCCCTCACCAACTTCCTCCACATCAGCAAAGAAGAAGTTGCCGTTATGGCAAGTGCTCTTAACATTGAAACAAAAAATATTCAGGCTGAACTTCTTATTATGGAAAACATCGGCAAGCTCAGAGAGCTCTTTGAGATGGGCAAGCTTGAAGGCGTTAAGGCTGCAAGCCTTGATGCTATCGGAAACGTTGATTTCAAGATTTTCGGTGTTTCTCTCGGCGTTAAGCCCACAGATGACGGTGTTACAAAATGGGTGTGGCTCGTTCCCGTTCTCTCTTTCCTCTCTTCGATACTTTCGAGCGTTTACTCAATGATTAAGCAAAAACAGCAAAACCCCTCTGCAGGTTCAGGCCCCATGATGGGTTGTATGATGTTTGGTATGCCCCTGTTATCTCTTATTTTCGTTATCAACTACCCCATCGGTATCGGCGTTTACTGGATTGCATCCAGTCTGTTCGGATTTATTTCAACAGTAATTGTCGGTTATTTCTACAGTCCCAAAAAGACTCTTGCAAAGCTTATGATTGACGAAACCATTGAACGCCGCTCAAAAGAAGAAAACCAGAAGCTGGTTTCAGCTAAAAAAGATAAATAATTTGGTGGTGAAATTTTTGATTAAAGAAGCTATCGGCACAGGCTCATCTCTTGAAGAAGCAAAAGAGGCTGCCCTCAAAGCTCTTGGAGCTCCTGAGGATGCAGATATTAAATATGACGTTATCGAAAGAGAAAAGAAAGCTCTTTTCGGTCTCTTCGGAGGCTCGCAGGCAAAGGTAAAGGCTTCATACGAAATTGAAGACGACCCCTTCGCAAAAGCAAAAGATTACATCCGTACGATTCTTAAAAACCTTGGCGTTAACGATGCCGAAATCAGCGTTGAGGCAGACGATGAAGACGTTCGCATCTCCATCAACTGCGGCGACGACTACGGCTCGGTTATCGGCAGAAGGGGCGAAACCCTTGACGCAATCCAGTATCTCACACGTCTTGTTATCAACAGAGGTACAGACGATTACAGAAGAGTTTCAATCAACGTAGGCAACTACCGTGAAAAGAGAGAAAACACTCTCCGTTCACTTGCACGCAAAAACGCAGCAAAGGTAAGAAAGTACGGCAGAAACGTTGTACTTGAACCCATGAATCCCTATGAACGCCGCATTATTCACACAACAGTTCAGGAAATTGAAGGCGTTACCTCCCACTCCGTTGGCAGCGACGGCGACCGCAAGGTTGTTATCACTCTTGAAGAAGGCGTTAAACCCACTCACAGCGGCGGTTACAACAAAGGCGGTAAAGGCGGCTACAATAAGGGCGGCAGAGGCGGCTACAACCGCGGTGGCTATAATAAGGGCGGCAGAGGCAACTATAACAAGACCGAACCTGCAGCTCCTTCAAGACCTCCCCGTTCAGATTCCGCAGGCGCATCGCTCTACGGCAAAATCGACCTCAACAAATAATCATTTCAAGCTTGCATGGCATCGCTTATGCAAGCTTGTTTTTTGTTTGATTGACAAATCATTTCAGTTGGATTATACTTTTATTTATAAAAGCAAAGGAGACATGCTATGGGCTTTGTGCGTGAAGTTGACAGTGTAGGCAGAATTGTTATCCCGATGCAGTTAAGAAAAGAATTCAACATCGTTGAACAAGGCAGCAAAGTTGAACTGTTTTCTGACGGAAAGCAGATTATTCTTAAAAAGGCCGTTGACAGCTGCGCTTTCTGCAAATCAGAAACAGACTTGCTGGAGGTTGACGGCAATTACATCTGCAAAGCTTGCCTTGATAAAATCAAAACCGTTGAATAAAATCACATCACCCGTACGGCGATTGTCGGACGGGTGATTATTTTTAATAAAACCAACCTTCTCCGAATATATTTTAACAAAATAAACGTTGAGCCGTATACGGCTGTGAAAAGGGAGAGGTTATATGAATTGGCATACGCTGTCCGCAGAAAAGACGGCAGAAAATTTAAAAACCGATTTAATAAACGGCCTTAATGATCACGAGGCAAAAAAACGCCTTGAAACATCGGGCACAAACACTTTGCAATCACGCAAAAAAGCCTCTGTGATAAAAAAGTTTTTCGCACAGTTCAAGGATTTTTGCGTAATCATTCTTTTTGTTGCCTGTATAATTTCGTTTGCCACGGGATTTATAGAGGGTAACGGCGATTTTGTTGAGCCTGTTGTTATTCTGGTTATCGTTATTCTCAATGCCGTTATCGGTGTTGTTCAGGAACAAAAGGCAGAAAAAGCCATTGATGCCCTGCGCAAGCTTTCCGCACCGAATGCCGCAGTAATCAGGGGCGGCAAACATCAGCGCATACCTGCCGCACTCCTTGTTGAGGGTGATATCATCTGCCTTGAAAGCGGAGATATGGTGCCTGCCGATGCAAGACTTATATCAGCAAACTCCCTGCGTGTTCAGGAAAGCGCCCTGACAGGTGAATCCGTACCCTGCACCAAAGATGCCAATGCCGTTCTGGACGAAAACTGTTCACGCGCGGATATGAAAAATATGATTTTTTCATCAACAACAGTTATGGCAGGTAACTGCAAGGCTGTTGTAACTCAAACAGGAATGAACACCTGCGTGGGCAAAATTGCAAATCTGCTTGACAGTGAGGATTCTCCGCAGACTCCGCTTCAGCAAAGACTTGCCAGGGTCGGCAAAGCACTTGGCATAGGTGCGGTGGGTATCTGCGCCGCCGTTTTTATTCTCAGTCTTGTCAGAAAAACAGGAATTTTACCTTCCTTTATGCTCTCGGTCAGCCTTGCCGTTGCCGCAATCCCTGAGGGTTTGCCTGCGGTTGTTACCGTTGTTCTGTCCATGGGAGTTCAGCGCCTTGCAAAATGCAACGCAATAATCAGAAGTCTGCCTGCGGTTGAAACGCTCGGTGCAGCAACTGTTATATGTTCAGACAAAACGGGAACTCTTACACAAAACAAAATGACCGTCACAAAAATATATAACCATTCGGGTGAAATCAGCCTGACGGATGAAAAAAGCAAAAAAATTCTGCTTTATGCCGCTCTTTGCAGCAATGCCCGTGAAATCAAAACAGGAAGAACCGTCACTTTTTCGGGCGACCCTACCGAAACCGCAATTCTTTCCGCAGCAAGGGAGTCGGGATTTGCTCCCGACAGCCAAAAGTATGTCCGTCTCCACGAAACACCGTTTTCAGGTGAACGAAAACGGATGTCCGTTGTCTGCACCGTTGAGGGAAAAAATATGCTGCTTGTCAAAGGTGCGCCCGACGTTATTCTGCCTCGTTGCATAAGATACCTTTCATCAAACGGCGAATTACCTCTCACGTCAAACAAAAAGAGTGCCGTATCCGCCCACAATGAAGCTATGGCTAAAAAAGCACTGCGCGTAATCGCCGTTGCCTACCGCACCGCCGCAAGCTCTGACGATTCCAATGAGGACGGACTTGTTTTTGCAGGTCTTATCGGCATGACCGACCCACCCCGACCTGAAGCGGCAAAAGCGGTCAGAGCGTGCAAAAAAGCAGGCATAACACCCGTAATGATTACGGGTGACCACGTTGCTACAGCCTGTGCCATTGCCGAAACGCTTGGGATTGCAGACAAAAACACAACCGCTCTGACCGGAAAACAGCTTGATAAGCTGACAGACAAGGAGCTTGAAAAGGAGCTTGCCGCCTGCCGTGTGTTTGCAAGGGTAACTCCCGAGCATAAGGTGCGGATTGTAAAAGCATTCCGTGCAAGAGGAGAAACCGTTGCAATGACAGGCGACGGCGTAAACGATGCACCTGCACTTAAAGCGGCAGATATCGGCTGTGCAATGGGCAAAAACGGCACCGACGTTGCAAGAAATGCCGCCGATATGATTCTGACAGACGATAACTTTGCCACCATTGTCAGAGCCGTTGAACAAGGCAGAGGTATTTACGATAACATCAAAAAAGCCGTTCACTTTTTGCTCGGCACAAACATCGGCGAAATAATTGCGGTTTTTGCCGCCTCCGTTCTCGGTTGGGGTGCTCCCCTGTTACCTATCCAGCTTCTCTGGGTCAATCTTGTAACCGATTCGCTGCCTGCAATCGCTCTTGGTGTTGAGAAGAACGAAAGCAACATTATGAAGCGCAAACCCATACCGCCGTCACAAGGCTTCTTTCATGGCGGATTATGGCTCGATATCACTCTTGAGGGTGCATTTGTTGGCGCTCTGACCCTGCTCGCTCACGCCATAGGCAACCTTCTTTTGGGCGGAGTCGGCAGCACAATGGCATTTTGTACGCTCAGCTTTTGCGAAATCGCACACGCCGTAAACACACGCTCATCGGAATCCCTGTTTAAAGTCGGATTCTTTTCAAACAAAACAATGAATATCGCCGTCGCCGTATGTGTTATTCTGCAAGCCGCCGTTGTTTGCATACCGCCCCTTGCCGCCCTGTTCGGAACGGTTCCGCTTAACTCAGTGCAGTGGCTTACGGTTTTTGCGCTTTCTTCAATGCCACTTGTTATCGGCGAAATAAGCAAGCTTCTGAAAAAGAATTAAAAACTGCTGTATTAAATTTTATATTTTTCTAAAACAGAATATTGTTTTCTTTCTCTTTTGTTATCATATATTATGGAATATAGTATTCTGACAAATCAAACGAACGGAGTGACCGTTTTTGTCCAAAACTCTTGTTTTAACTGAAAAACCGTCTGTTGCCAAAGATATCGCCCGTGTTCTGGGCTGCAAAAAGAACGGTAACGGATGCATAATCGGTGATAAATATATCGTAACCTGGGCATTGGGACATCTTGTGACACTTGCCGACCCCGAAGCCTATGACGCAAAGTACAAAACCTGGCGTATGGATGACCTGCCGATGCTTCCGAACAATATGAAGCTTGTTGTTATCGGTCAGACCTCAAAGCAGTTCAAGGCTGTAAGCTCTCTGCTGAGCAGCAACGAGGTTGATAAGGTTGTTATCGCAACCGATGCCGGCCGTGAAGGCGAACTGGTTGCGCGCTGGATAATCAAAAAAGCAAACTGCAGAAAACCTATGCTTCGCCTGTGGATTTCGTCACAGACAGACAAGGCTATCCGTGAGGGTTTTGCCGCTCTTAAGCCAGCTTCACAATATGATAATCTTTATAAAAGCGCTCAATGCAGAGCCGAGGCAGACTGGCTTGTCGGCCTTAACGTGAGCCGCGCGCTCACCTGCAAGCACAACGCTCAGCTTTCCGCAGGCAGAGTTCAGACTCCTACACTTGCAATGATTGTAAAGCGTGAGGAAGAAATTCTTAAATTCTGTCCCAAGGATTATTTTACGGTTAAAGCGGATTTCGGCGGATATACCGCACTTTATAAAGATTCACGCAACCAGGCAAGATTCTTTGATGCCGCCGATGCTCAGCAGATTGCCAACGATGTAAAGGGCAAGCAAGGTATGCTGACCGAGGTCAAAAAGGTATACCGTTTCAAAGCTCCGCCTGCAGCATACGACCTGACCGAACTGCAGCGTGATGCAAACAAAAAATACGGCTATTCCGCAAAACAAACACTCTCAATTATGCAGAGTCTTTATGAAACTCACAAGCTTCTCACCTATCCCAGAACAGATTCAAGATACATTACCAAAGACGTTGCGGCTACCCTGCCCGAACGTCTTAAAGCAATTGCCGTTGGCGCATATAAAGATGCCGCAAACGCAATTCTGCGCACAAAACCCATTCAGACTAAATATATTGTAAACGATTCAAAAGTTACCGACCACCACGCAATTATTCCGACAGAGCAATACGTTGACCTCAACAAGCTCAGCCGTGAAGAAAAACACATTTACGACCTTGTTGTAAGACGTTTTCTTGCGGTGCTGAGCGCTCCGTTCGAATATGACGAAATGCAGGTTAAAATAACCGTAGGCAAGCATAATTTTTATACCAAGGGTCAGGCTGTCAAATCCGCAGGCTGGAAAGCTCTTTATGATTCTTCGCTTGCCGACGATGATGACGACGGCGACGATATCCGTTCGCAGTCTTTGCCCGCTCTTTCACAGGGCGCACCCGTATCCCTCAAAGAAGTGCGCATCTGCGCAGGCAAAACAACGCCTCCTGCAAGATATACGGAAGCAACGCTGCTCACCGCCATGGAAAATCCCACGGGTCAGGTTGACGACGGCTCGCTCCGCGATGCGCTCAAAACCGCAGGCGGTCTGGGTACGCCTGCAACAAGAGCCGACATAATTGAAAAGCTCTTTGACTCTTTCTGCATTGAGAGAAGAGGCAAAGAAATTCATCCCACCTCAAAAGGTAAACAGCTTATCGACATTGTGCCTGCCGACCTCAAATCGGCTGAACTTACTGCACGCTGGGAGCAAAGGCTTTCGCTTATTGCAAAAGGCGGCGCAAACGACAAACAGTTTGTTTCCGAAATGCGCACCTATGCAACAGCGCTTGTGAATGCTGTTAAAACAGGTGACGCAAAATATAAGCACGACAATATGACCCGTGAGCCCTGCCCCGAATGCGGCAAATATCTGCTTGAAGTCAACGGCAAAAAAGGCAAAATGCTCGTTTGCCAGGACAGGGAATGCGGCTACCGCAAGAGTATTTCCGTTATTACCAACGCACGCTGCCCCGAATGCCACAAAAAGCTTGAAATGCGTGGCGAAGGCGATAAAAAAGCCTTCTTCTGCATCTGCGGATACAGAGAAAAACTCACGGATTTTGAAAAGAGAAAAGAATCGGCAGGCGCAGGCAAGCGTGACGTTGCAAAATATATGCAGCAACAGGCAAAGGCAAAAACAACAAGCAATCCGCTTGCCGACCAGCTTGCAAAATGGATGGAGGAAAACCAATGAAGCGAATAATTGCTGCCGTCGCGGCGATTATCCTTCTGCTGACGTGTTCAGCCTGCACCCCCAAGGGCAGCGGCAAATCAATCGCTTATCCCATAAGCTCTTCGCCCAAAACCCTTGACCCACAGTTTGCCGATGATGCAAACGCAATGCTCATCATCAACAACACGTTTGAGGGACTTGTGAGGCTTGACGCAAACGGCGATATTATCCCCGGAATAGCAGAAAGCTGGACCGTTTCTTCCGACGGCAAAACCTACACGTTCAAACTGAAAAAAGGCACCGAATGGTACTGTCCGAACGTACTCAAAAGCGAGTTCGGCAAGGATTTTTATGACCGTTTTTCAAGCGAAAAGGTAACGGCGCACGATTTTGTTTTTGCTTTTCAGAGAGCCGTTATGCCCGAAACGGGCTCACCCAATGCACACAGACTTTTTGTCATAGAAAACGCCTATGAGGTGCATTATAACAACTACAGCGAAAATCTTCTCGGCGTTTCCGCCCCCGATAACCACACGCTTATAATAAAACTTACCGAAGAATGTGATGATTTTCTGCAAAGGCTCACCGAAAGCGTGTTTATGCCCTGCAACAAAGATTTCTTCAACGCAATGAACGGCAAATACGGACTGAGCCACAAGCATATTCTCTGCAACGGTCCGTTTTACGTCAGCTCCTGGGATACCGAAACCTCGCTGACGGTTAAGAGAAACGAATACTACGCAGGCGAACAAGAGGTTATGCCTGCATCGGTTGTGTTTTCCTATGATTCAAGCAAGGAATCCGTTGCCAAAAAAGTTTCTGAAGGCAGCGCAACAGCGGCGTTTTTGCCGCCCGACTGTCCCATTCCCGAAAACAGCAAAACCGTCAGCAGCAGCGAAAACTCCGTGTTCGGCTTTGTTTTCAACTGCGCAGACCCCGACCTTGCAGAAGCTTCGCTGCGCATTGCAATGTGCAAATCAATTGACCGCAGCCTTTTTGAAGAAAAAGAAAACGCTGTTCCGCAGAGCGGTTTTGTTCCTGCCAACTGTCTTGTGGGCACCTCCGCCTACAGAGAACAGGTCGGCTCGCAGACACTCCGTATCGAACAGGATAATGCACAGGCGGCGACTCTCTGGAAAGAGGGTCTTGCAAATCTCGGCAAGGATTCCGTTCAGCTTACCGTTCTTTGCCCCGAATGGCTTGACGGCGCTGTCAGACAGCAGCTTCAGATATGGCAAAAAACGCTTGGCGTAAGCATCGGTATTTCAATTGAAAACAAATCTCCCGAAGAAATATCGAAAGCGGTTGCTAAGGGTGAATATCAGATCGCTCTCACAAGCATCGAATCCGCCTACGAAAACACAACGGATTTTCTTGCGGTTTTTTCAGACGGCGGGGTGTTTAACCATAATTCCGCAAGCTATGACGGCATAGTAAACGACCTGATTGCCGCCGAAAGCTACGACGATATCATCAAAGGCTGCTATAATGCAGAAAACTATATCCTGCAGAACGCCCTTTGCTATCCGCTTTATTCCCGTTCAAGCCGCTTTGTTGTTCACAATGATGCCGACGGCATTGTTTTCCTCGGCTCTGAAACGAACGTAAGCTTTATCGGCGCAAAGAGGTATGACTGATGAAAACGAAAAAACAAATTGCAATTATTGCCGTTTCGTGGACTTTGGTCGCCGTTTGTATGGTAATTATTTTTATGTTTTCCGCCCAGAACGGCGAGGGTTCTCAGGCACTCAGTGACAATTTTACAATTTTTCTGGGTCTGCCCGTTGAGGTTGTGGGATTTATCCGAAAAACCGCACATTTCTTTGAATTTGCAGGTCTTGCGGTTCTGTTTTACAATGCGTTTTACAGAACCTGCGGCGCTTACAAGCCTATGCTCAGCTTTGCGCTGACAGCGGTCTATGCGGCAAGCGACGAATTCCACCAGCTTTTTGTTGAAGACAGAGCCTGCAGACTGTTCGACTTTTTTGTTGACTGTTGCGGCGCCGCAACGGGAATTGCAGTTCTTGCTTTACTGATTATGATTTATAACAAATTCCAATCAAGGAGGGGTTTGCTTTGAATACCGGCACAAAATTTATGGCAGCCGGCGCAACGGCCGGCGCTGTTGCGGCAGGTGTACCTGTGGTTATCGGTCTTGTTCGCAGTATGATTCCGAAGCCGCTTGATGAAAACGATATTCTCCGCACTGAAAACGGTTGTTTCCGTGCGCAAAACGGCAACCTGATTCACCTTCAGGGTATCAACCTGAATGACGAGCTGTTCTGGTTTAAAAAGGACGGTATGGCTGACGGTGCTCCGAATTACGACATATTCGACGCATTTGAAGAGCGCTTCGGCAGATACGGCGCAAGAAAGCTGACGCAAACGTTCAACGAAAACCTCGTTACGGCAGCTGACTTGAAAGCTGTCAAAAAGCTTGGCGCAAACTGCGTCAGAATCCCTCTGCGCTACAGAAATCTTTTCAAAAAAGAAAACTGCAAGGGCGAAATTGATTTTGATTATCTTGACGGCGTGGTTGCCGCTTGCCGCAAAGCAGGTCTTTACGTTATCTTTGACCTGCACTCCGCCCCCGGCTTTCAAAACAACGGCTCCGCCTGCGGCAGTAACGGCAATTGCATACTCTTTGATTCGTCAAAGGCGGCTTTCGATTCACGTAATGCCGTTATAAAGCTGTGGACACAGTTTGCCGCTCACTATAAGGACGAGCCTGCAATAGCGGCGTTTGATCTGCTCAACAGACCGCTTAACAAGGTTGCCGACTGGGAAGAAAAAACAGATGCGCTCAATAAATTCTATCTCAGACTTTATAAAGCAATACGCACCGTGGACGAAAAACGAATTATGATTATGCAATCACCCCATTCGGTTGAAAATCTGCCTGTTTTTGAAAAACCTCTTGAGAATATTGCTTACGGTCTTTATTCCCATTTCAGCACAACGTATGAAACTGATTCACTTGTTGATAAAATCAAAGGCATCGGCAACAAAAATATTCCCATGGTTATCTGCAAGCTCCGCACCGACGAGAACGCAGACTACACACTTTCCGCTCTTTGCAACAGCGGTGTTTCATGGGTTTTCGGCGATTATAAGGGTCCTGCAGGCGCATCATATCTTTATACAGGCAACCCCGAGCCTGCCGATTTTGACACCGATAATTTTAATGCGATAACAGAAAAATGGTCAAAACCGCTCTCAACAAAGAATTTTGAACTTAACAAGGAGCTTTCTTCAACTTTGAAATCGCATTTCGGCTGCGGCAACGTTTACGTTGCTGACACTGAATCTGACGTTTCAAAAAAAGACAAGCTCAAGATTAAGGTTAAATTCGGCAGCAGCCTCGTGTTTGGCAGCAAAAGCACCGCAAGTGCGCGTAAACTTAAGGGAAAAGCATAAATGACACCTGAAGACAGAATTCTGATTGCAAAATATGAAGACAGGGTGCGTCAATGCAGCGAAAACTCAATGATAACCTGCACCGCTTTTCTGGATATGCGTGAGCGCTCGGTCATATCAACCCATCTTGCTGCGCAAAGCGAAGCAAAAACCGTTTTTTACGGCGTTTTTGAAGACGCAGAAAGAACTGCGGCGGTTATGCTTCCTTATTATGTTGATGCAAACGATTATCCGTCTGTTTGCCGTTATTTTGCCGATAACCCGGATGACAATCCGCTCGCCGTACTCGAGGTTGAAAAGGACAGACTTTCAAAACCTCTCAGCCACCGTGACTATCTCGGCGCTCTTATGGCTCTGGGCATAAAAAGAGAAGTAACGGGCGACATCATTGTCAGCGAAAACGGCTGCAGAATTGCCGTGCTTTCACACATGGCGGATTTTATTGCGGAAAACCTATGCAAAGCAGGCAGAGGCTCTCTCAAAGTTAAGGTTGTTTCCCCTTTGTCTGCCACAGCTTCAGAAAAGCCGACAGGCATTGAGGACAGCTTTACCGTTTCATCAATGCGCCTTGACAGCATTGTAAAAAATGCCTTCAACGTGTCACGCACCGATGCGTGCAAAGCGATTGAAAGCGGCGTTGTTTTTGTAAACGATGCAGAATGCCTGAAAGCGGATAAAAAGATATCCGGCGGCGACAAAATCGTTTTTCGCAGGAAAGGGCGTATAACAGTTGAAGATTGCTCGGGTGTTTCAAAAAAAGGGCGTATTATAGTTATTGTTAAAAGATTTATATAAAAAACCATCGGTCACCTTTGCGGTTGCCGATGGTTTTCTTGTTTGCCTGTTTTAATTTTATCACAAATCAAAATTTCGGGTAACAGCCATTCTTTCCAAACAATCGCTTCCCCTGATTGTGCAAATCAGCCAACAAAAATGTTAGAATATTGTTTAAATAATGTAAAACCGACAATTCCACTTGAAAAATTCAGACATATGTGATACAATTTGTGTAATCATGTAACAGTGATGTAAAAGGCGAAAATAATCTGCGCCTTATGGGACAAAAGATTTATTGAAACGGAGGACACTATGCAAAAGGATACAAAAAAGCTCATATCCTCAACATTTGTTGAACTGCTCAGCGCAAAACCGTTTGACAGAATCACAATCAAAGATATCGTTGACGCTTGCGGCATCAACAGAAACACTTTCTATTATTATTACAGCGATATCTACGACCTGCTTGAGGAAATCTTCAAAAAAGAGCTCAACGAAATCGTTGCCGGCGGCAACAACACAGCAGCATACGTTGAAGGCCTTATCAAGGTTGCAAACGTTGCATATTCTCACAAAAAGCTAATCAACAACATTTGCTCCTCACGAAGCTACGAATACCTTGAAAATTATTTGTATAAATCCTGCAAACCCATTATGATTGACGTTGTTTCCAATGCGGCAAAAGGACTTGACGTGCCCGACGAGGACATTGAGTTCATCGCATCATTCTATGAATATGCCTGGATCGGTGTGATTTCAGAGTGGTTCAGAACTGGTATGCGTGAGCCTCCCGCAAAAATCGCAGGTCAGCTCTGGCTTGTTATGGATGGTATCCGCCGAGCATTAAGAAAGAGCGCCAAACGCCAAGCAGAGCTTTCAGAATGACAGATATTCTTTTTGAAGACAAATCAATTATCGTTTGCATAAAACCTGCAGGACTTCAGAGCCAGGGCGGCAAAAATGACCTTGTTGCGGTGCTTGATGAATATTTCAGCCGGACCGACCCTCGTGCCAAAGCTTACCCTGTTCACCGCCTCGATAAGGAAACGTCAGGCGTTATGGTCTTTGCCAAAACGCAGCGTGCGGCGGCGGCACTTTCTGCGCAGATAACACGCAACGAAATGAAAAAGCATTATTATGCCGTTGTGCAGGGTGAACCCGAAAGCTCGGGTGTTTTCAAGGACTTGCTGTTTCACGACAGACAAAAAAACAAAACCTATACCGTCAAAAGAAACAGAAAAGGCGTTAAGGAAGCATCGCTCGAATTTAAAAAAATCGGCTCTGCCGAAAATCCGGCGCTCGTTGATATTCTGCTTCACACAGGCAGAACGCACCAGATAAGAGTTCAGTTTGCCTCCAGAAAAATGCCGCTGCTTGGCGACGGCAAGTACGGCGGCGGTAGCGGCAAGCTCGCGTTGTTTGCTTATAAACTTGAGTTTTGTCACCCCGAAACCAACGAACCCCTCTGCTTTACGGCAACACCGCCAAACGAACATCCCTGGAACTTGTTTGATTGAACTTAAAACCTGTATATAAAACAAAAAGACCGCCTTGAGGCGGTCTTTTTTTTGTTGTTAATTAGCCAACGTTATCAGCGATGAACTTGATAAGCTTTTCGATAATGGGCATAGCCTTTTCAGCGATGTCCTTAACTGTAGCAATAACCTTTTCCCAGTCAATGCCCTTAACTACTTCAACAACTGAATTGATGATTGCGTTGAAATCCATCTTTTTGTCATCCTTTCAAAATTTGTTCAGCATAGCAATCGCTATACGGATATAATAATTTTAACACTTTTAACTTGATATGTCAATATTTGTTTAAAAACATTTTATGACGCAACGGTCACGTTTGCGTTGCAGCCTTCGTTCCAGTCCTCAACAACCTTTGTTTTGGCGTTGGCAATATAAATATCCTGCGAGTCAAGCCATCCGTAGAAAACGCCGCTTCTTATCTCTGTGACGTTGGCAGGCATATCAAGACGGTGGATATTGACACAGCCTTTGAACGCATAGTTATCAATATATTCAACCGTTGAGCTGATTGAAAGCGAATTCAGGTTTGTTGCCTCATAAAAAGCAAGCTCATCAATAATTCTGACGCCTTCAGGTATAGCATAGCTTGTGTTTATTTTCTGATTGGGGTATGCAATAAGTATTGAGCCGCTCTTGTCAAAAAGAACCTCGTTGACACTTTTATACTGTCTGTTTGAAGGGCTGACTTCAATGCTGCCGAATTTGTTGACAGCAAGCACGTCAAATGAAGAAACGGTTGAAGACAGGTATATGGAATCGGGTGTGATTTCTGTAAATGCGCCCGGGGTTACGCTTGTTACACCCTCACCGATTTCAACTCTTCTTACGTCCTTGCCTGCCCACGGCGTAACAATGTTTGCGTAATTCTGCATTTCGCCAACGCCTTCAATTGTGAGCACCTTGCTTGCTTCGTCAAAAGCATAATAAACCTGTGCTCCGCAATAACCGTCAAAGGTTTTTTCCGTAGTGGGCGGTAAGGTTGTTGCTTCAATTGTTGTAAGCTCTGTCACAAGCTCTGTTGCCCGCTCGGTTTTATCCTTTTCATTGTCTGCCTTCTCTTCGTCGTCCTCTTCTTTTTCGTCGTCATCTTCGTCATCATCTTTGTCGCCGACACCGAAGCTTGCAAAGAAGTCACCGAAAGAATCATACTGGGTCAGAATAACGGCACAAGTTGCACCGATTGCAATAATCATAACGGAAATGCAGGCAATAATAATCCACATTGCCGTGTTTTTCTTTTTAGGCTCCTGAGGAGGAACGGCATATGCGTTCTGCTGCGCAAAGCTTTCATCGTAGCCTGCAAAACTACGAGGCGGATTTGCATACGGCTGATTGACGGGCATCTGATAACCGACTGCTGGCCGGGTGTAATCAACCCCCACGGTTGCATCCTCATCAAACTGCTGCACCATATTGTCAAACTGCGGCGAAACGCTTGCAGGCAAGTCGGGATAAGCGTTATTATCGTTTGTGGGATATCTGAAATCCTGTGAGTTTACGCCCGGAACAGCACCCGAATAAACGTTATATGAATCATCCATAGGAGCAACAACGGTTTCGTTTTCTTCAGATGAAGCAATAACAACATCCTCTTTCACAGGTGCAAACACCGCCTCTTCTGCTACAGGAGCAATCACCGTTTCTTCTGCAGGTTCAAAAGCAACGCTTTCCTGAAAACTGTTTTCCGATGCGCGCACGTATGTATCTTCGCTTATCAGGTTTGTCGGGTCGGGCATAACGTAAGGTTCACTTGCATTGTCTGTATCCGCAATCTGCGTTTCCTGCTCTGTCGCCGAAAACTCCGTTTCAGGTTCCGCAGCAACAACTGTTTCGCCGTTATCGGAATCAGGCTCCGACGTTACAAGCGGCGGAGAGAGAATCCACTCGTCATTACCCGAAAACAGCGGCGGTTTAACTGCCGAAAAATCAGGAGCAGGCGGTACTTCGGGTTCCTGAGACTGTGCAACAGGCTGAGGCGTAATGGGCTCGGGTTGTGCAAATGCTGTTTCCGCCTCCTGCTGAACAGGTATCTTTTCTTCGGTCTGAGGCTGCGGAATTACGTTATTGTATGACGGCTCACGCTCCTCAAAAAGCAATCCTTTATAAGCGTTTTTGTTCTGTTGAGCATCGGGAATCGGAGCATCGGCTATTACCGTAGCGTCAAAGGCCTCAAGATTCGGCAACGGCTCAACCTTATTGCCGCATGACGGGCAAAACAAATCTCCGTTTTCAAGCTTAAATCCGCAATTTCTGCAAAACATTGTGTTCACTCCTTTGTGCAGATTTTATCTGTAGGTGTTGGTGTTTTTATAGTGTTTTTCAAGTCTGTTTTTTATTTCTCTTTTTCCGCTGTGAAGCCAGCCGAAGGTTATAAGACCAATAATCAGTGAAAGACCGATACCGCCAATTCCGCCGTAAAACATCAATGTTCCCGTAGTCAGCATAAATACCATCCTTTCATCAATAAAGCTTGCCAAGCGATTTGAGGTCGTCTATTTTGCCTCTTAATTCAAGCATTTCAACGTCTTCTTCATCCGCTTGCTCATAAAATTCTTCGGCAGCCAGATAATATTCATACGCCAAAGCATATGAACGCATATTGCCGTCCTTATATGCCTGCTTTTCTATTTCAATAAAAGCAAGCGTTTTATATGTTTCGTATCTTTCGGGGTATATCTCATCAGCGCTGAAAAGCCAGTTTTGCGCATTTTCAAAATCGCCCATAGCTCTGTAAAGCACGCTGATATTATAGTACAGATAATATCTGTTGTCGCCGCCGTCAATCAGCTTTTTAAAACAGTCAATCGCTTCGTTATAATATTTATCTTCCTCTGTCTGCTGTGCGGCATAGGAATAGGCTTCACCTAGCTTTTCCGTAAGAATTGCGCTGTTTGCAAGCTCAGGCTGCGCCATCGCCTCTTCAACAACGTCTATCATTGCACTGTAGTCATTGAGATTATGGTAGTAAACGTCTGCCGCAGCAAGGTATGCCCTGAGTTTTGTTTCTGCACCGTCAGCCTTCTGTGCCGAAATCTTAAATTCATCAGTTGCTTTTTCGTATTCTCCGACCGCAACGTAAATCTCGCCTTGAACAAGATTAACCGAAGCATCGCCAAGGTTTTTGTCAATTGCCTTTTGAAGCATCTCTGAGCCATCTTCAGGCTTACCGTTTTTTGCAAGCACTATTGCATAATCTTTGTAGATATCGGCGTTTTTATTACAGATATCAATTGCTTCTTCAAATGATTTCTCCGCTTCATCAAGCATATTCAGTTCATAATAGCATCTGCCGAGAATATGGTGAAGATTTGAAAGCATCTCTTCGTCGTTTTTGCCTTCAAGGTTAAAATCGGTTGCAAGCTTTTTGATTGAATACTCGGCGCATTTTTTATAATCGCCGCTTTTGAAAAGAGCATAGGCGTTGAGATAATAAGGCTCTACCCTCTCTTTATCAACAGACTGCGCATTGACCGCGTTTTCAATCGCTTTATCATATTTACCCTCATCAATATAATCACGGGCAAGGTCGATATAATTCTGATAATTTTCGAGCTTTTCTTTATCCATTGTGTTTTTGCCGATAACCGTCAGCACGGTAAAACACGCAACAAAAACGGCAACAACAGCTACCGTTACAATCTGCATAGCCGTTTTTTTCTTATATTCGACGTTGAGCTTTGCGATGTTATGCACCGCCGCAAGCATCTGCTTTGCAGACTGAAAACGGTTGGCAGGGTCGGGCTGCATCGCAGTTTCAATGACGTGCTTAAGTCCGTTTTCGATTTTGATGTTGAAGCTGTCCAGCGGCTTCACCTGCATTGTTGCAATGGCAGGCTTTTCGAGCGTGAGCATATGATAAAGAGTTGCGCCGATGCTGTATATATCAGAGCGTGCATCAATCGTGCTCTGAATATTTTTATAATAATGGGCGCTCATTCCCGAGCTTCCCGTATTTCCGTATTGAGAAACGCTGCTGTTATAACCCATGAAACGAACATACTGCTCGGGCGGTGAATAGCCGTCGCTTTTGCCGATTGCAGAAACCGAACCGTCAACAACAAGCGAAATGTTGAAGTCAATAAGGCAGATATCGTCCGTCGGGGTAAGCATAACGTTTGCAGGTTTGATATCGCTGTGGATTATTGGAGGATTTTGCGAGTGAAGGTAGTCAACCGCCTCGCAAAGCTGGCGGCACCATTTGATAATTCTGTCCTGTGAAAAATGGCAACGTTGCTTGATAAGTGCATCAAAAGATACGCCGTCAATAAAGTCGATAACGGTAAAATATTCATCATCTACCTGAATGAAATCGTATACCTGCGGCAGATAGGCGTGACGCAGGTTTTTAAGAATGTCCGCTTCGCCACGGACGTCAATTTTTCCCTTTACGCTGTTTTTTATACGTTTAACAGCCACGTATTTGTTAAGCCTTTTATGGTATGCCTTATAGATAATTCCGCCGCCGCCCGAATTAAGCTCGCAGATAATATCATATGTTTCATCAAAAGCGGGAACGTTGAATCTCATTGCCATACCTCCGTGATTAATAAGCAGATATCCCGTGTGTGCGCATCAATCAGCGCACACACGGTAAATAATATCAGAGTTTTTCGCCGCAACCTGAGCAGAATTTTGCGCCCGTTTTGTTGCGCTTACCGCATTTGCCGCAGAAAGTGTAGCTGATCTGCGTTGCGTCAAGAGGACTTCTTGCTGCAAAAACAGTTTCTTCTTCTGCCGACGGTGTTGCTGCAGGAGCAACAGGAGCAACAGGCACCGCAGGTGCAACAGTAGTAACAGGAGCAGGCTTGGGTGCCTTTTCCTTTTTAACCTTAGGCTTGCGTTCGCGAGAAACAAAATGCTTGCACGCCTTGAAATAGCCGACAAGGGTAAGGATCACGCCAATCAAAAGAATTACGGGACCTGTGAGCATATAAACCCAACCGTTTAAAAGCTGTCCGTACCAAGAGTTGACGTAGAATAAACCTGCACCAAGGCTTTGCGATACTGTGTAAATGCCCAAACCGCCGAGTGCAAGACCAACCAGAAGGAGTATCACACCTTTAAAAAATTTCTTATTCATCAGTTGATACCTCCGTTCTTGTTTGAACCGCCGATTTGCTGATAATAATCGGATCTGGGTGCAGAATTGATAATAAGGTCAATTTCTTCCTTTGAAAGACCTACCGTGTAATCAATTTCATCATAATATCCGTCAGGCATAACAATTTTGACGGTTCTTTCAAGCGAATCGGTGTCAGCAGACGTTTTGAACGTGAACGTATAATCGTTGCTGATAAAGCCGTTTATTATTCTGTACATTTCCTGAAGGTCTTCGGGATTCTGTGCATACATAAGCTGACCTCCGGTCTGGCTTGAAATGTTGCCGAGGTAGTCTGCTTCCGCACTGCCGAAGCCTACGGAATAAACAACTATACCTTCCTGCTTAAGTCTTTCAATGGTGGCAGGCATTGCACCTGAATTGCCGTCTTCACCGTCAGTAAGCAGAACAATGATTTTGTTGCCCGTTTCGTTTTTGAGAGCCTCAATGCCCATATTCAGACCGCCGGGAATATCTGTTCCGCCGTCATCATAAAGGTTCATTGCCGCCTTTGTTACCTGACCTGTTGACGACGTTACGTCACACAAGATTTCAGCGCTGTCGTCAAATCTTACAAGACCGACCTCAACGTTTTGATTAACGTTTGCAATGAAGCCCGTAACTGCCTCTTTTGCTCTTTCGATGTTGGTGCCGCTCATACTGCCGCTGTTATCGAAAACAAGGCAAACGGAGGTTTTGTTGCCTGAATTGGTCACCATTTCATAATCGGTTACCTGAACGCCCATATCAAAAATTGCAAAATCTTCTTTGGTGTAGGGTACGCCGTTGAGATTTTCTCTTGAAATGTTAACCGAAACCTCAAAGTTTTCAAGGTCAACGGTTGTTACGTCACCGATTTTAATTGCGTTGACTGCGCTGTTAATGTTTTTGCCAAGGAACGTTAAGAAGTTTTCGCCTGTTTCTTCATCGGATGAGCCGTAATCGGCACGTCCCATATGAGCTTTGGCAACAAGGTTGTTGATTTTTGACTGAACGCCGTCCTCACCCTCTGCCATACCGTATTCATCGTGATGCTCAACAATTCTTATAACGTCAACCGTCAGACGCTCGTTGATATCGGTTGTAAGATTAGCTGCAAAAATTTTTGACGAATATTCTTCAGCCTTGATTTCGTTATCCATAAGATAATAGATTTCTGCAAGTATTGTATTGACCGCAGTTGAATCGATTTCACTCAGGAAAGATGTGACAAAGTTTATCGCCTTGATGAGGTCAATGTTTTTGATTGTATCTTTAAGCGAAGAAATCTGAGCTTCTTTTTCGGCGATCCGGCTGTCGTATTCCGCCTCTTCGTCCTCGCTCGCCTTGTCTTTCTTTTTTTCAAGCTTATCTATATCTTTGTTAAGCTTTTCAATCTTATCCTTGTAAACTTTCTTTTCTGCCTCTGAATCCTTGTCAGTATATCCGCCGTTTATTGCCGCTGCTGCAAAAGCAACCTTGTTTGAGGTTGTTGCATCCTTTTTGACAAGCTTTTCAAGATATTTGAAAGCTTCCTCTTCGTCGCCCTTTTCTCCTGCGATTTTTGCCTGAAGCTGAAGAGTAAGGGGATCATCCTGGTCAAGGTCCTCTGCAATTTTTGAAGCCTGCTTTATGCCGTTGCGCTCTTCACCGTCTTCATCAATATAGTTTTCGCCTTTTTCAAGAGCAGCAAGAGCCTCAGCCACGCTTTCTGCCGAATCTTCATCGGCAGGCTTGAGGTCACTCTTTACGTCATCAAGTATTTCTTCAAGCTCTTTGCTGTATTTTTCAAAATCAGCATTTTCGCCTGCCTTTTTATAATCGTCGCTGAGCTTTGCTATGGTTTCAAGCCCCTCACTGTCAGGGTAAATTCTGCCGAATTCGGTTGCAACCTTTGAGCAGAGTTTTGCGTCGCCCGAAAGACCGAGGCTGAGTGAGATGATTTTTGCAGAATTTTCGTTGTTGACTCTTTCGTTTGCCTGTTCGGCCATATCTCTGCCTGCTTCGAAGCTTTCAAGTTCAAGAAGCTCACAGGCAACGTAGTTCTGCTGTTCTGTAAGATCATAGACCGATTTGACGTTGAATGCGCAGATAACCGACGAAGTCAAGCCTGCAACAACAAGGATACCTGCAACAATTCTTTTGAAAAGATGTGATTTTTTAGCAAACGTGACAATCAATGAAATCAAGCCGAAAAGGAGCAGCAATACGCCCGCACCGAGCAAAACAAAATTGAATAAAGCTGTCGGATTATTTTTTATAAATTCAGTTAAAGCGTTCATTTGTGCCCCTCCTTTCAGACTATCTGAATATCAACCTTGGTGAGTCTGGGATAAACCTTTCTGAGGTCTGCCATATCACCGACAGGGTTGCCGCTTATCATAAGCACTTTGAGTTTGTTGAGACTGACAAGCGGAGCAAAATTGCTGATTCTGTTGCCGTATGCCCAGAATTCAACAAGCTCGGCAAGACCTGACACCGCCGAAATATCACTTACGCTGTTATCTGAAACGTCAAGATATTCAAGCTTTGTAAGCTTTGAAACAACAGAAATATCTGTAATCTTGTTGCCCCATACGCCAAGATGCGTCAGCTCTGTGAGTGAGCCGAGAGCGCTGATATCCGTTACGTTGTTCCAGCCGAGACAGAGCTTTTTGAGATATTTGAGGTTTGCAATCTTATCAACAGACGTAAGGTTAACGTTGATAAGCGAAAGATTTTCAAGATAATCGCAACCCGCAAGAGTTGAAATGTCGAGATCCTGCTGGAAGCTTATGTTGAGAGTGTTGAGGAAAGGCATATATCTGAGGTCCGAAAGATTTGTGATGTTGCCCTGATATGAACTGCCGTAACCGCTGCCGATAAAATATTCTGTCTGCGTAAACGTTGAATTCTGGTCTGTGTAATGTGAACCGACAATTGATAACTCTGTGATTGTTGCAACCTCATCGTCATAAATTTCGCCGTAATTCTTGCCGATAGCCGATCTGACTGCGCTTTCAACAACAGGATCAACAAAGGTCAGCGGTGTGTCGGTTCTGTTGATGTTATATTCAAACGTTGCGCTCTCGCTTGTGAAGCCGTAGGAGCTGACAACGTAAGCCTTAATAACGTTTCTGCCGTTCTGAAGAACGATGGGTTCCGAATAAACCTTTGGGGTAAGCTCATATCCGTATCCGCTGTCTGCACCCGAATATTCGTGCGTATAGTAAATCGCTCCGCCGTATTTATCCGAAAGAGCAACGGCATAGCGTGCGCCGTCGTTATAGTTCTGGGGGTCAACGTTGGTTGACGGCTTTTCGGGGTTCATTCCGTGATATTTCTCAACAAGAACCGGGTCGTTGGTTTTCTTTTCGTTTATCGCCTTGTCAACAAGTGCCTTGGCCTTATCCGCAGTGGGATTTTCTTCGCTGTCCTGCTGAATATAAAGCTCGATCAAGCCGTTATAAGCGTCGGCATACATTTCGTCAAGGCTGATTGCTTTTTTGTAAGCTTCCTCTGCCTTGCCGTATTCAAGCAAGCCTGCGTTTGCTCTTGCGTAGCCGTATTGAGCCTCCGCACTGTTTTCGTTGATTTCAATGGCATTTTCGTAAGCAAGCAAAGCCTTTTCGTAATTCATATCCTTAAGATATTTTTTACCAAGCTGAAGTTCCTGTTCAAAACCGCCGCTTATCTGCATAGCATTCTGACTCATAAAATGAGTTGCTGCAAGCCACGCCGCAACCGCTGCCGCAGCAATAACAACCACAGTCACAATTGCACCGATTATCTTTTTCTTGTTAATCTTCACCGACTTTTTCTCTTTGGGTACAGGAGGCTGAGCCGCGGGCGTTACCGGAGGAACGGGAACCGCAGAAGGTGCCGCATTCGGAACAACGGGAACTTCGGTTTTAAGTGCTTCACCTGCCACGTTTTGCGGTGCAAATCCGAAATCTGCAGCCGCCACCGTTTTGTCAATATCTGTAACCGATTCGTCAGCAATTGACTCAGCCGCGTTGCCGTTGTTGAACGCCACAGTTTTGTTATCATCAAAGGTGTTTGAGATTTCCGTTTTTTCTTCACCGTTTCTTACCTTTTGCGGGAAGCCGCAGTTGCCGCAGATTGCATCGTCCGCTTTAACCTGAGCGCCGCACTTAGGACAAAACATACAATCACCTCATAATTCTTTGTAGTATTATTTGAATCATAGCATATAATCAATACTTACGTATGCCGCAGTAATGTTATCGTTTTCGCCCACCTGCTTTGCTCCGAGAATCAGGTTGGAACAGGCATTGGTTTCATCGGCAAACAAAATATCTTCAATCCGTTTCTCGTTCTGCTTTTTGTAAACACCGTCGCTGCATATCAAAAATCCGCTCACGGAGCTGTTAAGTTGACCGAAGCTCAAATCGCATTTTATGCTTTGCTTGTAGCCGATGCCGTCCGTCAGGGCGGAGCGAATCATCTTTCGTCCGTCACGCTCAACAACAATATCTCTCGAATGGTCTTTTGTGAGCTGATATATCTTTTTTTCTTCTCTGACGCAGGCATAAATTCTTGAGTCGCCAACGTGGACTATGCAATAACTGTTACCGTAGAGCAGAAGAAGCGAAAGCGTTGTTGCAGATTTTGTCTGATTTGCCTCGTTGAAGGCATAAATATCACTGTTAACCGCAAAAACCAGCTCCGATAAGCTGTCTGCAATTTTTTCGCTGTCCGCAGCAAAATCCGACGTGTTGAAGCTCTGCCACCATTTTTCAATATGTTCTGTTGCACCGGAGCTTGCAACTTCGCCGAATTCAAGACCGCCGACTCCGTCTGCAACGGCAAAAATGCCTGACTTTCCGTCATCCGAAACAGCATAAAACAATGAATCCTGGTTGACTTGCTTTACCCGTCCTGTGTCAGTTATGCCGTTGCCAAACAATTTCATTGATTCACCTGCTTATCTTTTTCTGAAAACAAACTGAACGTCTGCAACAGATAACACTGCGCCGTCTGCAATTCTGTATTCTGCGCCCGGAACAAGCTTGTTTCCGTTGATGAAAGTACCGTTGAGACTGTTGAGGTCAACTATTGAGCACTCACCGTTTCTGATAACTGCCTTGCAATGAACACGGCTTACAAGGTTGCTGCCTATGACAACACCGTCAGCTCTCTGCTGGCTCTTGCCGATAACAAATTCATCTTTGTTTATCTCAATGTCAGGTGTTGCGCCCTTGCTGCAAAGAACAAAACTGCCTGCGCCGTAAGTCGGTGTTACTGGAGGAGTAACAGGAGGTGCCACAGGAGGAGTAACGGGAGGTGTTACGGGAGGATATGCGGCTGCACCTGAAAGCTGAGCAATAAGATTTGCGTTTGCAGGGTCCTGAACGTTCTGATATACGTTGTAAATCTTTACGAGGTTATCCTTCAACTTCTTCTCAAAATAGGGAAGGCAATCCTCATCTCCCTCTGCTTTCAGAGGCAGATAAACAAGATACGCTTCATATCTTGATGTGTCGATGAAAATTCTGTCAACAGAAAGATATGAATTCTCGCACTTAAGAAGAGGAATCTCACGAAAAATCTTGATTTTATCCAGAAGGCTGATGACAACGTTTCTGAACATTGCAGGCTTCATATAGGGCAGAAGGTCATAAAGACTTGCATACTGTGAAAGCATATAGTCAATTGTAATTATACCGTCGGCAGCAGATTTTTTGCAGGGAACAAAACCTCTGCCGAATTGGCTTTCAAGCATTCTGAAACCGCTTTCATCGTAGTACTTGGGGTCATTGAAAATTACTGAAAGTCTGCCGGGAGCACTCTGTTCATAAAAGATTTCGTTTGATGTCATTTTGATCACCCTTTTATATATAATTATACATTTTAATTCTACTAAAAGCTTTACTTAATGTCAACAAAAACGCCAATAATTCATTCTTTGTAATTATATAATACACGCGTGATTTTATCTCCTGTAATCCGGATTTTACTTTCGTTTTTTCGTGCAGTCAGCCGTTTTCTGCATCGAAGGAATACAAGGGTATTTCGAGATGCGAAAACGGTTGAATGTGCGTAATATTTTGTGCCTATGAGGCAAAAAAAGAAAAAGCCGAGGTAAGAGAGTGTATCTCTTCCTCGGATTTTTCTCGTATAAAACGGGGGGGACAAAAGATGGTAGTGGTTTAAATTATTGGTTTGCTTTCTTGGAATACTTAAGAAGATAAACAACTCTCATAAGCTTGGCTTCGACAGGATTGATTTCCTTTGCTTTGCCGAATACCTTTGAACCAAGAAGAGCGAGGGCACTTTTGCTCATAATCATATCAACGGCCTGTGCGTCGCCCTCAACGGAGCCGCAGCAAAGCGCACCCTTATCCTTGAGGAGAACTGCGTTTTTGCCTTTGATTTTTCTGCCGCAATTATCCTCGGTTGCGCATTTAACCTTGGTGCCGCAAATCTGAGCAAAGTCATCAAGCAAGGGCTTCATCGGCTTATGGAGCCTTGAAACAGCCACAACTTCGCTTGACGTGTTATGAATAATATGGTTGAATTTTGAGTTTGAAAGATAAACGTTGCGGTGTGCAAGAGCAGAGCCGCCAAGTGCGCCTGTGCACTCACAAGTTATGATATCCATAGAGATTTCGGAACCGTCAGCTTCGTTTGTGAAGATGATTTTTCCGTTCTCTCTATCGTAGGTACTATTATATATCAACGATTTATCAATTTCAACTGTTTTTTTATTTTTGGCAAGCATATCTGCCATTTTTGAACAAAAATCATCAAGTGTGTCTGCTTTTATGCCGAGCTTTTCTTTTGCGTTTTCAAGAATATAATCTGTGCAAACGTTTTCAAGCATATTGGCAACATCAAAAGCCTCATCGCTGTCCTTACCAAAGCAAAGAGCGCCGTGGTGAGCCATAATAACAGCCTTTGAGGGAGACATATGAAGAGCGTTTGTTACGCCTTTTCTGAGCTTCTTTGTGCCGGGCAGACCGTATGAACCGATAAGCACCTTGCTGCCGATAAGCTTTTCAGCTTCGCCCGTAATTTTGTCAATACCCTCTGAAAGTGTGCTGATAACGGAAGCGACCTTCTGGTGGGTGTGGATAACAAAACCTGCTTCGGGATATGCCTTATAAACCTCGGCATGGATGCCTTTTTCTGATGAGGGTTTAACGCTGCCGCCCCATTCAAGGGTTTCAACTGCAACCTCAACAATATCATCGGGAGTAAGACCGATATATGACTTGCCGCTGGGAGTGATAACAAAAGTTTTTTCGTCAACACGGCAGCTTACGTTACCCCAGGTTCTTGCAATAAGACCTGTTGCAACAAGCTTTTCGCCGGCTGCAATGACGAGTTTTTTAGCGGTTAAAACATCCATTTTTATGTTTCCTTTCGGAGAATCGGGAAGCGGAAATCCGCCTCCCGTATTGTTTTATGTTGAGCCTTAATTATTTCTCAAGGCAAACGATGTTTTCGAATACTCTGTCAAATGCTGCAAGAGCTTCGTCAATCATTTCGGGTGTGTAAGCAGCGCTTGTGTAAAGACGGCTGCCTGCAAGAGTTACAAGACCTTCTGCCATATAAGCAGCGCCCATATGAGTCATTTCCTTCTTGCGTGCGGATGTTGCGCTGAGAACGCCGGGGATGCCCCAAGGCTTCTTCCAGTTGATGGAGAAGTTAAGAGTACCGACTGTTTCGAGGTGGCAGATTGAACCCTGGTTGAAAGCTACGAAGGGAAGATCACGCTTCTTGATGATTTCCTGAAGACCTGCTGTGATTCTGTCACCCATCTGAGCTGCCTTGTAGCAAGCGTCAGCTTTTTCCATTTCTTCGAGCATTGTGTAACCTGCAACGCAGCTGAGGGGGTTAGCGCTCATTGTACCGCCGCAGAATGCCTTCTTGATCTTCTTGCCTGTATCGTCAAGACCTGCGCCGAGATACTTCATATACTCTCTCTTACCGCCGAGACCGCCTGCACCGGGATAACCGCCTGCCATAACCTTACCGAAGATGGTGAGGTCGGGTGAGCAGCCGAAGTAACCCTGAGCACCGTTCATGCTTACGCGGAAAGCTGTAACAACTTCGTCAAAGATGAGAAGTGCGCCGTACTTGCGGCAAAGGGTTTCAACGCCCTTGCAGAAGTTCTTGTCAACGGGTCTTGTACCGCTTTCGGGACCAACGGGTTCAAGCATAACGGCAGCTGTGCCGCCCTTGAGTCTGTTTGCCTTGAGCTTTCTTTCAAGGTCGTTGAGGTCGCCGGGGAAGAATTCTTCTGTATCCTTGAAGCAGAACAGCGGAACGCCTGTTGCCTGAGTCCACTTTGAACCGGGAACACGGATACCGTAACCAAGCTGATCTGACCAGCCGTGGTATGCGCCGCCCATTTTAAGAATCTTTTTCTTACCTGTTGCAAGACGAGCAACACGGATAGCTGTCATACAAGCTTCTGTACCTGAACCGAGCATACGGAACATATCAACGTTGGGAATAAGGTCAGCAATCTTCTTGCCGAGCTTATATTCATATTCGTGGAAAAGACCTGTTGAAGGACCGCAGGTGTTGAGAAGTTCAATAACCTTTTCACGAACTGCAGGAGGATTGCTGCCGAGAACGGTGGGGCCGCCTGCCTGAAGGAAGTCGAAATATCTGTTACCGTCAAGGTCATAAAGATATGCGCCTTCAGCCTTTGTGAAAACAAGGGGGAAAGGATAGTTGAAAGCAAGGTTATGCTGAACACCGCCGGGGATGATCTGCTTCGCTTCTTCAATCATAGCCTTTGACTTTGCGCATTTCTTGTCAAAATACTCTTCCTCGTATCTCTTGAGAGCGTCGGGAGCGATTGAATAAATCGGCTTTTTAATAAGTTCGTCAAGCTGCTTCTGAACAGCCTGAGCGTCGGGGTAATTAATG